>NZ_BAAGTF010000008.1:0-19422 GCF_054782055.1 Aliiglaciecola aliphaticivorans
CTTTTTAGCTCAACGGATATTGCTACATAAACGTTTTAAAGTCACAGCAGCAATGCTCCTAGCAGCGCAAAATGCGCTACTCAAGGAAACAATATGTGTATAAAAAATGTGGGGAGCCTACAGCCTGAAGGCCATGCTACAGATTTAGTTGGTGTTTTCGCCATAAATAAAAGACCACCGGAATAACCAATAACGACAATAACAATGCACTTGCCATGCCACCCACCATGGGGGCGGCGATGCGACTCATCACTTCCGACCCAGTGCCTGTGCCATACATCACAGGCAACAACCCGATCATTACCGTTGCTACCGTCATAATCACCGGCCTAACTCGTTTTCCGGCCCCTTCTAAAACTGACTCAATTAACTCGGATTTGGCCACATTGCAGTGGCTGGTAGAGGGCTCTTTAACATGGCTGTCCATGTTAGGGGATGCCTCTGCATTTACATGCCTGTCTAGCAAAGATTGGTATGCTTGATTCAAATACACCAACATGATCACGCCAATTTCTACGGCAACTCCAGCTAAAGCTATGAAGCCGACACCAACGGCCACAGACAAATTAAATCCGTGTAGATAGAGCAGCCAAATTCCACCAATTAACGCCAAAGGCAAGGTGCCCATAATGATCATCACTTCAGTAAAATTTCGAAAATTGATGTACAGCAACAGCACAATAATTGCCAAAGTGAGTGGCACTACGTAAGTGAGTTTGTCGGTGGCGCGCTGCATGTATTCGTATTGTCCGGCCCATTGCAAACTGTAGCCCGTTGGCAAGTCTAGATTTTGTGCCACCAGGGCTTTGGCATTTTCTACGTAACTGCCCACATCGATGTTTGCAATATCGATGTAGGTCCAACCGTTGATCCGCGCATTTTCACTCTTAATCCCAGGCGGTCCGTCTTCAATATACACTTCCGCCACATCGCCGAGTGCAATTCGTTGCCCGTTTGCAGTCACTATGGGGAGTAATTGCAAGGCTTCTGGCGAGTCTCGATAAGATTGTGGGTAGCGCACATTCACCGGATAGCGCTCTAATCCTTCCACCGTTTGCGTGATGTTTGTACCACCAATCGCGGTAGCTACGACCTGTTGCACATCACTGATATTAAGGCCGTAACGTGCGGATTTTTTCCTATCGATATCCACTTTGATATATCGCCCACCAGCCACCCTTTCGGCATAAACGGATGCAGTGCCGGGCATGTTGGAGAGGAGTTTTTCCAAATCCTGACCGATTTGTTGAATAACCTGAATATCCGCCCCGGCAATTTTGATTCCCACCGGGGTTTTAATTCCCGTAGCCAACATATCAATTCGCGTTTGAATGGGCATGACCCACGCATTGGTTAACCCCGGTAACTGCACCACTTGGTCGAGCTCTTTGCGCAAATCTTCAGTGCTTATCCCTGCTCGCCACTGTGACCGCGGTTTTAGTTGGATCACAGTTTCAATCATAGTCAAAGGCGCAGGATCTGTGGCTGTCTCAGCACGACCGATTTTGCCGAACACGCTTTTTACCTCAGGGATAGAGGCGATTAATTTGTCAGTTTGCTGCAATATCTCGCGGGCTTTACCAATGGACAATCCGGCATAAGTGGTGGGCATATACATCAAATCCCCTTCATCAAATGGTGGAATAAACTCACTACCAATTTTACTAAGGGGATAAAAACCAACTAATGCCACCAATAACGTCGACAAAAGAGTGATCTTAGGGAAGCGCAACACCAGTTTAAGTACCGGAATATAAACCGCTACTAATGCCCTATTGAGTGGATTTTTTGCTTCACTGCGGACTTTACCGCGCACCAAATACCCCATCAACACCGGAATTAAGGTGACAGCCAAGCCCGCTGATGCTGCCATGGCATAAGTTTTTGTATAGGCCAGGGGGGCGAACATACGTCCCTCTTGTGCTTCTAGAATAAACACCGGCAAAAAACTCACGGTGATGATCAGTAAACTGAAAAACAACGGCGGCCCTACTTCAGACGCCGCCTTCCCCACTATTTGCCAACGATTCTGTGCAGTTAAGGGCGTTTTTTCCATGTGCTTATGCAAGTTCTCCAGCATCACAATAGCACCATCAGTCATGGCTCCAATGGCAATGGCTATTCCCCCTAACGACATGATATTGGCATTAATTCCCTGCCAATACATCACGGCAAATGCAATCAAAATCCCCATCGGCAAACTCACTACCGCCACAATGGCAGAGCGCAGATGAAATAAGAAAATCGCACACACCAGAGCCACAATAATCAGCTCTTGAGCCAACTTACTCCATAAATTATCCACCGCTCGGTTGATCAGCTCCGACCTATCGTAAACGGTCACCACTTCAACCCCCGAGGGCAAACTGCCTTGCAAACTTTGTAATTTGGCTTTGAGTGCATCAATGGTTTTTTGCGCGTTTTCACCATAGCGCATCACCGCCACGCCTCCAACAACCTCACCTTGGCCATTTAGCTCAGCAATCCCCCGTCGCATTTGTGGACCTAAGCGGATATCGGCCACGTCTTGCAATTGCAGGGCTGTCCCTTGGCTATTCAACCCCAGGGGAATTGATTGCAAATCCTCGATCCCCGTTATGTAACCTGTGGCTGTCACCATGTATTCGGCTTCGGCCATTTCAATCACCGATGCCCCAACTTCCTGATTGCCCTGGCGTATGGCAGTTTGAATATGACTAAGGGGAATGTTGTAAGCCCGCAGTTTGTCTGGGTCAATGGTTACCTGATATTGCTTAACCATACCGCCAACCGTGGCGATTTCAGCTATTCCAGACACCGTCTGTAGCTCAAACTTCAAAAACCAGTCTTGCAACGAACGTAATTGACTGATGTCATGCTGCCCACTTTTATCAATTAGCGCATACATAAACACCCAACCAACTCCAGTGGCATCTGGTCCTAGTTGCGGCTTAGCGGAATCAGGCAGTCGTGGAGAAACCTGTGACAGATACTCTAAAACTCGACTACGAGCCCAATAAAGATCGGTTTTATCATCAAAAATCACATACACATAAGAGTCACCATAAAACGAAAAACCACGCACGGTTTGTGCACCTGGTACCGACAACATGGCCGTTGTAATGGGATAAGTAACCTGATCTTCCACCACTTGAGGTGACTGTCCTGGATAACTGGTTTTAATAATCACCTGCACGTCAGACAGATCGGGAATGGCGTCAACGGGTGTATTTTTCACACTATAGACACCCACCCCAATCATCACTGCGGTGCATAACAACACAAAAAATCGATTATGAATGGACCAGTGAATTAACTTCTCAATCATGCTGCATCCCCTGAGGCTTTTCAGTATGGTTAGCATGGGTGTCTTGTTTGTAGTTTGCATGGGTGTCTTGGTTATTCATCCCCGACATAGCATGGCTGTCCATGTTCTGGTCCATGTTCTGCATACCGCTGGAATCGCCGTGTTTAGCATGGGTGTCTTGTTTGTGGTTTGCATGGGTGTCTTGATTATTCATACCCGACATAGCATGGCTGTCCATGTTTTGCACACCGCTGGAATCACCGTGTTTAGCATGGCTGTCTTGATTATTCATACCCGACATAGCATGGCTGTCCATGTTCTGCATACCGCTGGAATCGCCGTGTTTAGCATGGCTGTCTTGTTTGTGGTTTACATGGGTGTCTTGATTATTTGGTATGGCTGTCATACGCGAGAAGTCGGAGGTGATGCTGCTTTCGGAGTCGAGTAAAAACTGCGCTGAGGTGACGATGCTATCGCCCTCTTCTAAACCTTCGAGGATTTGTGCCAGTCCATTAACGCCGTCATTAACGACAATGCCGAGTGTTACGGCCACGGATTTGAATTGGCCATCACCTAAGGCGAGCACCACGCGGTTTTGTTCACGGGTACGGATCACCGCTTCACTTGGAACCCACAAGGTGTTTTTACTCGGTTTGCTGTGGATCATCACGTGAGCAAACATATTCGGCTTGAGTTTTTGCTGACGATTGCTGAACCTTAGCCGCGCGCGCAGCGTGCGAGTTTGCGCGTTCAAGGTGGGGTATATATAATCCACCATCCCTTGCCAGCTTTCACCGGGAAGGTAATCCAAACTCATGGTTACCGGCAACCCCACTTCCACTTGAGGCGACAGGCGTTCCAACACCTCGGTTTCCACCCACACATCATCAAGGGACGCAATCGACATTAGCGTGCGCTCTGGATTCACAAAAAAGCCCTCGCGGATATTTAAGTTATCTACCACACCCCCTTGAGGAGACCGAAACTCGACACTTTGCATCACTTTTCCCGTGCGTTTTAACCTACTAATGGCCTGGTCGGGCATTTGCAAGGCCTCTAAACGAGCCAAAGCTGCCTTAATTAGCACCTTGTTTCCCCGATTTACCGCAAGAAGATATTCTTCCTGGGCATTCACTAACTCAGGTGAATAAAGGGCGTACAGTGGCTGGTCTTTCTCCACTGGCTCACCAGAGGCGGTGACATAAAGTTTGTCTACCCAACCTTGGGCACGGGCATGAATGTGGATCAACGCATCTTCGTTATAACCAACGTAACCAACGGTTTGAATGGGAACTTGGATAGCAGATTTTGTTACTTTCGCCGTTCGCACTCCCAAATTGTTGACGATATTCGGCGCAATATAAACCGTCCCCGGACTGTCATTTTTAACTGAAGCGTCTTTCGCATACACAGGGACTAAATCCATCCCCATGGGCGATTTACCGGGTTTGTCGCGCTTGAAATTCGGATCCATGGGGGCCACCCAATACAGAGGCTCTTGTTGATTAGCACTCGTTGCATCTCCATCGGAACCATTTGTAGCGGGCTGAGAATGATGTTGCTTAGCGGTGCTGAAATACAAACTGGTTACCACGATTCCAGCAAGCAAACCGCCCAGAAGCCAAAGCAGGGGTTTAAATTTATTTGTGTGCTGAGTTGATTGGTTATCTGATTGGCTCATTGCTGTACTCCTAAAACCAGTGTTTCAATTTGATTTTCACTATGCTTGGCTTGCTCGAAGAAATATCGTAAGTGAGCATTCACTTTTTGATGTTTGGTGGCAATTAGCACCCGCTCTAATCGACTATTTAATTCGGTAATTCTGGCCCGCATCACCTCCTCAAGCTCACCGTTGTTAGAGGTATAAGCGGTAAGTTCGGCTTCTGATTGTTCATGCATTTTTGGTAAAATAGTGATGTCGTAATTAAGTAACCTGTCATCAAGGCGTCTGCGCTGGGTAAACAAGGATTCGAGTTGGGACAACATAGTGCGCAGCAACAAACGTTTTTCGGTTTTTAAAGATTCAGCTTGATACTTGGCCGCCTGAACCGATTTGTCTTGGCGTTGATGATTGAACAAAGGCAAGTTCACAGAAACGCCAATGGAAAAGAAATCAGCACGACTCTGCCCAGCCTGATCATCGGCGCGCATAGCGTAACTGGCGTTCACTCCCCATTGAGGCTGATACTTTTGTTGCTCTAGTTCAACGCCAATCTGCCCAGCCGAAATAGTCTGGTTTAATGCCTGAACCGCGGGGTGGTTAGACAGTATCTGCCCATAATATTGGCGATCGAAAGCCCCTTTTTGGCTAGCTTCAATTGTGGATAACAGCCTTTCATCCCCTTGATCCAATACAAATTCAAAGTCGTTGTTAACAATGCCAGCCATATCCTCTATAGCCAGCCATTGTGACAACGCTGCCATGGCTGTCTCTTTATCACTTTGTAACTGGGTTAAGCGGTCTTGCAGACGCGCCAGCTCAACATTGGCTCTTACCACATCTTCTTGACGAGTGCGCTTCTGCCCAGAGGCATATTGCGACTCCACGGTTTGTGCTAGCTGCTCAAATAGAGCGCTGTCTTGTTGTAACAATTGAATGCTTTGTTGGGCTGCATAGCCGTCAAGCCACAATTGCGACACAGTAACCGCTATTTGTGCTTTGCGATCCTGGGCCATAAACGGATGCTTGGCAGCAAGTTGTTGAAGCTGACGTTTTTGAATAGCCAGGCTGTCGCCACGGGGAAATTGTTGAGCAATACCCACTTTTAGTTGGGTCATAGCTTCTTGATCAAATGCAAACCCGTTGGTTGGCAAATTAAGCAAACCCATGGATAAAACCGGATCGGGCAATGTATCAACCGCCATGCTTTGTGACGACAAAGCCTGACGTTGCAATTGATTGCCCCTTTGCCAGGGATCATTTTCGATAGCCAATTGCACCGCATCACCCAGCCTTAACTGCCGTTCGGCAGCCCGAGCCGCAGGCAGCGCAAACACAAAAGCACCTGCAATTAAAATCTGGGTTAGATAATTAAGCTTAAACATGTC
Organism: Aliiglaciecola aliphaticivorans; assembly: GCF_054782055.1. Lineage (NCBI taxonomy): Bacteria > Pseudomonadati > Pseudomonadota > Gammaproteobacteria > Alteromonadales > Alteromonadaceae > Aliiglaciecola > Aliiglaciecola aliphaticivorans. The sequence goes on from NZ_BAAGTF010000008.1 coordinate 6,335, forward strand.
AAAACTCTATTCATAATGTAATTCGAAAACCTGTAGGCGGCGGCTTTAGCCCCGCAAAACAAATCGCAAATCCCAACCTGTAGGCGGGTGCTTTAGCCCCGCGAGAACAAATCGCAAATCCCAACCTGTAGGCGGGTGCTTTAGCCCCGCGAAACAAATCGCAAATCCCAACCTGTAGGCGGGTGCTTTAGCCCCGCGAAAAAGGGGTATCAATAATCCATGGAAACCCCATGGCCTTCACAACCCATGGCCTAAAGGCCATGCTACAAGGCCCGAGATCGATTCCTTCTATGGCCTAAAGGCCATGCTACAGGGGCATAGGGTAAACCCCGTGCGACGAAAAAAGGGCGGATCTATATTGGGGATATTAAATAATTGGGGGTTTGATTAAATTTGAGGTGTGGGCATCTAGGGCCCTGAATTGCTCGGCGATAACCTTTTGATGGTGTATCACTGAATCTGGGAATGGATTGGCCGCAAACAAGGCTGCGGAAAATGCAGTACCGTGTTCGCAATCACAGGTTTTATTGCAACAATCTTGCGAGGATTGCATGTTCGATTTGCTGTCAGAACTCATCTCATGGTGGTTCATTTGCCCATGAGAAGCATGCTGTTGCACCAAGATAGCTTCTGAACTCATTGAGCTTCCACTCATTTCAGGCATATTTTCCATATCACACGCCACCGACAACGCAGAAACCCCTTGGCTTAAAAGCAAGGTGGTTATCATTATTGCTGTAACAAAACGTTGTAACATGGATAAACCTAAAAAAAGTGCGTTAAATACAGAATTCATTGCAACTACTGAACCCAATTAAGTTTAACACAGTATCAATAAATTCTGCATATTGTTACTGAGGCTAAAAAAAGAACAACTTTGGTGCGAAATGTGCATTACTCTTGGGCAGTAGTCGCTAAACACTGAGTAAGCGAAAATTAACGCTCACCGCCATTAGCAAAAACGGAAAAGAGACTAATTCCCTATATATGCGACAAATAGGGTAGCGTCACAAAAATTTAATTGCTGATTAATCTATATTTTTGCGTTGAGGTTTGCTATTTTCCACAGCAATTATGCGTTAATCGACTTGCTTAGTTGTGGTAATGCAGGAATCCTCTCTGAAATCAGGCAATACGGAGTTTGAGAGGAAGACCGGAGTTTATGGAAAGAGCTGTATGATTAACTTAAATATTATGATTTCTAATTCACAGAAATCATTCCCCAAGCTTATTTTGATGCTTTTTGCTTTGGCGCATTTTCATTCTGCCAACGCACAGCAAAATGAAGGCTTTTCTGCTGTTATTGGCGCAAATATTGGCCAGGAAGATAATGTATTTCGCAGCTCTGAGGAATTGTCTGATGAGTTTCTACAACTTGTTCCTGCACTAAAATTGACCGAACTTTATGAATCCGTGCAACTCGACGCACAATATAAGGGCAACTATCGTCAGTATAATGATTTAAGTGACTTAAGCTATGCCGAACATGAAGCATCTCTAAAAGGCCAATATAAACATACCGCTAAGTTCAGCTCAGAATTCGCCCTAGGTTACAGTGATAAAATTGAAGAACCCGGCACATCAAACGCTGTAGGCACTGTATTAGAAGAGTTTAATGAAATAGCAACGACTTCAGTTAAAGTTGCTGGCACCTATGGCACCATTAAGAGCAAAGGGCAAATTAAAGTTGCTTATGATGCAGCTAAACTTCGATATGGCAACAACGAACAATCGTTTCGGGATTACGATTCAAACGAACTCACCGGCACGTTTTTTTACAGGATAGCACCAAAAACTCGGCTTTTATTGGAAGCAAGCAAAAACGATTTGAGCTATGAAAGTAATAGGTTGATTGACGCTTCATCAAGTCAATACCGCTACCTAGCGGGGGTGGAGTGGGCAGCCACTGCTAAAACCACCGGTATTTTTAAAATAGGTTACCAAGATATCAATTACGATGACGAACTGTTGGATGACATATCTAGCCTTGCCTATTACCTGGATATGGTTTGGAAGCCCAATACCTATACAGGTATCAAATTAGGCGCCGAACGCTCTACTCGAGAAAGCGCCATACAAGGCTTGTCCAGCTTTATTAGTGAAACTTATTCTTTTGGGGTTAACCATGGGTTCAGTGCTAGAAGCAAGATTGATTTCAACTTTAATTACCGCAAAGATGATATTGATAACCCGCTGAATAATGGCGCTCGCTTTAGCTCTATATCTGCGAAATACACCTATGCGTTAAAACGTAGTGTAGAAGTATATATTGATTACACTCACAAAAAACGCAGCTCAGATTTTGCTGTATACGATTATGATTCGAATATTTACATGCTCGGCGTAGATTGGTTAATCAATTAGCCAATTTACCGATATTGAAAAGGAACTATCACGTGAAAAACTCTATTCTTTTGTTCATTAGTATTATTTGGATGGGCTTTAGTGCAAATTTATTTGCGCAAAGCGATGACAGCGAGAGCACATATCGCTTATCCACTGGCGATTCAATTTCAGTGACGGTGTTTGATGAACCCGAACTCGGCCTTAAAGAAGCTCAGATCACTGACGAAGGCACTATCTCTGTACCACTACTTGGCCAAGTAGAAGTGCAAGGCAAAACTGTACCTGAAGTAGAAGCTTTGTTAACCAAACTATTTGGTGATGATTACCTACAAAAACCCAGTGTGTCTGTAAGTATTGCCGAATACCGTCCGTTTTATATTAACGGCGAAGTAAAAAATCCTGGAAGCTACCCCTTTAGAACCAAAATGACGGTACAGATTGCGGTTACTATAGCAGGGGGGTTTACTGAACGTGCCTCAAAAAGCAATATTTATTTATTAAACCAAGCCCAAAACAGTGAACGTAAGAAAGTGGATTTAAATGCCACGGTAAAACCGGGCGATGTAATTACAGTGGAAGAAAGTTTTTTCTAAATACAAAACATAAAAACTTAAAACAACAAAAGCTGCATAACAAGAACGGAATAGTAAACACATGACATCACAAAACGGCTTGAATTCTAATCAATCAATAGAAGAACAACAAGATACTATAGATCTCGGCCAATATTGGCGAACAGTTTTAAGGGCTAAATGGTTAATCGCAGCAGTTACTTTAGTTTGTGTGTTAATTGGAAGCTATATTGCAGCAACCTCACCCAAGATTTATCAAGCCAATTCAAAGATATTAGCGGATCCCCAGCAACCCACTGCAGGAAGTGACGATCAATATGTGTCTTCTGCATTAGTGTTTTTATTTTATGAAACTCAATACGAGATTATAAAGTCGCGAGCCATAGCAGAAACCGTAGTAAATAAGCTTGGCTTAATAGATAAATACAAAACAGAACAACTTGCCAATAAAAATAATGAAAATACTGGATTCACAGCCACTATTAGTGAAATAAAACAAGAGGTTGCTGCGCTATTTGGCAAGAATGAAACAACTCCCCCAGCAAAAGTTCGTTCTGACAATGAGATTAAAGTAATGCTAGCCGCTGGTATACAAGGGGGGATAAATGTCAGTGGTGGTAAACAAAGTCAAATTATTAACATTAGTTACCAATCAACAGATCCGAATTTAGCAACAGATATTATTAATGCGTTAGGTGAAGCTTATATCCAGTTTGGCTTAGAGTCGCGCCTAGGCGATGTGAAAAACACCGAAAAGTGGTTATCGGAACAATCATCAGATTTAAAAGCACAGTTAACCGCTTCAGAAGAAAAACTTCGTGCTTTTAGAATTCAACAGGGCATGGTTGATACATCGATGCAACAACAAGATGCGAACTCTCGCTTGCAATCACTAAATAGCCAGTTGATTAGTGCACAAACTGAATTAAGTACTGCTGAAGAATTGTACGGCCAGGTAAAAAATGTACCGTCCAATTCTAGCGCCTTTTACTCTTTAGGCCCAGTGTTACAAAATAGCACTGCTAGTGGTTTAGTGAAAGAAGAAGCCAGATTGCAAAGTAAAGTGGATGAACTATCTGAGCGCTATAAAGAAAAGCACCCAAAAATGATCTCTGCCCGTACTGAGCTGAAAAGTGTGCGCGACAGCTTGTCTCGAGAAATAGCAAAGATAGTAGACCGTATCGAAAGCGATTACAGGCTAGCCACACAACAAGTTAGCAACATTCAACGCTTGCTTGCCAATGAAAAAGATGAGATTCAGTCGTTACAAGGTTCAAACTTTACCCTTACTGCATTAGAACGTGAAGTGGAAAATAATCGTCGTATCTATGAATCCTTTATTAATCGCTTGATGGAAACAAACATACGCGGCGATTTTACGGCATCCAATGTACAAATCATCGACACTGCCACCGTACCTGGTTCACCAATTAAACCTAACGTTAAATTAATTGTGACTCTCTCTGTATTTATGGGGGTGTTTATTGGTGTGGTGCTTGCGTTTGTAAAAGAAGCATTGCACAACACTTACCGCACACCGGATGCACTAGAAGAGAACCTCAAGATTCCAGCCTTAGGTATTACTATGGCGTTGAAGAAAAAAGAGACCCACACTATTCCTGAAATGGAATACGCAGAAGATACGCGGTCGGTATTTGCCGAGAGCATAAACAGTATACGTACAGGTTTGCAATTCTCGAATATTGATAATCCACCGAAAACATTATTGGTGACTTCGGCCACAGGGTCTGAAGGTAAGTCAACCTTAGCCATGAACTTAGCCGCAGCTTATAGCCAAATCGGAAAAACCTTGTTGTTAGAAGTGGATTTACGTAAGCCCAGTATTTCAAAGAATCTTCAGATAAAAACCCGTCATGGTTTAACCGATCTTTTAGCGGGTACGGTTAACTTTGGTGAATGCATAGTGAACCCAACAGACAACAAACAGTTCAATGTGATGCCCTGCGGCACCATTCCACACAACCCTATTGAGCTTTTGTCTTCGGAAAAATTCGCCAAAGCTTTACAGTCTTTAAAAACTCATTTTGACCATATTATTTTGGATGGGCCGCCTACTCTGCCAGTCAGCGATGCCTGCATTGTTGGTACTAAGGTTGATGGCGTCATCATGGCGGTAAGAGCGGAAGAGACTAAAATTAAAGTATCCAAAGAAGCAGTTAAACGATTACAAAGACTACATGTAAATGTGATTGGTGCGGTGCTCACCGTAGCTGAGCCGCAAAAAATGAGTTACTACGGCGACCATTATTATGCAGGCGAATACTACGGTACTGTAATTCAGCCTGAAAACGAAAAACCCACAGCGACTTAATGCAGTAGTAAATATGATAGATATTCACAGCCATATATTACCGGGCGTTGATGACGGGGCCAAAACCCTATCTGAAGCGCTAGATATGTTAAAACTGGCTGTAGAGCAAGGGGTGACAACACAAGTTCTTACCCCTCATATTCATTTTGGTCGATATGAAAATACCAAAGCAGATTTAGCGAATCGTTTTTTGCAATTTCAACAACAAGTAGCCGATGCCAATATTGATATTGAACTGCGCTTAGGTGCCGAGATCCGCATAGGCACTGAGCTTATGCAGTTAGTACAGCAAGAGCAAATCCCCTGGCTGGGCACTTACCAAGGCAAAAAAACCTTTCTATTAGAATTTCCACGTATCGATGTACCTCACGGTAGCGATAACTTAGTGCGCTGGTTATTACAAAAAGATATTATTCCTATCATAGTGCACCCTGAACGAAATAAGACTTTTTTAAAGCAACCGCGCAAATTAAAAGTTTTTACAGACATGGGGTGCCCATTACAAATTACCGCCAGCAGCTTAACCGGTAAATTTGGGGATGATGTTAAAGATATGGCCTTTGAACTGGTAGAGAACGACAAAGCCTTTGCGATCGCCTCTGATTGCCATAATTTAAAGGGCCGAGCGCCGGATTTAAAACCAAGCATTACAGGTTTACAAAACATAATTAGTGAAGCTAGTGTGAACGAATTAGTTATTCATAATCCACAATCTCTTTTTGTAGAGAATGAAACTTTAACAGTAAATACAAATGCTATTTGTTAATGGCTACGCCAATTTGAATGCCCGTGATGACTATAAACTCAAAACCTACCCTTGCTAATTTGCGGTCTTCATTAAGTAGATTGATTCTTTTTCTCGCCCTAATCATGTTTTTAATGATTGCCTTTAAATTTTTGTTCTCTTCAATTCTTATTATTAAACCTGAATATACGATCAGTCAGTGGGAAGAGCGTAAACAAAAACTAGACTGCACAGAAGCATTACAATTACTAGAACGATTACAACGGGCCGAAAATCAGTCTTTTGTGGGAATTCATTTAATCGATGAGCTAAAAATAAATGAGTTGTATAGCCGACTTTATTTAGTTTTAGCTAACACTAAAAAGCCGAATAGCAACTTAGAATCGGCCAAGTTATATGCTACTAGGCTTATCGAAAGCGCACCAACCCATTATTTAGGCTACACATTGTTAACCCAGTCAATATTAGATTCACAAACTGACTTAGTGGATTGGCAAAGTGCACTTAATAAGTCACTAACGTTAGGACGATTTGAAATAAAAAACCAAATACGATTATTGCCAATAATAATCCAGCATTGGGAGAACATAACACTAGAAAATAAAGAGCTAGCGCTTCCCATGCTCCATCAAGTACTAAATGACATTCATACTGACTATATTGCAGCTAAATACATGCGGAAATTCAACAACATCGCGCCATTTGAAAAATTAATAGAAAACTCCAGAAATCAAGATCGCATAAGACGAATGTTAAAAAAATGACTATAAAAATAAAAGGGATGATGACAAGCTTCGCATTTATTTGTTTGATTACCTTTCACACTATATCCCCGTGGTTACATGGTGCTGAACTAGCTTGGGAAGTCGCATTAGTGTCAATTATAATGGCCGTTGGAATGTTAATTGTCAGTATAAGCAAACCTGATTTATTTAGTAATTTAAAACCGATAAAAACACCACTGTTAATTTTAATTTTCTGGCTGTTTTACCTATGTGTTTACTTCATCTCCATTCCAATAGATGTATTAAGCAAAATCAGTCCAAATAGCGCGTATTTTTATCAGCTAAATGCAGATACTAAAATGGGATATATTAGTGTTTCGTCAAGCACTTCAGCTATGGAATGGTTCGAATTAAGCTCATTGGTACTGCTTTTTATATTCACCTATCTTTTGTTAAAAAGACCTACTAGGCTTACAACCTTGGTTTACTGTTTAATAGCAGTTTCGTTACTGACCGCAGTCTATTCACTCCTTAATCTCTACACAGATGGCTTATATCAGCTTTCAAAGGCCATTCCACCATGGGGTTCAGATTGGAAAAAAGCCACACGAGGGACCTTTAGCTACAAAAATCAATACGCAATTTATTTAGCGATGTGTATTCCATTGGTACTTGGTTTAATGTTTGACAACCTCAAAAAACGTAAAAAAGAGCTACAACTGAGTAAGTTATCGAGGACGCTGCTCTATGTACTGTGTTCACGTATCTTTATACTCCTATGTTCTGGGCTGTTATTGTTTCTTGTGCTCACAAAAACAGACTCTCGAGGTGGCAATTTAGTGTTTATGCTGGTTATGTCTTGTGTTTGTATTCGCTACTTATTCTGGCAAAAGCAGAATGTGAATAAACGAAAGGCGCTTTTATCTATTTTTGGCGTATTTGTGCTACTAGGGCTGGTTTTTGTGAATTCGGTTTCTTTCGAACGATTTGAAAAACATGGTTTTAATGACAGCTCTCGTTCGAAGCTGCACAGTGTGGCGTTAAAAGTAATAGCCGATTTTCCGCTATTTGGCAGTGGACCTGGTACTTATCCGCTGATTCAACATAACTACAAGCCTATCACATTGGGAAGTAGTGAAATGTCGAAACGAGCTCACAGTGATTATCTCGAAACGCTCGCGACACAAGGTGTTTTTGGTATGTTTTTATTTAGTATTGCCGTTCTATACATGTTGAAAAAAATATTCTGGGGCAAATCTCGTTCACAACAAGGGCTATTACTGGGCTGCCAAGCATCCCTGTTAATGCTGCTACTACACTCTAGTTTCGATTATAATGTGGCAACCTTTTATCTATCGGCGCTGTTTTTTACCGTGTTAGCCATTGCATTAAGGTTAGTTGAACCTCCAAAACGCAAGAGCAGTGCCCATGGCTAACTCTCCCATGCAAACTGCACCAAAGTTAGCCGTACTCAGTAAGTTGGTACTAGGTGACCTTACGAATTTACAATCATTAGAGCCCAAGGATGTAACAGCCTTAACCGAATTAGCCACAGAGCATGGAGTAGCCGCCATACTTTATGGGGTACTTCAGCAAAGTCACTGTAAAAACCCACTTTTTAATTCGTTAGCTGACTTCCAAATCCACCAAAACTTACGTAATCAGTTGTTAGCACACCAGTTTCAGCAAACTCTGATTCAACTTACTGCAGCTGGAATTAAATTTGTTGTACTCAAAGGCTTCGCCCTTAGCCATTCGGTATACCCGACCCCGTTGTTGCGAACCAAAGCGGACGTAGACATCCTTATTCGTATAGAAGATAAAAATGCAGTTATTAGTGAATTCGAGTCTATGTGTTTTTCTAACCCCAGAGGATGGAGCCCCACTGCCATTATTAACCAGTTTTCAATGCGCAAAACCTTGAGTCCGGGGCTAAACGTTGATTTTGATATTCACCTTCGAATAAGCAACGAGCTTGGTGTTGAGAATATTCTAACCTTTGATGAATTAATGACCTCGGCAGATATCAAAACGCTAAAGTCGATTCCATTGGTTTGTAAAGCTCACGGACTCATTCACGCCATAGTACATCTTCTGCATCATCGTAATGTGGGTGACACGGTTAAATTGATTTGGTTATATGACTTACTATTACTCTGCCAACAAATGTCGACCTCAGACAAGGCGCACTTTCGAAAATGCGTTGATGAAAAAGGGCTAGGCGAACTGGCAAAATTTGCTCTTCACCTAGCCAACCAACACTTTGAAGATGAAAGCATTGATAAAGTTGTAGAAACCCTTGGTGGTGTTTCAACAAATCCTGAATTAGCGTATTTAATAAGGGTAGATAGCCGATCGAATCAGTTTCGTCGTTCATTGAAACAGCGAAAAAATTTCAGGGAAAAGTGGTTATTTATACAAGAAATGGCGTTCCCACCAGCACAAGAAATTTATCAAAAATATGGCAAACAACCGAGTTATTTAATGCCATATTTTTACTTTCGCCGTTTGATCGGCGGCGTAATTAAACACCTATTTATGTAAGTCATTACTCTCCATGTTATTCTTCTTCAATTTACTAACTTACTTTCCAAAACTTTTTTAAGATAATTTTCAAATATAAATTGAGAGCCTTCGAAAGTTAAATGACCATAATCAAATATTAAAGGTGTGTTATTGTCATCAACTTTTACTATACACTCTTCTTTCTCGCACAAAAAATCAACCAAAGACACATACATGTAGGTATCATGTTCTTTTTGCGTCATATTTTTTTCAGTCACTAAAATAGCGGAATTTAAGGTTTCAATAGGGATAGTTTTAACCTGAGGCTCAAAAGCGATTCTGGAGATAAGTTTAGGAATGCTAGAGGATAGTGATAATTGAATAATGGGCCCGACAACCATAATGGAATCTACACCATAGCTTTTGAGTTGATTAGCAATATAAGTAAAATCGGATACATCATGCTTGTTAGCTTGCGCCAATATGACAATCTCAGGAGGCTTTTTCTTAATAAATTCCAAAGCAAACTCATTAGCCTTGATGCAAGCTTCATAGCGAACACCGCTCAAGCTTTTGTTTAAACCCAATCCGATGTCTGGTTTACAGTTAGAACTATTAATTTGAATAGTATTAAACTTTTTATCTAACCTTACTCCTTGCGACAGGGCTTGTGCATGGGAATCCCCCCAAATCAGAACATTTTTTTTCGAATCATCAGTTTCGATACACTCACCTGACAATTCATTACGAATTTTATCTATAGAACCCGAAGAGTCGAAGAAGTTACAACCCTGCCTGAAATCTCTATCTCTTTTTTTCTTATATTCTTGCGAATGAAATTGCGCAACATATAGACCTTTTGCATCGTTCGTCATGTTTCTCATTTCCAACGACGCACCGTTTGATTCCATTATTAACCATGATAGTAAAACCCCCGTAAATACGAAGTAAAAGGGCTTGTATTTTAACCATTCCAGAGTGTTCATAGGCTTTTTTTGAAGCCTTATATTTTCAATATATCTATAACTTAAAAACCCTAAAAGTACTGACAAAATAATACCAAAGTAGACAAACGGCATGGGTAAGGAAAAATAATAAATAGTGACAACAATAGGCCAATGCCACAAGTAAATTGAATACGACCAAACACCAATTTTTTGAAGAAAAATATTATTTGTAATTAAACTCTTTTCATTTTGAGCTTGAATAATTAAAAAAGTACCCATTACAGGAAATGCGGCCAAATAACCTGGCCAGGGATTAGAACTCGAAATAAGAAAATAGCTCGCAGTTATAAGCCCTAAACCTAACCACTCAATGTATTTTCGTGCGTGATGAGATTTTAAAGTTAAAGGATATAAATACGCTATCCCGCCCACCATCATTTCCCATACTCTGGTTGGTAATAGAAAATAAGATGAATTAGGTAATTTATACGTAATTATTGCACTGAAAAGAAACGACGCTATTGTGGCGATAAGGACGATAACCCTAACTTTTCCAATTCCAAAAAACTTTTTAATTCCAATAAGAACAATGGGGTAAATAATGTAGAACTGCCACTCCACTGATAATGACCAAGTATGTAGCAACCAATTTTCATGTGACGCAGTCTCAAAATAGCCAGACTCTCTCCAAAAAACGATATTCGAAACAAATAGCAAGCTGCTACTAACATGTTTTGCAAAACCTTTATAATCAATAGGAGTGAGAAAGTACCAACCTAGAATAACTAAGATCAAACAGAGAAAACTCAAAGCTGGAATAATTCTATTCGCGCGAGATATGTAGAAGTTTAAAACGTAAAACTCGTTTTTCTGTAACCCTCTAAATATAATTCCTGTCATTAGGTAACCGGAAATTACAAAAAACACATCTACACCAGCGAAACCGCCCGGTAACCACATCGCATTAAAGTGAAATAATACGACTGCTATTACTGCAATTGCCCTTATTCCATTAATATCTTTTCGGATATTGCATAATAATTTAAAAATACCATTTGGTATGTTTATGTACGGCATCGTTGTTTAACAATTCAGAGATTGGCATCCATTGGTAACTGCCATGTTGTTTATTTAACGGCAGTTTTTCTAAAGGCTGGGTTAATTTCAACTGGTAGGCAATGGCCACATAATGGGTGGTGAACTCATCACCAAACACATTATCTTGATAAAAATGGTCGAACGGACCAAGCAGACTAGCTTGATCCATTGTGAATTCCTCGCCTAACTCTTCTTTGGTTAGGCGTTTGAAGGCATCAGCCAAGGGTTCGTCTTTTAAAATACGCCCACCAAGCACAAACCAATACCCTTTGGCGGGGCGATTTAAGCGCTGCCCCAACAAGGCTTCATTGTTTTCATTGGTGATCACCAAATCAATGGAAACTAAAGGCGTACTAGCAATCACAGTGCTAAAGGTAGGTTTGTCTAAAAACATATTGGTTTCTTATTTAATACTAAGCTTATTTTCTAAAGCTATCTTGGTTTGCCAAGAACCACTCATAAGTACTGGCTAACCCTTCTTCTAATGAAATACTGTACTGCCAGCCTAAGTCTTTTAAGCGCGATACGTTCATCAGTTTACGGGGAGCACCATCTGGCTTAGAAGCATCAAAGCTGATGTCACCTTCATACCCAGTGACCTTAGCAACGGTTTCTACCAACTCACGAATAGTACAATCCACACCTGTACCCACGTTAATGTGACTAAGCATAGGCTGAGTATTCGCTTCGTAGGTAGCACTGTCTAATTGCATCACGTAAATAGAGGCTGCTGCCATGTCATCCACATGTAAGAACTCACGCATTGGCTTACCACTACCCCAAGCGACTACTTCAGGTTTCCCTTCTAATTTCGCTTCATGGAAACGACGGATAAGAGCCGGAATGACATGAGAGTTTTCAGGGTGGAAATTATCGTTTTCGCCATACAAGTTAGTTGGCATCACTGAGCGATAATTACGGCCATATTGACGATTGTATGACTCACACAGCTTGATACCGGCGATTTTCGCTATGGCATAAGGCTCGTTAGTGGGTTCAAGGGTACCAGTTAACAGCGCATCTTCCGACATTGGCTGTTCAGCAAGCTTAGGATAAATACATGAAGAGCCTAAGAACAACAAATCTTGCACACCAGCAACATGAGCACTATTGATAATGTTGCATTGGATCATTAAGTTTTCATAAATGAATTCAGCAGGGTAAGTGTTGTTAGCAATGATCCCACCTACTTTAGCTGCCGCCAAATATACTTGTTCGATGTTTTCTTTAGCAAAAAATTCGCTAACTTCGGCTTGGCTAGTAAGATTTAGTTCACTTCGTGTTTTAGTGACAATTTCCACATCACCTTGTTTTGTCAGCTGACGAACGATGGCAGAACCCACCATGCCTCTGTGGCCTGCAACGAAAACTTTTTTCATTTTATATACTCGTTAAAAAATAAATAAACAATTCCATGGCCTAAAGGCCATGCTACAAACTTTTAGGCGGGTGCTTTAGCCCCGCGAGTTATAGCTAACATTTCCATGGCCTGAAGCCCGTGCTACAAAGCTGTAGGCGGGTGCTTTAGCCCCGCGCGTTATAACAAACAATTCCATGGCCTAAAGGCCATGCTACAAAGCTGTAGACGGGTGCTTTAGCCCCGCAAGTTATAGCAAACATTTCCACGGGCTGAAGCCCGTGCTACAAACCTGTAGGCGGGTGCTTTAGCCCCGCGCGTTATAGCTAACATTTCCATGGCCTAAAGGCTGAGGGATCCCCACAAATAAAGAAGATAAGTGCCTGTAATTGCGTTATTTTGTTTCTACCAAAAAATAAAAAAACACCAAAACAGGCACCTAAGATGACATTATTGAATAT
>NZ_BAAGTF010000009.1:0-40791 GCF_054782055.1 Aliiglaciecola aliphaticivorans
AGTGACTCATTGCATCGAAAGAAAAGCAGAAATCATCAAATGAATATCGCTCAATATTCGTATGTAATGAGCACATAACCTAAACAATCTAAGTGTAGATAATTAAGGTTGAAAGACTATAATTCGTTCTAACATCTGTAGTTTTGCATGGCATCTAAATCACTCAATTAAAGACTTGGGAAATGTGCAACAACAAAACAATTTAGAAGCAACACAAGATCACTTTGCACAGCAAATTAACGGAGCGTTGAACTCTTCTAAATTTGTTATTGGCTTGGGGGGCGGCCATGAGATAGCGCTGGCGAGTTATGCTGGCTTGCGCAATTATCTGCGTGCAAAACCCAAAGCAAAAATCGGTATTATCAACTTCGATGCCCATTTTGACCTCCGAAAACCGTTACCTCACGCAAGTTCTGGCACACCTTTTTACCAAATAGCCCAAACCTGCGAGTTAGACGGTGAATCCTTTCATTATATTTGTTTAGGAGTGGCCAAAGGGGCGAATACCCAGGTGTTATTTGATTGTGCGAATAGCCTTAAAGTGGGCTATTTATTGGATGAAGATTGTCAATGGAATACGGATTTGGTAAAAGCTAAAGGGTTGTTAACTCCCATGTTGCAGGGAGTTGATGAGGTCTATGTGACGGTTTGTTTAGATGCATTTCCAGCGGCATTGGCTCCTGGCGTGAGTGCGCCCAGTAGTTTGGGAATTTCCGTACCTTTTGTTATTGCGATTATACGTTGGTTATGTGAACAACAAGCTAGTCTAAATTTTAATTGGCGGTTAATGGATATTGCAGAACTGAATCCAAAATACGATATCGATGCACGAACCGCTAAATTAGCGGCTCGGATCTTATTTGAATCAGTTCATGCTAAGGCTGAAAGCGGTTTTGATCACAACTAACAACCCCAAATGTTAATTTAAGTTTTGTAGATACCAGTCTGCGACTATTTGACGTTCCTCGTCAGTCATTTTTGTTTTATTTAAAAATGGCATGTCACGCGTCACAAATACTCGTTGATAGATAACACTCAATTTGTTTTCAACATCTTTCCAATCATCCATAACCAGCCCTAACGGCGGCGAAGGGAACATATCGTCAGTTGGGCTGGTTGAGTGACAAGATAGGCAGTGCTTATCTAAAATTTGTTTAACTTGGCTTAGACTAACTTGCTCTGTATTTTGCTGTGTTTTCTGATTATTGCTGTGTTCTGTTGCAAACATATTTGGGGCTGAGACCCAAATAGCAATTGCCAGCATGGCGACAGCGCCGCTAATCAAGATCGATGGTTTTACCACACCCAGATGTTTTAAATTGAAAAAATGTCTTATCCACGCCGAAACTACACACAGCGCAATCAACACTAACCAGTTTTGCTCGTGCAAATAGGTCATGGGGTAATGATTACTGATCATAATAAACAAGATCGGCAGGGTGAGGTAGTTGTTGTGAACTGAACGTAACTTGGCCTTTTCTCCCCAGCTTGGATCAACCGCTTGTTTGTTCTTCACTGCATCCACCATGGCACGTTGAGATGGCATTATCTGTAGAAACACATTAGCCACCATTATGGTTCCAATAAGCGCACCAATATGGATATACGCGCCCCGACCGCTAAACCATTGCGTGGCCAACCAAGCAGCAAGGGTTAATAATAGTAGTAGGAAAAACGCAAATGCCAGTGGATTTTTCCCTAATGGACTTCGACAAGCGACTTCATAAATCAGCATTCCACCAAATATTAAACCTAGTCCCATTAGTATGGCTTGGGTTTGGGTGAGCTCCATCACATTGGGATCGATTAGAAATGCTGAGGCGCCAAAGTAGTACACTAGGATGAGTAAACAAAACCCACTTATCCAGGTGGTATAAGCTTCCCATTTAAACCAATGTAAGGTTTCAGGCATTTTTTCAGGACCATATTGATATTTGGCCACTTCATAAAAACCTCCCCCATGGACGGCCCAAAGATCGCCTTTTATACCTTTGTCTTTTTTCCAATCTGGCGGAGCCTGTAAGTTATTATCCAACCAAATAAAATAAAAAGATGCACCAATCCAGGCCACCCCGGCGATGACGTGAAACCAACGAATAAACAGTGATACCCAGTCCATCCAAACCATTTAATTGCTCCTAGTGGGTTGTTTAAACACCGCTTTACCAGCGATGTATGTGGCTTCAGTTGTGCGTTCATCTGCTAACATACTCAAAGCAAACAAAACATCAGAAGGTAGGTCAATTGACCCTTCTGAGATTAATGAATTTGTTCTAATTTCACTTAGTTGGCTAAATTTAGGATCCAGAATGACAAAATCTGCGTGGCTTCCGGGATTTAAATTACCAATACTGTGGTCTAAATTCAGCGCTGCAGCCGTTCCTTGTGTCATCATATACAGGCCATTTAATGCTGAAAGTTGACTATGGTTGAGCTGGCAAACTTTATAGGCATCTCCCATCGTTCTAAGCATATTAAATGAGGTACCTGCACCCACATCTGTGGCTAATGCAACGTTTACCGATGGTTGCCTGGCTTTGTCAAGATTGAACAATCCACTGCCTAAAAACAAGTTTGAAGAAGGGCAAAAGGCGATAGTGGCGTCTGTTTGTGCAAGTAAATCCCACTCAGCATGGTGTAAATGAATACAATGTCCAAACACGCTACCTTTTCTAACGAGATGATGGTGATCGTATACATCTAAATAGTGTTGATGTTGTGGATAAAGCTCTTTGACCCAAGCAATTTCATGGGTATTCTCAGATAAGTGTGTTTGAATATAGACATCGTCGTATTGTTGCGCTAATTCACCTAACGCAGCTAACTGACCTTCTGTACTGGTAGGAGCAAACCTTGGGGTTAAAGCGTATTTAGTACGATTTTTGTTATGCCACTTTTCAATTAACTCAGCACTATCTAGCTGAGCAGAAGTTGGGCAGTCTTGTAAGTCTTCTGGACAATTTCTATCCATACACACTTTACCAGCAATTAATGCCATTTGATGGGCTGTTGCTGCGCTAAAAAGTGCATCTGTGGCTTGTTTATGGACACTGGAATAGACCATGGCCGTGGTGGTGCCATTACAAAACAATTGGCTTAAAAACAATTCTGCCATGGCGTGTGCGTAATCATGGTTTTGAAATTTTGTTTCTGTGGGAAACGTAAAGTTTTGTAACCATTGGAGTAATTGCTCGCCATAGCTGGCTATCATTTCTGTTTGCGGAAAATGTAAATGGCTATCAATAAAGCCCGGTAACAATAGCTTACCTTGATAGTCATTAACCGGTAACGAAGAAAACTCCTCGGGTAGGGATGAATAATCACCCACTGAAGCTATTTTATCGTTACGCGTAACCAAATATCCATCTTTAAAGTACGCGTAACTCTGCTCTGGAGAGTCCGTGGCTTCTGGAAAGTGTAGAATGCTACTGCGAAATACTTGCAAATCTGAACTCATATTTATTTAGCTGCCTCGGTAACTACTAAAACCGTATGGTGAGATCAACAAAGGCACATGATAGTGTCCACCATCTTCAGGTAAGGTAAAGTTAACATCAACAAAGGGGTAGAAACTTTCGCCGTGTTTTTCAATTAAATAGGCTTCGACGGAAAATCGTAGTTGATAGTGACCGGCGACAAATTGGATGTTATTCCATTGATTGCAACGGCCATCACTATCTGTTTTGGCCTGCACCACGCTACCATCTGGGGTCGTTAAATGTAACGCTAAGTTAGCCACAGGTTTCCCTGCTGCGGTATCAAGTACATGACTGGATAAACTATTCATAAATTGATTCTCTGTTTAGGCGTTTAGGCCTTTTTCGATTCTTAATAAAGCGATTTTTAATTGTTGTTGGGCTGCTAACGCAATTTCAGTTTTAGTATCGTTGTGTATGCGCTCTTTAATTGCCGCCAACATGTTCTCGGCACTTTGTCCGGTAGCACATATGATGAAAATAAAATGGTTCTTTTCAAGGTATAAGTGGTTAAGACGATGAAGCTCCTCTAAGACCATAGGATCTGCGCCTATGGCACTGGCTTGTTCTTGTTCAGCTAAGCCTGAAGTATTGGCATATTTGGCTTCTAAGGTTTTAATGTCGCCAATCATCGGATGCGCTTTAAAGGCTTCTAAGTAGTCATCATCAGTTAAACTAGGCCATTTTTCGGTGGCAACTATTTTGATCTGCTCAACGGATGTGTAAGGACGAGTCTGAGCCATGAATCTTGACCAAGTAGTGGATTCACAGCAACTCTTAAACCATTGATAAGCTTCGGGTTCAGGTAATCGATTGAGTTCATCTAAGGTCATAGTAATTTCGCAATTTCCTTGGTTTGTAACCAAGCCTCTTGGCTATTTTGGGTTACCTTTGATTCTTGTTTATGGAGTAATTTAATCAGTTGACCGGCTACAGACACGGCAACTTCTATAGGGCGTTTACCCGGGATATCGGCAATGCCAATGGGGCAAACTAGCTTTTCCAGCAATTGTTCATTAACGCCATGATTAGTAAGGCGAGTTTGGAAGCGTTTGGCTTTGGTTTGAGAGCCGATTAAGCCTAAATACTGCACATGATCAATGTGGATTGCTTTGTGTACTAGTTCATAATCTAGCTGATGATCATGGGTCATGACCAAGACAAAATCGGCTGGGTATTCATCAAGTGCATCGACGCAATCATCAGCAATGAAGGTACTGACATTCGCGGGTAGTTGAAGCTGTGATTTATCGACTTGATCAAACATCTCTTGTCGAGAATCTACCCAAATAATATTTAAAGGCAGTTGCGATATAATGGGCACAAGAGCTTGTGCCACGTGACCGGCGCCAAAAATCATCAGTTGATTTACATGTTGGCAGAAAACTTCAAATAATACATGGGTTGCACCGCCACAACATTGGGCTAATTTAGCCCCTAACGGAAAGTACTCAACATGTTGGATTTGATTTTTACTGGCGAGTAATTCCCGTGCTTTTTGAATCGACAAATGTTCAAGTTGCCCGCCGCCGATGGTATCAAAAATCCGATCTTCAGTGACCACCATTTTGGTGCCTTGAGGGCGAGGAGTTGAACCTACTGAGCCCATTACGGTTAATACCACATAGGCTTTTGCGGTATTTTCGCAATGCATAACGCCATCAAACCACTGATTCTTTATCATCAATCAGCATCCCTTGAAGCCGCTATATTCTGACAAGCTTTTAGAATTTTTTCAGGCGTGGCTGGGGTATCTAATTCCGGATCCAATGTATAGTCTGATAAGCTGGATATTGCGTCTTTAATTGCACACCAAACAGAGATAGCCAACATTAAAGGTGGTTCGCCCACGGCTTTAGAGTTGTAGATTGTATTTTCAGTATTGGCATGGGGGTAAAGATCTACATTAAAGGTTCTTGGGGTGTCTCCGATAGCTGGTATTTTATAGGTCGCTGGATTATTACTGATTAATTTACCGCTTTTATCCCACAATAATTCTTCGGTGGTTAACCATCCCATTCCTTGAATAAATCCTCCTTCGATTTGACCAATATCGATGGCCGGATTAAGGCTGTTTCCCACATCATGGAGAATATCCACACGTTCAACTCGCATTTCACCGGTTAAAGTATCAATGAGCACCTCACTGCATGATGCGCCATAGGCGAAATAGAAGAACGGACGTCCTTTCCCCGTTTCGCGATCATAGTGAATTTTAGGGGTTTGGTAGAACCCTGTAGTTGAAAGTGATATGCGCTCAAAATAGGCGGTTTGAATGAGCTCCGCAAAAGGAAGTTTAAAGTCATGCAAACAGACATGCTGATGGATAAATTTCACATCATCAATACCTACAGTTTGCTCATTATCATTGCTGCTTTGTTCTGTTGATTGTTGCTTAAACAACTTCACCATTAACGGCGCTAAACGTTGTTTAATTTCAATACAGGCATTTTGTGCCGCTTTACCATTCATATCGGTTCCGCTGGATGCCGCAGTTGGGGAGGTGTTGGGCACTTTATCCGTACGGGTAGCGGTAACCTCTATTTTATCAATGGGTAAACCAAACTCGTTGGCCACCACTTGCGCGACTTTGGTATGTAACCCTTGGCCCATTTCGGTGCCGCCATGGTTTACTTGAATACTACCGTCAGTGTATACGTGCAGCAGTGCTCCAGCCTGATTGAGATGTTTAGCAGTAAATGAAATGCCGAATTTTACTGGTGTTAAGGCCAGTCCTTTCTTAATGATTGGACTGGACTGGTTAAATTCCTGAATGTGTTTTCTACGTTGCCAATAATCACTGCTGTGTTCCAACTTTTCGATTAAATCAGGCAATACGTTTTGGCCGATTGGCATTCCATAATGGGTTTCGTTGACCCCTACGTTTTGATAAAAGTTGCGTTTCCTGGCGGTTAGTGGGTCGAGTTTTCTATGCCGGGCAATTTTATCCAGCATATCTTCTGCGACAATCATGCCTTGGGGGCCGCCAAAACCTCTAAATGCAGTGTGTGAGACTTTATTGGTTCTGCACCTATGTCCGATAACGTCTGTTTGGCCAAGATGATATCCGTTGTCCACATGAAACATGGCACGGTCAACTATTGCGTCGGACAAATCCGGAGAATGGCCACAATCGCCATTTATTTCAAACTCACTGGATTGAATGATTCCATCTTGATTAAAGTTCACCCTGTATTTATTAGTGAATGGGTGGCGTTTGCCTGTGACTTGCATATCGAGCATTCGCGGTAATCGAATTTTTACTGGTACGGATTGACGCGCGGCTAAAACTGCTGCAATACAGGCCCATTGTGCCGCTTGTGTCTCTTTACCGCCAAACCCGCCGCCCATACGACGCATATCAACGGTCACTTTGTTAATTGAGACGTCTAACACTTCGGCGACTAATTTCTGGACTTCGCTAGGATGTTGACTAGAGGTATAGATCATCATGCGATCTTCTTCTTGGGGAACTGCCACAGAGACTTGTCCTTCAAGGTACAAATGTTCTTGGCCTCCCACATCTAAACAGGACTTTATTTGATGCAGCCCTTGTTGTTCATCTAATGAAGAATAGGTTTGTTGCATCTTGTGAGCTGGACGAACAAAATCTTGTTTTTGATGAGAATCGTCGGTATTTAAAGCGGCCGGTAATTGACTGTAGGTGATATCGGCATTGAGTACGGCTTGTCTGGCTAAACGGACAGAGGTCGCTAAAACAGCAAAAATGGCTTGCCCATTAAAGCTAACTTTATCGCTAGTGAGTATGGGATCCCCTTTAAAAACTGGGCCAATGTCTGTATGTCCGGGGATATCGTCTACCGTAATGACATCTACTACACCTGGACTAGACCATACTTTTGACAGATCCATTTGTTGAATGCTCCCACAAGCAACCTTACTGGTACCTATGGCGGCAAATAAAGTATTTGCTGGTAAATTTTTATCATCAACGTAAATGGCGCTGCCTGTCACGTGACGCTTGCCACTTTCATGTTTGCTTGATGTGCCAATCTTTCCAGAAGGGGTATTGTCTAGTTCCAGATCAATGAGTTTACGCATGATTTACCACCCGTGTTTCAATTAGATTGTTTTGCTGGGTGTTTTCCAACCAAAAGCGATGCCATAAATTAACCACTAAATCTGTACGGTATTGGGCTGAAGCACGAACATCATCCATAGGTTGGAAGGCTTTGAGTAATAATTGTTTACCCAATGCCAAGGTTTCTGATGAGCTCCAAGTAGCGCCTAGCATAGCTTGTTCAAATTCACTGGCACTTACAGGTGTTGCGGCAACACCGCCAAAGCCAGTAAACAGGCTTTCAATTTTGTCATCCTTAATTATGACTTGGAAGACGGCACAGACTGCAGATATATCATCTTCCATGCGTTTCGATACTTTGTAGGCTTTCAGTATTGCGTTTGATTGCAACAAAGGGAGGTGAATAGAGTCTATCCATTCTCCTTTTTGCAATGCGGTTTTACGATAATCAAGGAAAAATGATCTGGCTGGAATTTTCCTTTGGGAACTACCATCATCCACTGAAATTTCAGCATTTAATGCCAATAAAACCGGTGGCATATCACCAATAGGAGAGGCGTTGGCTACATTTCCACCTAGAGTTGCTTGATTGCGGATGGGAACCGAAGCAAATCGCCATAAAAGTTCGTTTAAGCTAGGAAAATGTTGCAAAAGTAAGGGGTCAATTTGGTTAAATGGCAATGCCGCACCAATGACTAAATGGGTATCAGTGAGCGTCATTTGGTTTAGTTCAGGAACGAATTTAAGATCGATCAAACAATCAAGATTTTTTAGTTGTTGAGTGACTTCTAATGCGAGATCCGTACTGCCCGCTACAAAACGCGCATTAGGATAGGTTTCAACTAGTTTGCCGAGAGCTTGCCGGGAAGTTGGGACAAATAGCCCGTCTAAACCTGGGTTGTGGGCTTCAATAGACTTTAGTAGCTCAATGGTTTGTCGTTCTGATTCATCGAATTTATCGGCTACTTTCCCATCACAACTGGAAAGGGCAGCATCGATAATAGGGCGATAACCGGTGCAACGGCATAAGTTTCCTGACAATGCCAATTCAACGTTGTGTCGAGTAGGTTGTGTGTTTTGATGATACATGGCAAAAAGCGACATGACGAAGCCAGGAGTACAAAAACCACACTGTGAGGCATGCTGGGTTTCCATGGCAGATTGCACTGGATGTAATTGTTTCCCGTCGGATATATGCTCAACAGTAATAAGTTGCTTACCTTGCAGTGCGCTAGTGAAGGTCACGCAACTATTGATTGACTTGTATTCAATGGCATCTTGTTGGGCATTTAATTGCGCTAAAACCACGGTGCAAGCACCACAATCACCGGAAGCACATCCTTCTTTCGTGCCACACAACCCCTGATGTTCACGAAGATAGTCCAGAACGGTTAGATCCGTTTCCACTGAATCAATATCAGTCTTCACATTGTTAAGTAAAAATTGAACCATAGTTTTTCCCGGCTACCCATTGGTTGATCATTATTTTAAATATCAATGTTCTTGAATATTTGAACAAACTAATATTGCGAATTTTTGTTTTGATTGTCTGTTACTATCCCTATAATATAAAACCTGACCAATTGGTCAACTTATATTGAAAGTAATTGATAGTTTTATTTAAAATAGTTTGCATGGCGACTTAGAAAAGCCAATAACTAATGATACATTGTTAAAAGGATGATAGACGTACGCCTGTAAAGGCTCCTCCCTTCAATAATAGAAATAATGGACCATGACAGATAATAAAATCAATAAAGAAGGCCGAATAGGCGCAGCAAATAAACAATTAATTTTAAATGCAGCCGAACATGAATTCGCAAAACATGGTTTTAAAGGCACTCGTATTCAGCAAGTCGCTGACAGAGCCCAATTGCCTAAAACGAATGTACTATATTACTTTAAAAGTAAAGAAAATCTTTATCTAGCAGTTTTACAACAAATTCTAGAATTATGGAACTCGGTATTTGATGAAGCCACAAAAGATGATGACCCTGCGGAAGTTTTAGCCCGTTATATAACAGATAAAATGGAGTTTTCTTTAGTTAGACCAGAAGCGTCCCGTATATTCGCATTAGAGATCATCAATGGGGCCCCTAATTTATATGGTTTTTACAAAGAACAACATGCTGCTTGGATGGAAGGCAGAGTAGAGGTTATCCAACATTGGATAGACGAAGGTAAAATTCAAACTGCAAATGCCCATTACTTGCTCTATAACATCTGGGCCTGTTGCCAACATTATGCTGATTTTTCTGCGCAAATTACTCATTTACAAGGTAAAGAGATGGACAGGGCGGAATTTGAGGAAGCGACCAAATCAATTATCAATTTAATATTGAAAGGTTGTAGCTTAGAGATACCAGAGAAATATCGATAAAGAAGGAAAATAACTATGCAATCTTATCCTCGTGATCTGAAAGGTTACGGGCAATTTCCGCCTCATCCTAAATGGCCTAATAAAGCCAAAATTGCCATTCAATTCGTTCTAAATTATGAAGAAGGTGGTGAAAACTGTGTGTTGCATGGCGACGAATTTTCGGAAATTTTCCTGTCTGAAATAATTGGTGCGAAAGCCTATGCGGATAGACATCAAAGTATGGAAACCTTATATGAATATGGTAGCCGTGCGGGTTTCTGGCGCATTTACCGATTGCTTAACGAACTTCAGGTTCCGGTAACCGTTTTTGGAGTGACCATGGCGCTACAGCGGAATCCAGAAGCGGTTGAAGCTATGCTAGCGTCCAATTGGGAAATTGCCAGCCACGCCATGCGTTGGATTGATTACCAAGATATGCCATTGGAAAAAGAACGCAAGTTAATCGATGCATCTATCCATCTACATCAAAAAATCACGGGCTCTGCGCCTAGTGGGTGGTATACCGGTAGAACCAGCCCTAACACACTTAAACTCATCGCAGAACGTGATGACATTATGTATTGTGCAGACACCTATGCTGATGATTTACCTTATTATGATCAGCATTACAGTAAACCACTTTTGATGGTGCCTTATACACTCGACACCAATGATATGCGTTTCGCCACTCCTCAGGGATTCAACAATGGTGAGATGTTTTTTCAGTATTTGAAAGATGCATTTGATACCTTATATCTTGAAGGGGAAGAGGCGCCTAAAATGTTGTCTATCGGTCTACATTGTCGAATTATAGGTCGTCCCGCGCGTTTGGCAGCCCTGCGTCGATTTATTGAGTACATTCAAAGTTTTGAGCATGTTTGGCTTTGTACTCGAGAGCAAATTGCTCAGCACTGGTTAACCCATTTTCCGCTCAAAAAATAAAAATTATAAAAGAGTCAATATGAACAATTTAATTCAACAATTACCGAAAACGGAATTGCACCTGCATATAGAAGGGACGCTAGAGCCCGATTTATTACTTGAGTTAAGTCATAAACATCATGTTGATTTACCCTATAAAAGTATCGATGAGATTCATGCTGCTTATAATTTTGAAGATCTTCAGAGCTTTTTAGATCTTTATTATTTGGGGGCTTCGGTATTGGTTGATGAAGAAGATTTTTATCAATTGATGTGGCGTTATTTGTGCAAGTGCAAAGCGCAAAATATAGTGCATACGGAAATGATGTTTGATCCTCAAACCCATACTGAAAGGGGAGTTCCCTTTGAAACCTTTATGGGCGGTTTTGTGCGGGCGATGGACGATGCTTCCCAGCAATGGGGACAATCTAGTATGTTAATTATGTCCTTTCTACGTCATTTAAGTGAGCAAGATGCCATCGATACCTTACAAGCATCTAAACCCTTTTTGCAGCATATTGAGGCTGTAGGCTTAGATAGCTCTGAATTGGGTAACCCTCCTGAAAAATTTGTTAGGGTATTTGAACAAGCTAAATCACTTGGTTTAGCCTGTGTCGCCCATGCAGGAGAAGAAGGGCCGGCAGATTACATATGGCAAGCCCTTACACTTTTAAAGGTAGATCGAATTGATCACGGCGTCAGAAGTGTAGATGATCCTAAACTATTGCAGACTCTGGTAGAAACTCAAATGCCGTTAACCGTTTGTCCGCTATCAAACACTAAATTGTGCGTATTTGATGATATGGCAGAGCATAATATTCTCGATCTTCTGGCTAAGGATATTTTAGTCACCGTTAATTCTGATGATCCTAGCTATTTCGGCGGTTACCTAAATGAAAACTTTGAAGCCCTGCACAAAGGGCTCAATTTGAATCAACAACAATTGGTAAAGCTGGTCAAAAACGGTTTTACTGGAAGCTTTCTAAGTGAACAACAAAAAGCCCATTGGATAGCACAAATAGATAACCTAGTTTAGAAAACTGAGTTTAAAGAAACTAAGCTATCTAACCTCAGCTTCCTATATTACTCAATTACTAATGTTCTCGGGTTAAGCGTGTAATTAGTGATGCATGTTGGGGAAACTTTTCCCTTAATACTTGTCTATTCGCTAACTCCATGTCGGTGTATTCAAAACCTGGCGCCACCGCTTCTCCAATTAATCCATAGCCATTTTGACCTTGTGGGGAAATGCTTGAAGCTTTCCACACGCCACCTTTTACGACAAATTGATACTCATGCCCGGCAAGTACGTCTGGACCTAATACTTTTGTTTGCAAAGTACCATCGGGATGAATGAGGTAATAGGTAATAGGATCCCCAGCATGAAAATAATGCATGATATCTGATGTATTGCGATGGAAATGACCTATGGGACTATCAGCGCTTAGCAGATAATAAATGGATGTCATTGTTACCCTAGTACCTTTAGGGGTATTTATAAGGGGTTGGGCGTCAGCTTTGAATGTTTGTTTGAAATACCCACCTTCCACGTGAGGCTCTAAATCTAAGGTTTCCACCAATTGCTGAATGCTTGGTTTTGGCTCTGCCATGTTTAGTTCTCGTTGACTTTGGTTAGAACAAGCACTTAACGCTAAAAAGCTTGCAGTGAGATAATATATTGATAACTTCATAAATATGGGGTTTATTAAACTATTTAGGTAAGTCACTATATCAAGGAGTTGAAGAATGACGCAAATGGCGAATACGCCTAAACCACCATACTATGCCGTTATCTTTACATCATTGGCCAGTGAAATCGATGATAGCTATGTTGAGACTTCAAACCAGATGCTGGCATTAGCACAGCAAATGTCAGGTTATTTAGGGGTTGAGTCAGCAAGGCAAGATTTAGGGATTACGGTTTCGTATTGGCGTGATCTCGAGTCAATTAAGCAGTGGAAAAACCATAAAGAACACTTAGCCGCCCAGCAAATTGGAAAACAGAAATGGTATTCATCTTACGCTGTAAGGATAGCCAAAGTAGAGAGAGACTATGAATTCTAATCAGATAGAAACCAATCGAGCCCTAATTCAGCCAGCCCAATTACAAGACTTATTGCAACGCGAAAGGGTCAACATATTATTTACTGATGTGGATTTTCCGGTTAATTACATCAGTAAACAGAGTGAAAAGTGCTATTTACCCAATTCAATTTTATTTGACTTCGACAATGTCTTTGTCGACAAGAACAGTGGTCTACCTCATTCATTGCCTTCTCCTGAACATTTTGCTAAAGAAATGTCGAATTTGGGGATCAATAATGATTCCACGCTAGTGATTTATGATGATCAAGGCAGTTTTAGCGCACCGCGGGTGTGGTGGATGTTGAAAGTTATGGGTCATGACAAGGTTTTTGTATTAGACGGCGGCCTGCAAGCTTGGATCGATGCAGGATTAGACGTTGCAGATGAGTTAGTTAAAAACCGTGAAAAAACCCAATACAAGGTTACCTTTAATGAACAATTATTGGTGGATAAGAAGAATATTCTGGATAATTTGAATAATCAGGATTGCCTTGTAATTGATGCGCGAAGCGCGGCTAGGTTCAATGGCACCGAGGCCGAACCACGCAAAGGGGTGAGAAGCGGCCATATTCCCCGTTCGCGTAATTTGCATTATGCTCAATTATTAAATGACGGAAAGTTTATCAATTCCTCCGCCATCAAACAGCTATTTGAGCCGATGATAGACGGTACTCAAACCCAGCTAATATTTTCATGTGGTTCAGGTGTTACCGCTTGTATATTGGCCCTAGCAGCTTACCAAATAGGTAATGAAAACTGGGCTGTGTACGACGGTTCTTGGAGCGAGTGGGGGTCTGATCCCTTGTGTCCTATTGAATAACGTCGAATTATTGAAGGTGAAAATAGTGCGCTTTAGGCTACCAGCTCGCTACTTTCACCGTATTGCTTTGCTAATTGTTCCACGTAAGATTTTAACACTAACATCGTATCTTTAACGTCTTCAAAAGTCACTGACTCAGCAGGGTGGTGACTGATCCCCTTAGCGCATCTTACAAACAACATGCCTGTTGGGCACAAATCAGCCATTGCCATGGCATCATGTCCGGCACCCGAACTTAACACGAAGGGGTTAATATTATTCATTGCACAAGCCGCTTCGAGTTGTGACATGATCTCTGGGTGGCAGAGGGTTGCATCGGCTTCGTGGGTTAGATGTTCCGCTACTTTTAGCCCGCGCAGTTGTGCGATATGTGCCACTTTACTTTTGATCTGTTCAATACATTGATCACGTTTGCTATTGTCTAAGCTGCGAACATCTAAGCTAATCGTTGCGTTACCGCTGATCACGTTCACGGCATTAGTTTGTGATTGAATCTGCCCCACAGTGGCTACAACCTCATGTTCAATTGCAGCCTGCTCTATGGCTAAAATCATTTCCGCAGCCCCCGCTATGGCATCTTGACGTAATGCCATAGGCACGGTTCCAGCATGACCAGCGTGACCTTCAATATCTATTTTATAGCGTTTAGCACCGGCAATACCGCTTACAATTCCTACGGGTAAATGTTGACTCTCTAAAACAGGGCCTTGCTCAATGTGTACTTCAACAAACCCCAATAGTCCGCTTTGTGCTCTGCTGGCATTATGAATATTGTTGATATTAAGCCCAAATTCTCGCAGTGCTGCAGCAACAGTGACATTATTTTTATCCAACAGGCCTGCCCATCGATCTTGCCAGGTTCCTGCTACGGCTCTGCTGCCCAATAAAGTGGTTCCGAAACGCGTGCCTTCTTCATCAGCGAAGCCAACAATCTCAAGGTTAAATGGTAAGTCAATGGCGTTATCTGCAAACCATTGAACTAAACTCAACGGTAACAGTACACCCAAGATGCCATCATATTTGCCACTATTGGGAACGGTATCTAAATGACTACCGATAATTAAGGTTTCGGCATTTTCATAAGGACTTTGATAACTTCCCCACTGATTACCCGCCTCATCTTGCCAAGTGCGCATTTTAGCTTGTTCCATCCAACTTGCGACTAACTGATTTGCGAGCTTATGTTCTTTGGTTAAATAGCGACGATCTATGTAGTCTGGATTTTGACTGATTAACGCCAATTCGTCACATCGTTGGAGGACAGTTTGAACATAGGAAGTAAACATCTTTAGTTCTCCTCGTTTGCATAAACATCAAAGGCCATATCGGTAGCCAAACCAGGTTGTAATTGGTGACCAGCGCGCCTCAATGTATTTTCAAGTGCTTGTAATGTATGTAAAACCGTATCTTTTCTGGCGTTATAGCCCATGGTCCCAATACGCCATATTTTGCCGTGAAGAGGACCAAAAGAAGTACCAATTTCAATGTTATATTGGTGCAGAAGTTGTTCACGAATTTGCTCGCCATTGACATTTTCTGGAATATAAACACCAACCACATTATTCATTTTGTGTTTTAAATCCCCAAATGGCGATAGGTTCAGACCCTTAACACCTGCGAGCATTGCATCACCATGTAATTTGTGGCGTTGAATGCTGTTTTCGACCCCTTCTTCTAATAGTTGCAGGGCGCATTCTCGAGCCGCATATAACATCGAGGTAGCTTCAGTATGGTGGTTGAGTCGTTCTTCTCCCCAATAATCAAGGATCATTGGAATATCGAAATAATTTGAACGTATTCGCAAACCTAAGCCATCTGCGTGTTGCTCATTTCGAATGCCAGCTTCAACATGTTGTCTTTGCCTCACTCGTTGCACGTATTTTTCACTCAACGTAATAGGTGCACTGCCTGAGGGGCCGCCAAGACACTTTTGTAAGCCAACAGAAACTGCATCTAATTTCCACTCATCGGCTTTAAACGGGTTACCCCCTATTGAAGCGGTGGCATCGCTGTAAAATAAAACATCGTATTTTTCACAAATTTCGCCAATATTTTCTAGAGGTTGTAGCATTGTGGTAGACGTATCACCTTGTACTAATGCCAACACTTTTGGACGTATTTTTTGAATGGCTTGTTCTATTTGTTCTGGCTGGAAAATCTCACCCCAAGGAACTTCAATGGTGTGAACTTTCGCTCCAGCACGCTCACTTATTTCTGCCAATAAATGTCCAAAGCGCCCAAACACAGGCACCAATACGTCATCGCCAGGTTCAATACAAGATACCAAGACCGCTTCAATGCCGGCTCTGGAAGTACCATCTATCAATAATGTTGCATCATTTTGGGTATTGAATACACCTCGATATAACGACATGACTTCATTCATGTAACCTGTCATAACAGGATCATATTGTCCAACCAGCTGAGTAGACATGGCATTCAGGACCCGCGGATAACAATTTATTGGACCAGGACCCATTAAAAGGCGAGGTGGGGGGCTAAGTAACGACATGATTCTCCTTAAAGTAGCACTTGAATAAGCATTCGACCGCCGGTAATTAACAAGGCAACGGCAAACACTCTTTTTAATAAATTACCATCTAGTTTAGCGCCAAGAGAAGCACCTACTGGGGCAAAAAGAACAGTCAGTGGGACGATACAAATAAAGCCCACTAGGTTAACCAATCCATAGGTAAAAATAGGTGCATCTACAGGTGTTTGGCCTAGAACCAACATGGTTAGGGCTCCCGGCAGGGAAATAATTAATCCAATGGCGGCAGCCGTTCCCACCGCTTTATGGGCAGGGTAGTTAAAGGCGGTTAAAATAGGCACTGACAGGGTGCCACCACCGATGCCGACCATGGAACTCAACATACCAATAATACTAGCAATAACGCTTTGGCCTGGGCCCTTGGGAAGCTGATTGAAAATAGGTGGTTTAGAGGCTCTAAACAGCATATTCAACGCCGCCAATGTGGCGATAATGGCAAACATTAAGGTTAACCAGTAACCATTTACGATGGTGACTAAGAAACTGCCAATGAGGACACCAAGTAACACGAATATCCACCAAAATTTAAGTAATTCGAAATCGACATTGCCTTTTTTGCGATGGGAACGAATTGAACTTACCGATGTAGGAACTATGGTTGCCAGTGATGTGGCTGTGGCAATTAACATGGCAGAACTTGGCTCAACGCCAAAGTGTTGGAACAAAAAATACAATACGGGAACAATAACAATTCCGCCACCGACACCCAGTAAACCCGCTAAAATACCTGCAAACACTCCTGTTGCCATGAGTGCGAGTATTGTTGGGTAATTTTCGATTATTAAATCCATATACTATTACTTCTCTTTTTTAGTAAGGAAAGGCTTTGCCGTCACTACGGGGATCGGTAGCCGCACTGACTTGGCCATCTGGATTGCGTATTATCATGCCAGCATGACCCATCATTTCGTTATTGGGGGGAACAATCGCAATGTCGTGCCCCTTAGCTTGCAATGATTCAAGAATGAGTGGATCAATGTCGGCTTCGATTTTTAGATTATGGGATTGATCTCCCCATGTACGTCCTAACAACCATCTGGGAGATTCAATTGCTTCGTCCAAGGATAAGTTTTGGAAAACATGGCGACTAAAAATCGCCCCTTGGGTTTGTGGTTGACCTTCACCACCCATAGTGCCGTAACTTATTCGTCTTCCGTCTTTAAGTTCTGCGAATGCTGGATTCAAGGTGTGAAATGGTTTTAAACCTGGCGTTAAGTATTGGTTTGAATTTTCATCTAAGCTAAAAGAGGTGCCGCGGTTGTTCCATACAATCCCTGTTGAGTCTGACACTACACCGCTGCCGAATTCCCAATATAGACTTTGGATATAACTTACCATTCTGCCTGAGTTATCACAGGCTCCCATCCACACGGTATCACCCAATTTCGCTTCATTTGGCCAATCTAGTGCTTTGCTTGCACTAATTTTCGTTGCCAAAGCATCAATAATTGAATCATCCAGCATCTCTTCTAAAGGACGCTCTAATCGACTTCCATCAGTAACAAATTGGTTACGAATTAAGAAGGCTTGTTTAGTACATTCGATTAATAAATGGGGATATTCATGTTCGCCAGACGCCAAATGTTTAACTTTGTCGAACAATGCCAGTATAAGCAGCGAAGCAACTCCCTGGGTTGGCGCACCAAGGTTGTATAATTTACCAACGGAAATATCCACACTCAAAGGGTCGACTAACTTAGCCTGATACTCAATGAAGTCTTTTTCCCGCAAAGGTGAACCTGCTGCAGTTAAATCAGCAGCTAATTGCCTACCAATGTCACCTCGATAGAAATCATCCAGTCCCTTTTCAGCTAATTGGGATAAGGTGTTTGCTAATTTTGGCAATTTAACAATTTTGCCTTTTTTGAGGGCTTTACCTTTGATTAAAAACTGATCGAACGGAGGACTTTGGTGTAATTCGTCAAATGTCTTAAAACTGGCGTCTGTTAAACTTTGCGTCACTTCCAGTCCCCATTGGGCTTGTCCGATTGCGGTTGATAACAGTTCATTTAACGGTTTATTTTGCTGCCATTGTTGGCTGACTTCTAATGCCTTTTGCCAACCTGAAACTGCACCGGCCATCGTTAACGCCGCTTTTCCGCCTCTTGATGGGATGGCTTCAAGATCTTGATAGAATTCTGAAGTGGCAAGATTCGCTGCACAACCGCTAGCATCAATACCAATAGGGGCTTTTCCGGGTTCACTAATTATCCAAAAACCATCTCCCCCTAAACCATTCATATGGGGATACACCACCGCAATTGAGGCAGCTGCTGCAACCATAGCTTCAATGGCTGTGCCTCCCGTATCCAGAATATGTTGTCCGGCTTGCGCTGCTGCATAATGGGGAGCGGTAAAGCCTGTTGTGGTAGATGTATGTTCTATATTTTGTGTTTTATGTTTCATTTAGCCGTTCCCATAAGTTTTTGGCCTAAGCTTAATAACGATAAATCGCTATTTCTAGGTCCTAAAATCGACAAACCATAGGCTGTTTTATGTTGTTTAAATAGCGGCATATGTAATTGTGGACAACCTGTTAAACCGGAAATACAGGTAAATTGCATAAGCTTTTTTCGATAGTCTGCAATTTCTAATGCCGAAGTATCAATTCTTGGCGCAGGACCAGGGGTAGTGGGTAATAGTAAATACTGGTCTTGGGTTAAAAGTGTAGCAACCTTATTTTTTATTTTTTGTTGTTGTTCGATGGCGAATAGCTCGTCTTCTATAGTGAGTGTTTTACACCAATCAAATCGTTGTTGTATATCGTCTGCAAACTTAGGTTGTGAGTTTGTAATCCAATCACCATGAGTTTGCCAGATTTCTCTTCCTTGTAACACTCTAAATGCGTTAGATGCCATTTCAACATCAACGGCGGTGATTGCTTGGCTTGTTACATCTTGATGAGAAAAGGTTGCTTTTAGCCAATCTTCAATCTCAGATTTATATTGCGTTAATTCAATCAAATCGGTAAGTACAACTGGGGTGCTAAAGCTATGATCATCTAGGTGTTGATTGGGGATGAGACATTTAGCGACTTCGATAGCATCTGCAATTGTGTTTGTGATCCATCCAGGCGTATCAAATGAAGGGGCTAGGGGGACAACATTTTTTAACGAAATAAGACCCTGTGTGGGTCTAAATCCAACCAAATTATTATAACTTGCTGGTACACGAATGGAGCCACCTGTATCCGTACCTAACCCTATTCGCGCTAAATTACGTCCAACAGCGACAACGGTGCCGCTTGATGAGCCACCACTAATACGCTCCTCATCCAAACAGTTTACTAGTGAAGGATAGTGTATATTCTGACCATTTAGACTGTAGGCCAATTCATCGGTAATGGTTTTACCTACAAATTCGGCACCGGCATTAAGCAGGCGAGTGACAGTCTCCGATGTCTGAGTTGGAATCGGATGTGTTGCTGCCCAATCTGGGTTTCCAGCAGTTGTGACCATACCGTCAATATCAAACAAATCTTTTACAGCCAGAGTCCAACCTTTTAAGGGCTGTATTTTTGCGCGGTAACGTGTTTTGTTTATATCTAATTTAACGGGTAGTACGAATGGCGAGTGAAATGAGAAGTTCATGAAACCAATCTTAATTAAACATACCCCTATGAAACAACTGTTTCACCAATTAGTCAAGAGAAACAAATCAGTAAATGCCAGTTTTTATTCTAATTCGTCTAATTGTTTAAACAAATTTGAAATCGCATCAATACGATTTTGTTTAGCGTAAATTTCCGAGTTTAGGATTTGATTACAGATTACTGAAATAACACTCATGGGAGCGGAATAGCTGTCGAGGGGCAATTCTTGTCCTAATTGGCATATAAATAATTGGTTGACCTGTTCTTTGTATATTTGCGCAGAGGGATCTGCCATTAATACAAGTTGCTCTTGGGGAATTAGGTTGATGAGTTTTTCAACGATTTTAGGGCGACGACGAAAGGCAATTATGATGACTAATTCATCCTTAGAGATGTCTTCTATTTCTTCCCCGAGTGTTTGACCTGGCAAGGGTAAAAGTCTCACTTTACCGCGTATTTGGAGGAGTTGTTGGCGAAAATGCATGGCGACGGGGTAACTATTTCTAAAGCCAATTAATGTAATTCGAGAAGCCAAGGTGATTGACTCAACTAACTGATTGATATCTTCAGACTTAACGTTATCCCAAGTTTGTTTTATTCGATCTAATTCCTGAGTAATATAATCATTATTTTTATGGGCAGTGCCCAGAGGGACACCTGCATTGCGCGCGTTGCGCATTTGCTCTTTGACTTGTTGTAGGTTGTCGTAACCGAGTTGCCGGAAAAATCGACTAACAGTAGCTTTTGAAGTCAATGTGATTTGTGCTATCTCTGCTACCGATAGGGTTAGCACATCAGTGGGATTTTGTTGCAAGTAATTGGCAATTTTCCGCCCATTAGGAGACAGCTGCTGGTAAGATTGTGAGATTAGCTTTACAAATTTAGATTTTGGCAAACCATTTTCCACGTCAATGAGTAAATCCAGAGCTAGTGTAACTAAAAGCGCGCCATCTACAAAGTTTAAACAATTCATTATTAAGGAATAAAATACAAATCATGTTTGAAGGCTTCTCAAAATCGAGCAAAGTAGTTGTGTTAACCGGTGCCGGCATCTCTGCTGAGTCAGGTTTAAAAACCTTTAGGGATAATGATGGCTTATGGGAAAAACATCGCGTTGAAGATGTGGCGACACCTGAAGCCTTTGTGCGTAACCCTGATTTAGTTTATCGTTTTTATAATCAGCGCAGAGCGCAACTGCAATCCCCAGACATCGCACCTAACAAGGGGCATTTAGCCTTAGTTGAACTGGAAAAATATTTGGCCGACAACTTTCTTTTGATCACTCAAAATGTGGATGACTTACATGAAAGAGCGGGTTCAAAACGAGTGTTACACATGCATGGTGAGTTGCTCAGCTACCGCTGTATGGGAAGTCAAAAAGTGAGTCAAACCAAAGAGCAGTACGATCAAAATAGTCAGTGCGAATGTTGTCAACAACCAAGTATGATCCGTCCTAATATTGTTTGGTTTGGGGAAATGCCTCTGTATATGGATGAAATATCTGACGCCCTAAGCAAAGCAGATATATTTATATCAGTAGGAACCTCAGGAAACGTTTACCCAGCAGCGGGGTTTGTCGAGCAAGCGAGTTTTCATGGGGCCCATTGTGTTGAGCTAAACTTAGAACCGAGCAACGGTTTTACTGCATTTAGTGAAAGCTATTATGGGCCAGCTACAAATGTCATTCCAAATTACATAGCGTCGTTAATAAAGTAATGAGTTTTCCTGATTTTTCCCCTTATTGGATCGAATTTGCGGCTATAGCAACCTTACATTTTTTTGCTGTGGCTAGCCCCGGCCCTGACTTTGCCGTGGTTTTGAAACAAAGTATTAGCAGTGGACGGCGTTCGGCAATGTTTACAAGTGTGGGAGTGGGCGTGGGTATCTTGATCCATGTCGCCTATTCATTACTGGGAATAGGGATCTTAATTAAAACGACCCCTTGGTTATTTCAAGCATTTGCGTATATAGCGGCGGCATATTTATTGTATTTAGGGTGGGGGGCTATTCGGAGTAAAGCCACGCCACTAGAAAATAGTGTATCATTCACAACAGAATCCACAGAAAAGCGGCTTACCTCTGATAAAAAGTCATTTTTAATTGGTTTAATGACAAACGGCTTGAATCCCAAAGCAACGTTGTTTTTTTTGACAGTATTTGCTGTGGCCGTCTCTCCACACACACCAGTACTCATAAAATTAAGCTATGGTCTTTATTTGGCCTTTGCCACAGGAGTTTGGTTTTGTTTTTTGTCTTACCTGATGAGTGGCACGAAAATTCGATCATCCTTACAAAAAAATGGTTATATATTTGATCGTTTTATGGGGGTGATATTAATTGTACTGGCGGTAAATCTGGTTTTTTCCACTTAATTTAAAAAGAAATATTGATGTTTAAACGTACAGATAAAAGTCATTCAGATCTGATTCAGCAGAATCTTAATGGCGAATATAACTTTAATTTAAAAGACATATTGGCCAAAGGCTTCGACAATACGATGAGTAGTATCTTAGTGTTTCTACAAATGCTGCTTGTCGTTTTTGGTTTAAGCATGGTTATTGCGCTTTTTTACATCAAGTTCAATGGAATTCAGACCATGGAGCAATTTAGCCAAGGACATTTGATGACATTGGATTTGATCATTCAGTTGGTTTTAGCCCCAGTGACAGCAGCGTTAATGTTGCAAGGAGCCAGATCT
This sequence comes from Aliiglaciecola aliphaticivorans, assembly GCF_054782055.1. Taxonomy (NCBI): domain Bacteria; kingdom Pseudomonadati; phylum Pseudomonadota; class Gammaproteobacteria; order Alteromonadales; family Alteromonadaceae; genus Aliiglaciecola; species Aliiglaciecola aliphaticivorans. The sequence goes on from NZ_BAAGTF010000009.1 coordinate 22,545, forward strand.
CACTTAAAAAAATTGGCTTCTATAAAATTTTTATTTTCAAAGTTGCCCCAAGCTCTGCCTATTTGTTTAGTCACGGCTTTTATTTTAGTGATTACTAAAGCAGGCATGACGCTATTTATCTTGCCTGGTTTATATTTAATGATTGCCACGAGCTTTGCGGTTTTATTAGTGGCAGACAAAAGAATGACACCCATTGCTGCACTCATTCTGTCAATTAAAATGGTAAATCGTTATTTATTCCCATTTACTATTTTATACGGCGTATTCTTAATATTGTTGGTGCTATCAATCCTTTCATTTGGGATTGGTTTGCTACTGTTCTTACCCTTCTATTATAATATAAATGGTTTGTTGTATTGTGAACTTTTTGGATACGGTAGCAGTAGCAATAACTTTAGTGATGAGGCCCAACAAAAAGGGGCTGACGGAGATTGTACATTTGATGCGTGACCTCGATTTTCCAACTCCACGACGTATCCTTTATTTAAGCGTCATCTGGGTGTTTGGTGCCGTAGTGTTAAGTTACCCTTTTTTGTTCCCACCGAAGAAGTTAGATCCTTTTAATGAACAAAATATTGCACCTTATACTGAGCAAGAAATGCCTAACTTTGCTGAGATCACGCCCGTATTGTTGCGGAAAAAAGCATTTTTTGACTATTTACTTCCTGCAATTCGTCACCATAATAAAGTCATTCTTGAAAAGCGGTCGTTTCTTAAAGAATTAAAAGATGTAATAGGAAAGCAACCTTTAAGTGATTTACAACAAACTAGGCTAGATTCCCTGATTGCAGAGTATCGAGTTAATCCTGAAGATGACCAAGAAGTCATTGTGAGTCGTTTATTGGGTAAAATTGATGTTATCCCCGCTGAATTGGTTCTGATGCAAGCTGCTAATGAGTCGGCTTGGGGCACTTCTAGATTTGCCCGCAAAGGTTTCAATTTCTTTGGACTTTGGTGTTTTCGAAAAGGCTGTGGTTTTGTGCCTAAACGCCGTAATCAAGATGCCGCCCACGAAGTCGCTAAATTTAACAGCTTAGAGCATGCAGTTCGCACTTATTTTAGAAACATTAATCGTCACCAGGCCTATGCTCAGTTAAGGGAGATTCGGGCAAATTTACGTAATAATGATCAACAAATAACCGCTGAGAAGTTAGCTAAAGGCTTAAAAAATTACTCTGAACGAGGTGATGAGTATATTCATGAGCTAATACAAATGATACGTTTTAATAGGAAGTTTTTACCCACATGAAATTTTTGAGTTTTACATTTTTGTTGTTGAGTTTAAGTTGCTCTGCTTTAGCTGATTCCCTGTCTGTTGAATACGCAAGTTTTTATAGCCACCTTAGAAAAATTGATAATGAAGAAACTCCTGCTTTGCAGTTTGCCTTTGGGTTCAAGAATGTTAGGAACGGTGATTTGTGCCAAATTCAGTCGGCGAATATTGTGACCCAGAAAGTAACCCTTCCCGTTACTATTACACCAGAATATCGTTTTTTACTGCCAACTGAAAAAGCGTTAAAGCAAGCAAAAGCCATAGTTGAATTAGAACTGCTAGAAAATAGTAATCAGTGTGATATGTCGGTGCAACTTGAAACTAAGCCAAGTTATCTCAAAGCCCAATATAGCCATCAAGAATTACAAGATTTATATCAGCAATATGTGACATTTTTTGACGATATGGGCAGTTTTCTTTCGTTCTTAATGCCCTCGGTTAGTGGATTGCAGTTTTATTTCGATAGTGTTGATAAAGACTCGGTTCCCGAAGCCCTTTACGTGGACGAGCATCACGCAGTCGTGAGTAAAGATTGGCTAGAGCATGGCATGCAAGTTCATTTTTCTGATGCCCCATACAGAATTACAGCAATAACCAAGTAAATGAAATTGTGAGGGGCTAATCGAGACGCAATTGATACTTAATTTGTGCTGCAACACGATTCACACTTTGACGCCCCTCTTCAATTAACTCAGCAGCGCGGTGGAACTCCATGATGCCAAAATCTCTAAGTTGAGGCTCAATCAGAATGTCAGGAGGATCGCCAGCTAAGCGTGAACGTGTCACTCTAGCTTGAAGAATGTCTAAGGAGTTTGACATTACCCCCAGCATACTCGGTGTATTGTCTGTTAATTTCATCTTACTAGTCGTATGCGGTGTGGCTGTTTTATCTAGGTTATCCAAGGTTGATTCTGTGGATTCTGCTGGTGCCTCATTTTCTGATTTTATGCTTGATTCCAACGCCAAATCGTCTATATCTTCGATCTCTTCTAAAGATTCGAGCTCCTCGTCATCAATATCTTTTTTAAATCTACCGCTGAAAATGCGTTGCATAAATGAGTGACTTTTATTGAAAAAATCGTTGGTTCGCTTCTGGTTGTTTTCATGTTCCATCTGATACTGCGCCTGTATTTCAGGTCGAAAGTCAGCACTCAAATTTACCGCAAAAACAAAATCTGCACCGAGCTGGCGACACAAATTTACCGGCACAGGGTTCACCACCGCACCGTCTACTAACCATCGCCCTTTATACGCAATAGGCGGAAATAGTGCTGGTATCGCACAAGAAGCTCTGACAGCTTCGCCTATGGGCCCTTGGGTAAATGAAACCTCTTTACCGCTATAAAGGTCGGTTGCCACTACACCTAGTGGTTTGGATAATTGCTCAAATTCTCGTTCACAGAAGTTTTCCTCTAGCGCTTTAAACACTTTTATTCCGCTGGCAAGCCCGCCTTTGCGAAAACCAACTCCCATAAGCCCTAATACTTGCCATTCTGATAAAGAGCTGGCCCAGTCTGCTAGGGGCTCTAACTTATTACTCGCATAAGCCGCACCCACGTATGCGCCTATTGAACAACCTGCTACCACATCTACCTCGATGCCAAGTTCTTCTAAAGCTTGAATAATGCCGATATGCGCCCAGCCCCTAGCGGCACCGCTTCCTAATGCTAATCCAATTTTCATTTATTGAAATGATCCTTAACTTATATTAATAATATTGACTGTTTCATCTGTATTTATAGATGAAGGGGAGAAGTCATCTTGATCAAATCCAATGTCACCGTTAGCGAACGGCGTTTGTTGTGTCTCTAGGGTTTTAAAGTCGAAGAGTTCTTTATCGGCAAGGTGAGATGGAACCACATTTTGCATTGCCTTGAACATACTTTCTATTCTACCAGGAAAACGCTGGTTCCAATCATTCAGCATATTTTTTATCACTTTGCGTTGCAGGTTTTCTTGTGAACCACACAAATTACAGGGAATAATAGGAAATTCGACGAGATCTGAATACTGGCTGATTTCTTTTTCTGAGCAATAGGCTAACGGCCGTATTACCATTTGTTTACCATCATCGCTGACTAATTTTGGCGGCATGGATTTTAAGCGTCCACCATAGAACATGTTTAAAAATAACGTTTCCAACATGTCATCTCTGTGGTGCCCCAAGGCAATTTTGGTTGCGCCTAAACGGGTCGCTGTTTTATACAATATTCCTCTTCTTAACCTAGAACAAAGAGAACAAGTGGTTTTTCCTTCAGGAATTTTATCTTTGACAATGGAGTAGGTATCTTCGGTTACTATTTCAAAGGGGACCTGCAAATTGTCTAAGTAATTAGGCAGTATCTCAGCTGGAAAGCCAGGTTGTTTCTGATCTAAATTTACCGCGATAATCTCAAAGTTAATGGGGGCAATTTTTTTAAGAAACATTAATATATCGAGCATGGTGTAACTGTCTTTTCCACCAGACAAGCAGACCATTACTTTATCGCCATCTTCAATCATATTGAAATCGGCAATCGCTTTACCTACATTGCGTCTTAAGCGTTTTTGGAGTTTATTGAAACTGTATTTTTTACTCTCAGACAGAGACTCGAGCTTACTCATCTTATTCCTAGAAAACATTGCTATCAGCCCAGATTATACCTGTCCTCCTAACGGACATAAATACTCTAATTTCAAATGTTTTTAATCAACACTGAGTCTGATAGCGTTTTTGTCTTGCTAGTGCTTAAGTGGACACTCAAATCCTTCGGGTTTAATTGCTAATACATCGCAATTGAGTGAGTCAATGGTGTGCTCAGCGGTATTACCGATAAGTGCTGCGGTTATACCTGTGCGACCTACGGTGCCAATAACAACGAGTTCAGCGTCAATGGTTTTCGCCACTGAAGGTATCACATCTTCTGGAAGCCCTTCGCTTAAATGCTGGTTTTCTTGGGGGATATTGAATTTTTCTGCATGTTCAAGCATCGCTTTTGCATGAAATTGTTTCACTGATTCAGTATAACCAACAGGGTCGAACTCTGGAATTTCGATGGCGATGTTTACAGGCGTTCCGGGATAAGAATTGACTAAGTTAATCTTACCTTCTAATAAATCCGCCATTATCGCAGCTTTTTTGGTGATGAGGTTATTTAAACTGCGGTGTTCTTCATCTTCGCTTCCCACATCAACAGCCGCTAAAATATTACCATTGACAGGCCAGTCATGCTCTTTGACAAGTAAAACTGGAACCGGAGATTTACGGAGAATATGCCAATCAGTTGGGGTGAATATGACTGACTTTAAGGTGTCGTGCTCATGAGTTCCTTTGACGATTAAATCATAACTGTGATCAATCACCTCGAATAAAATACTTTCATAAGGACGATTATGCCAAACGACTTTGATATCTACTGAAGTCGATGAATTGGTCGCTAAGGGTTCGACAATATTAGCAAGCCATTCGGTCTTGTCATCTACCACAGCCTGCCGCATTGTTTCGCGTTCATCTACCGTCAGCATAGTCGTCATTTCATATGAAAAATCGTATATAGATAGAAATGCGGTGATGCTCGCGCCGGTCTTTTGAGCCAACAAAAGGGCGCGCTTAAAAGCTTTCTGATCTTCTTTGGATGGATCGACAACAGCTAAAATTTTGTTAAAAACAGACATAAGTTAACTCCCTTCATAGATTTACACTCACAACTTAAGTGTATGGGTACTTTAGCTATTTTGCCAACTAACAGAGTAATTGTTTTGACCTATATCAACGTAACTGGAAAGACTTATCCGCACGCTTTGTTTTGCACAACATGCTCACCTAGTTTTTCTCTGAGGCCAGGTAAATTCAATATCTGAATAAACTTACCATCTACTTTTATGATATTTTCTTTTTGAAAGCGCGTTAATAAACGACTTACTGTTTCAACCGTGAGTCCGAGGTGATTACCTATTTCATTGCGCGTCATGGTTAAATTAAATTCTGTTTCTGAAAAACCACGGGAGTGAAAGCGATCAGACAAATTAACTAAAAAGTGTGCAAGACGCTCTTCCGCTGTGCGTTTATTTAACAGCATCATTAAACTATGATCTTGATTTATTTCGGTGCTCATGATTTTAAGCATTTCTTTGCGTAAAGAAGGTAGCTGCTCACTCATGGTATCAAGTTTATCGTAGGGTAATTCACAGACCATCGAGGTTTCCATGGCCTGATTATAACTTTGGTATTTTTCTGAAAAAAGTCCGTCAAATCCAACTATATCACCGGGGAAATGGAATCCAGTGATTTGTTGTTCACCATCTGGCGAGGTAATGTAGGACTTAAACGAACCTGTTCTTACGGCAAACAAAGAGGTGAATTTCTGCCCTGGTATAGTGAGTTGATCATTTTTATGTAAAGGACGTTTGCGTTCAATTATTTCGTCCAAACTTTCCATTTCTGTTTGATTTAACGCTACGGGAATACACAGATGGTTAAAACTGCAATTTTGGCAGCGAATACTAAACTTGTTCGAATCAGACATTAGTTAGTTCCATGTAATTCATCAGTTACCAATTATGAATCCCTTGATAACATAAAATCAAGCCAAATAAACATAATAAAACTGCTACGCTGCGTTTCACCATAGCATGAGTTAACCAATGTCTTATTTGAGTTGCGCTCGCACCCATTGCTAACATGATAGGTAGGGTGCCTAAACCGAAGCACAACATAGTTAGTGCACCTTGTACGACACCGCCAGTTGAAACACTCCAGGTTAATGTTGAATAAACGAGTCCACAGGGCAGCCAACCCCAAATCAACCCATAAGGGACAGCATACATTGGATGTTTAAATGGGATAAATCGTTTTGATAACGGGCTGATTTTACGCCAAAAAATTGCGCCAACGCGTTCTACCTTAGTCAGTAATTTCGACCATTGACCAACATACAAACCCAGTAATACCATAAATACGCCGCCAAAAAGAGTCAACGCTTGTGGATTGATAAAAGACTTAGTGGTGACAATTTGGCCTAATAGGCCTGCGATGGCTCCTGCAAGACTATAAGATAAAATACGCCCCGTATTATAGGCGATTAAGAAAGGCCATTGAGATTGGTTTTTTGGTAAGGCAAAAGTAAATGAGGTAACAATTCCACCGCACATTCCTGCACAATGTACACTCCCTGCAAGGCCGATTAAAATGGCAGAAAACCAGCTGATTTCGTTCATTTCTTTTCAGTTTTAGAGACTTTACTTTGTGCGTTCTTATCGACGTCGTCATCAAATAAAATGTTATAACCTTGACGCTCAAGGTCTTCAAATTGATTTGACTTTACCGCCCAAAAAAAGATCCCAATGGCTAACAAAACTAATAAAATAGCAATGGGTATCAGCACATAAATAATACTCAATTTAGTTTCCTATTAACGTAACAAGCGAATGGAGTTTGCTACCACAATGATTGAACTTAAAGACATACCAATTACCGCCATCCAAGGGCTTAAATACCCAGCCACTGCCAGGGGCAGAATAAGTGTATTATAACCGATAGCCCAAAGCATATTTTGCTTAATCTTATGGCGCACTTTAATTGCCATACTAACAGCAAATTTCACATTGCTTAATTTAGTATTCAATAAAATGATATCAGCTGAACGTTTTGCCATATCACTGGCGTCTCCAACAGCAATAGACACATCTGCTGCAGCTAATACTGGCGCGTCATTGATACCATCACCGATCATCAATACTTTATGCCCTTTGGCCTGCAAACTTTGGATATAGGTGAGCTTTTGTTGAGGCGTTTGTCTAAAATATACAGTGGATATGCCTAATGACTCGGCAACGGATAATGCATTTTCTTGTGCGTCACCGCTTAACATAACCAGTTGCTTGCTGTTTAAATCATGCACTAGTTGCTTCGCGTCTTTTTTGACTACATCTTTGATTTTAAAAGCAGCCAGTAACTGTTCACCGAGTTGTAAATATACTTTGGTGTCATCCGCATCCAAGGGCAAATCTGAAGCGCTATCTAAAATGCTTAGGTTGCCTATCTTGACGTTCTGAGACTGATAGATACCCTGCAATCCTTTACCAGCAATAGAAACGACTTGGCTGACTTCTAAAGGCGTCTCAGACTGGAAGGCTCGAGATATAGGATGTCTAGAAAATTGTTCGATTCCTGCGGCTAAATTGAGAACAAAACTTTCTTCACTTTGGTTAAACAATTCAACTTCGCTGACACTAAAATGACCATTGGTGAGGGTACCTGTTTTATCAAAAATAACCGTATCAACATCAGGCATTACATCAATAATATTGGCTCTTTTCACTAACAATCCATATTGATTTAACTTTGCAATCGCACTGGTTAAAGCTGTTGGTGTGGCAAGGCTAAGAGCACAAGGGCAAGTGGCAACTAAAATCGATATGGCGACCCAAAACGCACGCTCTGGTTGATAGGCTAACCAGCCTAAATAGCTGATAAGGGTGATACCTAAGACTATAATAATAAAATACTTTGAGGCTACATCTGCATACACGGCTGCTTTGGGCTTGTCTGCCAGGGCTAACTCCTGAAGACGTAGAATTTTATTCACCAGAGATAATTTAAGTTCATTTTCGACGATTATTTCAAAGGCACCTGATAGATTTATGGTACCGCCATAAACATGATCACCTGCGCTCTTTTTGATTTTTTCTGACTCACCAGTGAGCATGGATTCATCAACGCTACCCTCACCCGATGTGATCACGCCATCAACAGGAAAGGTTTCTCCAGGGCGAACTAAAATTTGTTGCCCTTTTTTAAGATGTTTCGCTAATACTGAGCTCTGTTTATTCTCACTATCTATTCGGATCGCGGTCAAAGGAATGTATTTAAACATATTGGCTGATATTAGACTGGCTTGGTGACGTGAACGATGTTCTAAATATCGGCTTATTAATAATAAAAATATGAACATACAGACAGATTCGAAATAGATTTCTCCCGTATTGGTTACGGTTGCCCAAGCACTCGCTACAAAAGTACCAATAATTGCAATTGAAACAGAAAAGTCCATGTTCACAGATTTCATTCGCAATGAACTAAATGCACTTTTATAAAACGTGAACCCTGAATAAAGCACAACAGGTGTAGTTAGTAAAAAGCTTACCCAATGCAAAAAGGTTTTAGTGGAATCTTCAATGGAACCAAAGATCCCAAAATACAGACCTATGGCTAACATCATAACTTGCATGCTCATCAGGCCAGCTAAGCCAATGCGTTTTAAATAGTTTTTGGATTCTTTTTGGTAAGAAGCTTCATGTTCGTCGGCTTGAAAGGGAAGGGCGTGGTAACCTACAGATTCAAGTTGTGCGATGATTTCACTAAGTTTTAATTGGGAATCTATCCAGTTAATCGTTGCTCTGCGGGCGGAAACATTCACGGCGATGCGCTTAATTCCTGGGGTTTTTAACAGTTGTTTTTCGATAAGCCATCCACAGGCTGCACAGCTTATGCCTTCAATAGTCAATTGTATTTGTTTCTGACTACCGTCATCGACTACAAACTCTTGTTGAATTTCTTCGTGATCATATGCTTTTAACCTATCAAGGGTTTCGGTTAGCTGTGCATCACCTTTATCAGCAAACTCCGTTCTAAATCGATAATAATCTTCTAATCCATTGTCAACAATTGCTTCAGCTACGGCTTGGCAACCGGGACAGCACATCTTTCGGGGTTCGCCTAATATCTCCGCCCAGAAAACCTCACCTTTTTGCATTGGAAGGCCACAATGATAACAGCTATTTGGATTACTATTTTCCATTAAGGGTTAAAATTGAAGGGTTCTTTCTGAGGTAAGCCTTTATCCTGCATTATTTTCCATTGCTCATCTAAAGGTGAAAGAGTGAGTTTCCATTTACCCGTAATTGGACTTTCTGCCGTGGCTTTATAATTGCCACTGGCATCTTGTGTGAGCAATAGTGAAAAGTCTTTATCTTGCAGAGTTGCATGGTAAAAGTGCAGTTTTAGGGCTTCTCCAGAATCAGGTTTGCCCGACAAAAACTCTAGTTGAACACGACTTCCATTAATGCTTAAAACCGTGGTGATTCCTTTTGCTTTCGCTTCTTGTATCTTGGTTAACTCTAAGTTAATTCCTTTGCCTTCTTTGTAATAATCGTCTATCACTAGACTATCATCAGTGTTCAATGCGAGATTTAACATAGTGACACTTAAGCAAATAGATACAACGGGTATGGTGATTAAAAACCAAGGCCAAAATTGTTTATACCAAGGTGTTTTATCTGAGCGATTCATGAATATTTACTTCTTATTTAAGAAAACAAAGCCTCGATAAACGAGGCTTTGTTTAGTAGTAGCTTATTGTTTATTTGTTTTTAGATAAACTATAAACATAGGTAGCGACTAGGTGTATTTTCTTTTCTCCCAAAGTATTTTTGAAAGAAGGCATTACACCTGCACGTCCATAATTTACTGTTTCAGTAACTACGTCTTTGCTTCCACCATATAGCCATATATTATCGGTTAAGTTAGGTGCACCCAGTGCTTGATTACCTTTGCCGTCAGGACCATGACACGCTGAACAAACTGCAAAGCGGGCTTTACCGGCTTCTTTTAAGTCAGGGTCTACTTGTCTGCCACTTAAGCTAAGAGCATAAGCTACAACTTCTTCAACACCTTTCTCTCCGAACGAAGGCAACCATGCAGCCATATTGGCTTGACGACCGTTGGTTAAGGTTTCCACTATCTTTTCAGGGGTTCCACCGTATAACCAATCATGGTCGGTTAGGTTAGGGAAGCCTCTTTGACCTCTAGCATCAGAACCATGGCACTGAGAACAGTTTTGCATAAACAAGCGCTGACCAATTTTTAATGCTTCTTCGTTATTCACCAAAACTTCAATTGGCTGTTCAGCATATTGGTTGAAAATAGGCGCAAATTTTTCTTCTGCTTTTTCAAGTTCCCGGTCATATTCAACACCCACGCCACCTAAGCCAAAGAGGGCAGTTTTAGCTTCTTCTCGAGAAGCTAATACGGCATCTTTAGATTCCTGCAGGGTCTGAATATCTTGGTTAGAACTTTTCCAACCTAACAAACCTTTCCAATTACCTAATCCAGGATAAAGTAATAAATATAAAATACCCCAAATCATGGTCATATAGAACATGATTGTCCACCATTTAGGTAGAGGGTTATTGATTTCGATAATGCCATCAAACGAATGATGCATATCGTCACCTTCAGCAACGCCTGTTTTGTTTAACAGACACCAACGTAAAATCAGGTAACACCCTAGAATTGTTCCCAATGAGATTACTGAGACCCAAATACTCCAAAAGCTACTCATTTATCGAAGACTCCCGCTCTTTTTTTTCTGTTTGTTGTGTTGGTTCATCATCAAAAACCAAATTTTCTGCTTCATCGAACCTTTTTTTAGCGCGGCTACTGAAAGCCCAAATCACTATGCCGATAAAGCAAATAAAGACCACAACTGTAAATATGCTACCCGCTGCACCGTAATCCATACTATTTCAGTGCCGTTCCTAGAGATTGTAAATAGGCGATTAATGCCTCCATCTCAGTTTTACCTTGTACTGCTTCTTTCGCACCAGCAATCTCTTCTTCAGTGTAAGGTACGCCAAAGTCTTTAAAAACGCGTAGCTTTTTCTCAATCAACTCACCGTCAAGGGTGTTTTCAGCTAACCAAGGGAAACCTGGCATATTTGACTCAGGTACTACGTTTCTCGGGTTTAGCAAATGAACGCGGTGCCAATCATCGCTGTAACGACCACCTACACGTGCCAGGTCAGGCCCTGTTCGTTTTGAACCCCATAAAAATGGATGTTCCCAAACGGATTCACCTGCCACAGAGTAGTGACCATAGCGCTCAGTTTCTGCTCTAAAAGGACGGATCATTTGGCTATGACAACCAACACAACCTTCGCGAATGTAAATATCTCGGCCTTCCATCTGTAAAGCGGTGTAAGGTTTAAGACCTTCTACTTTTTCCATTGTTTGTTGTTGGAACATTAGCGGTGTGATTTCTACCATGGCACCGAAACTAATGGCGATTAGTATAAATATCGCCATCAAACCAATATTCTTCTCAACCAGCTCGTGAACGTTTTTCATCTCAAATCTCCTTATGCTGCTTGAGGTTGAGGTGAGTTTTCAGGATCTTTGGAAAACTCTTCATTAGGTGTACGAACGGTTTTATAAACGTTGTATGCCATCAATAACATACCAGCAACAACGAATGCGCCACCAATAAAGCGAACAAAATAGAAAGGCTTAGACGCTTGCAAAGACTCTACAAAACTATAGGTAAGAGTGCCGTCTGGGTTAACTGCACGCCACATTAAACCTTGTAATACACCTGACATCCACATTGCGACTATGTACAACACCACACCAATTGTGGCTAACCAAAAATGTACATTAATCCATTTAATGCTATACATAGCAGGTTTATTGAACAGCACTGGTATAAGGTGATAAATAGAACCAATAGACACCATGGCTACCCAACCTAAAGCACCAGAGTGAACATGTCCGATTGTCCAATCTGTATAGTGAGATAGGGCATTAACGGTTTTAATTGCCATCATCGGGCCTTCGAAGGTCGACATGCCATAAAACGAAAGGGAAACAATTAGGAATCGTAAAATAGGGTCAGTACGCAATTTATGCCATGCGCCAGACAAGGTCATTATACCGTTAATCATGCCTCCCCAAGAAGGAACGAATAAGATGATTGACATGACCATACCGAGAGATTGGGTCCAATCAGGCAACGCTGTGTAATGCAAGTGGTGAGGACCTGCCCAAATATAAAGAGAAGTTAGTGCCCAGAAGTGAACAACTGACAAACGGTAAGAATAAACCGGTCTGCCTGCTTGTTTTGGTACGAAGTAATACATCATACCTAAGAAGCCTGCGGTTAAGAAGAATCCTACAGCGTTATGGCCATACCACCACTGCATCATTGCATCTACTGCACCGGCATAAATCGAATAGGATTTAAACAGAGAAACAGGGATTGCCATACTATTACCAATATGCAATACAGCAACAGTCAGCATGAATGCACCGAAGAACCAGTTAGCAACATATATGTGAGAAACTTTTCTCACAACAATAGTGCCGAAGAAGTTGATAATGTATGCCACCCATACCAAAGTGATCAAAATATCTATGGGCCACTCTAATTCCGCGTATTCTTTAGTCGATGTTAAGCCTAAAGGTAGGGTGATTGCAGCTGAAACGATAACCGCTTGCCATCCCCAAAACGTAAATGAGGCCAACTTATCACTAAAAATCCTAACTTGAGAAGTTCTCTGCACAACGTAATAAGAGGTTGCAAACAGAGCACATCCACCGAATGCAAAAATAACTGCATTGGTATGTAAAGGACGCAATCGTGAAAAGGTAAGGTAAGGAATGTCAAAATTTAAGGCTGGCCAGTAAAGTTGTGCTGCTATAAACACACCTACCGCCATTCCAATAATTCCCCATACGACAGTCATTATGGCAAACTGCCTAACGACCTTATAGTTGTATTCCGGATGTACTTGGCTGGCTACGCTCATATCAATGGATCTTCCACATCATTATTTATGACAAAAATAACGGATTATTTTTGATTTGTTATGTGTATGTGACGCTATTGTCACGGTTTTTACATTTCATTAACCTAAGTGTATGAATTCATTTTCAAAACTTAGATTTTGAAGACAGGATCATAAAGTTTTTGTATTCAAAAAGATAGCATAAACGCAATAAGGTTGATCTCAATCAACAGATTTTCGGCATTTCTTGTTTTTATAGTGGTGATCATTCAAACTAACTTTCAAATATTCACTACTATTATATATTTCATAGGTATAAAACTCTGATTAAACGTGTCTTTCCTATTATAGTTGTAATTCTGATTCTTTCCGTTGTTTATTCCCTAAATAATGAAAATGAGTCAATTTTAACTAAAAATCTTTGTTATTTAGAATCAGAATCCTGCGTAATTGGAATAGATGATTCTGTTATACGGATAAACTTTTCTGAATATCCAATAGAGATTGAAACCATGCTCAATATTGAATTGAGTTACGATACGCAATATGTGCTTAGGAGCGGATGGTTAGAAGGCACGAATATGTATATGGGCAAAACACCTTTGTACATAGGAGCGAGCAGAATAGATAAACAAAACAATCAAGTATTAGTTGATGCCGAATTATTTATTGGTGCTTGCAGTGAACCTAATATGAGATGGAAATTAACTATTGAGTTGGAAGATATACAAAGCGGTAAACTGCATTCTGTTTTTGTATTCTTCCAGACTCAAGTTTAGTTTAATGCAACCTACATCTGAGATTGTAAGTAATTAGGTAGGCCAAGACGTTTAATTAACCCTATTTGTTGCTCTAACCAATGGGCGTGATCCATTTCTGTGTCTTCGAGAAGGATCATTAACATATCTCTAGTGACGTAGTCTTTTTCCGTTTCACAAAGAGCGATGGTTTTTTTCAACTCTTCCGTTACGGTATATTCAACCCGTAGATCACTTTCCAACATTTCGAGTACATCAGCACCGACTTTGAAGCCAGAACGAACTGTCATATCTGGCGTGCCTTCTAAAAAAAGCATACGTTCGATTAACTTAGTCGCGTGACCTTTTTCATCATCGAATTCATGGGCGATTCGTTCGTGAAGCTTGCTCAAACCCCAATCATCATACATTTGAGAGTGAATGAAATACTGATCCATTGCCGCTAATTCATACGCCAATAAGCCGTTTAAGGCGTCTATTATTACTTGACTACCTTTCATTTTTTAGTCTCCCGAACCGACTTGCGTTTGCAAGTAATTTTCTAATCCCAATGCTGAAACTTGATACTCTTGAGTTTCTAACCAATCCAAATGTTCTTCTTCGTATTCCAATATTTCTTCCAATAAATCACGCGATACGTAATCTTGTTCAGACTCGCAAAGGGCAATGACACTTTTAAGTTTTGGAATTTGCTCTAATTGGAATTTACTATCACACTGCAACATCTCAACGGTTTCTTCGCCAATGTACAATTTTCCAAGCATTTGAAGATTAGGTAGACCTTCAAGGAACAAAATACGCTCAATTAGTTCATCTGCTTGTTTCATATCTTTGATGGATTTTTTGTAACAAACTGAATTGAGTTTTTCTAAGCCCCAATTTTTATACATTCTTGCGTGTAAAAAGTACTGATTTATAGAGGTTAATTCTGTGGTTAATACCTCATTTAAAGCAGCTATTATATTTGCTTGACCTTTCATCTTAAAATTCTCCCAGAACACAATAGGGCAAGTATAGACTATTGAATGATGGTTTGTAAGTTTTTCCTTTAAAAACAAACGGATAGTCAATGGTAATAGTTATCATTTTTGATTCTGTTATTACTTGCCGATACTCATTATTTATTTGAAAGGGATAACATTTGCAGGCTTTCCTCAGCAAAGCCACTTCCTGCCTCAGTGAAAAAGTTGAATACTTTGTCAGCCCCTGCTTTTTGCAGTAGTTCTATTTCATCTTCATAACGGGCAATTGAGGCAACGGTACCTTGGTAATTCGCGTTTCTTAATTGTTGAGTGATATTACTAATATCTTCAACAGAAGGGACTGCGAGCATCACGATATCTGTTTGTCGCAAATCGAAATTTTCCCAAAAGTCGACGTCTTCACCGTCACCAACGAACACCTGCATATCTAGCTTTTGCATTTTGCGAATGCGGTTCGGATCGGCATCCATACCCCAAACCTGTTCTTTCATAACACTTTCGAGGGCTTTATACGCGCCTTTACCTACTCGGCCCATACCAATAATTAGCACACGCGCATTATTGGGTAAATTATAGATATCCTCTTTTAGACGTTGGGGATGTTCGTAGTTTTTTAGTTTGTGTTTTATTCGATTATATTGTTGATGGGAAGAACGGTACCCAAAACCGGTAAACAAAAATGATATGGACACCGCTAATGCCAGGACCACCAACCAATGTTTTTCTACTAAGTTTTCATTAACTAACAAAGCCACCACAATGAGTCCAAATTCACTATAATTCCCCAGCACTAAACTGGCTAAATATGAGGTTCTGGCACGCAAGCGCAGTCGGGTAAATATGCTGAAAAATAAACCGAATTTAAGGGGGATAAGACAACAGAGCAATAATGCGGTAGCTAGCATTTCAAAGGTGGGAAGAGCGGTGAATCCGATGGATAGAAAAAATCCAATAAGAAATAGATCTTTGAAACTCATCAGTGATTTAGATAATTCTGAGGCTTTGCTTTGATTAGCGAGTAACATACCGAGGATAAGCGCGCCTAAGTCTCCTTTAAGGCCGACCAATTCAAATAACTCATAGCCCCCAATAGCGATGAGAAATCCCATTAATGGAAGCAACTCGCCATGGCCAGCTTTGTCTAACAACAACGACCAAATTGGTTTCGCCAGCAACAGCAATAATAGCAATACTGCCCATATAGAAGGAATTTTGCCGGTAGCAATGACTAAAAATACTACTGCGAAAATATCTTGCATGACTAAGATACCAATGGCAACTTTTCCATGTCTAGTGCGAATTTCACCGCTTTCCTCAAGTATTTTCACTATACATACCGTACTGCTAAAGCTTAAGGAAAAAGCAATTAAAGCCCCGGTAACAATATTAATATCTGCAAAATAACCAACACCAAGAGCCGTTAGAAAAACAAAGCAAGAGGCAACAATAAGTACCCAAAGTAACATATGTAAGCTGCTCCCAGCCCACACTTCAGATTTAATTAAATCTCTAATGTTGAGTTTAAGGCCAATGGTAAACAGCATTAACGTAATGCCAAGACTGGCAAGAGTATCTAAAGATGCATTGGGCTCATAACCCATGAAATTTAAACTAAACCCGGCAATCAAAAAACCAATTAGTGGAGGTAACCCTATGATTTTCATGGTTAAACCGCATAAAAATGCTACTAGGATAAAAGCGAATTCCATAATACTCCAATGTCATTTTGATAAAAATTGATTTGATTCAGTAATATACTTAGAGATTGTGTCTGGATAAATAGATTTATTATTCTAATTTAGAATTGTACCGAGGAGTGCTATCAACACGTCCAATTTGTATTATTAGAGCACAAATTTGTTAGGGGGGAAATCCTATGTTTATGGAGGAGTTTTAGTAAAACTTCAATTACTTACATTTATTTTGGTTAATATTCAGTTAAACTATGTTTCTACTTTGGAAAAGAACTGAAAATAATGGATTGCTATTTTGGGATAATGAATGAGTGATACTCCGGCCTTTTTTAAAATCACTCCAATTGATGATATTTTATATATCGTTTTGAAAGGTGTCTGGACGATTCAAGCAGATCTCGCCTATATAAGTGAATTGTCGGTTTTAATAGGAAAGAGGAGGAGTCGTCATTGGGGCGTCTGTGTTGATATGACACAGTGGATAATGCCAATGGAAGTGTTTGACTCTCCGTTCAAAAGTAAAATAATGTTAAAACGCAGAAATCAAATTGGCGAAAGTTGGATCACAGAATCGTCAACTCAAGGTGAAGAGTTGATGTCGTTTTTCTCCGATTTTTCATTTAAACCCCAACGATTCGATAACATGGATGATGCATTAAGTTATTTACACGAATTAGGTTTAAAAGTACCTAGTAGTAACGCGATAAAAAACATTTCTTAAAAAAAATCGTATTCTTACGATTGTATACAGCAGTCAGCCACACAATAAAATGATGGTTGCTTAAAAAATTTTAATTGAGTCTTTATACCGTTTTCTAGTGTCGGTAAAATAATTCCATTTTATTGGTGGTTAATTTAACCTTAATGCCCATCTACAAACTTGCTTTAAAGTGTTCTACGTGTGAATAGTGTTGTATGGATAAATTCACTTTTTTACTTATCTATTTATAGGCTAGAAATTAAATGGTAAAGAAACTGGACATCAACAAGTGGCGATTCAACTTTCCTCCTCAAATCGCTATTTTAGTCTATTCTGTCGTAGCTGGAGTTATCACATCAATTTTAATGGCGTTATTAGTTTTATATATTGAATCTGAAGAACGACATTATATCGACACCGTCACGCAAAATACCTCAAACAAAATACAACTTTTACTCGAAGACGATTTACACAAACGAATGTTAACTTTGACTGAGTTTGCACAGCTATCCAACATTTCCAGCAAGCTCACTGTTCAGGATTGGAACTTGCTTGGTAAAACCTTATACGACACACAAAGGGGTTATCACGGTATTGGGTGGATTGATAGTTCATTTCACGTGAGAAAAATCATTCCTTTAAGAGGCAATGAAACTGCATTAAATATTGACTTAAATTCTATTCCAGACTCCTTTCATGCCGCTATGGAGGCGAAGAATAATGGCACTGCAATGATCACTATCCCCATCACCTCAGAAGATGGAAAAACAGGCTTTGGCATATACGTTCCCGTATATAAAAAAAATGAGGCCACAGACTCTGAGACTAAAGAGTTAGAGGGGTTTATTGGTAGTGTGATTCTTTTTAAACATTATTTTGAAGAAGTTTTGCCATCTTATTTGCTATTTGAGCATCAAATTTTGATATCCGTGAACGGAGAGTATATTTTTCCTGAAAAATATGAAGCAAATTTGAAGGATAACCCTTGGAGTAAAACGGCAACCTTCAAATTACAAAACCAAGATTGGCAGGTTTATATTGCTCCCAGTAACAGTTTTTTAGCGACGAAACATTATCGTATGATTAAAGTATTAACGGTGTTGGGCGTGTTGTTGAGCTTGTTTGTTGCAATCGCATTTTATGCTGTTTTACTTTCAAGAAAAAAAGAAAAGGGGGTTCTAGGGATTTTCCCCTCTAAAGTAACATAAATCGCCACAACCCTCGCAGTTAATGGCTTGTGGAGCTGGGTTACCTTTCATTTTAGACTTCATTTTCAACAATAGGCCTAGTTATTTCCT
>NZ_BAAGTF010000010.1:0-325306 GCF_054782055.1 Aliiglaciecola aliphaticivorans
TCTGTTTTATGATCGCCAGGATCTGACTGTCGGTATATCTCGATTTACGCATAGAAAACTCCTTCGTTTTAGTTTAACGGGAATTTCTACTTAAAACTGCTCCGACTTTCTGGGGGGATTACACTACCACCACTCAAGGGGCAAAAGTACCAGCAAGATTAACGCTAGCGTCAGGAGCGCCCGCTAGTAATATATGTTTCAACTTTTGGTTTATTTCAACCTTTTTAAATGTCTTGGCGTCCACCATGACATAAATTACCTGTGCAGTGCATATGGCTTGTTTAGTGGTTTGATGAAACATCTCTACATCCAAGGTAAATGAAGAAGTACCAACTTTTGAAACAAATACGTCCATGCTAATTACATCATCAAATTTTGCTGGGCCTTGCCAACTAATATTGAGATTAACTACTTGGTTATCTAACCCCTGTTCCAGCAACTTATCAAAACCGCCCAACACAGCTCGCATAAATTCAGTGGCAGCTAAGTCTACATATTCCGCATACCGACTATTAAATACCACTTGTTGCGCGTCACATTCAGCATAACGAACTCTTAATAACACTTGCATCTTATTGTGCTCAGACATTCAGTCTTTCTCCTTTCGAGTCGGTAATATTGTTATTTGTTGGCTATCGACTTTACTATTATCGTCGCTGTTATTTAATTCAGAGCCATTTTCAGTGGGATTTAGATTAGATTCATTGGAATATAACCACTGCTCACCAATAAAAGGGTCGTCAGGAGATTCTGGCTCTTCCCATTCATAACGTTTTATTGCCGCTTTAGGGTCGACTTTATGCCATAAAAGCGCTGCAATAGTGCCAGATATAGCGCCAAATAGATGGTATTCAAAAGATATACTTTCTTGTCGTGGGAAAATTGTCATGGTCATGCCACCATACAAAAAAAATGCAGCCATCATGATCGCGATGGAACTTTTATCACGCCGAAATAAGCTTACAACGAACAAAAAGAAAAACAAGCCGTGGGTTAAGCCACTGGCGCCAAGATGGTAAGCATCTCTAGCAAATAGCCAAACGCCTATACCTGAACAAATCCAAACAAAGAGTATGACTCGCCATCGTGATCGCGGGTATCCATAAACGATAAAAACGCCAAGGATCAATAAAGACAAGGTATTATTAAAAAGGTGTTCTACTGAGCCATGAATTAAGGGAGCGGTTAATATTCCCAATAAACCTCGAATACTGTGTGGATATACTCCTAACCACCCAAGATCAACATGAAATAGTAACTCAAATGATTTGATGCACCATAAAAAGCCAATGAAAAAACTGATTACAATGATACTTGATTTAAAAGATGGCTTGACTGTCATTGTTAAGTTATAAGGTCATTGTTAACAAATAAAAGAGACTGAGTGCAGTTAATACATCTCTTTGGACATTTATTTGCTTTTCTATAGGCAAGTTCTCCCTATCGTTTTTCTAACTGCATACCTGTATTTAGTATTGAGTAATCAATTTCATATCGCCTTGGGCGCCATCATAATTATAACCTAACAATTCTAAATCCAATTGAAAGTAATTTAATACAAGGGATTTACTTTCATCATCATAGTAGTCCTGATAATTTTTACTTTTACGATTCAATGAAGGGTTTCTATGTTCTATCCCGTTTGAAACCTCCAAGCCAAGGTTTTTCTTAATCTTGCTAGTATCTTCAGTAAGGTTTTCAAACCGACCAATATAGTCAACTAGCTTTCTATCTCTATGTTGATTCATTAGAAAATCGATTTGAAGAGGCGGCTTTTTGGATAAGTGCCATTTTAAAAAATCGAGAAAGCTCATATTCAACACCTTTTTGTGTGAAACATGCTTTTTAGATTGCAAAATATAAAAGTACTTGCTGACAATAAGATCAAAAGGATTCCTCACAAACGAGAATTTATAATATGAGGAAAATGCCTTAGTTCCCATTTTATCTTCAACTTCATGGGCTTTAGCGTGCTTGTGATGACCGGTAAACTGCTTCATACCATCATCGCTCCACCCCATTAGATTGTTAATCTGGCCAAATATCAGTCTGGATAAGGTATTTTGATAAGCCAACCGATCAATGAGTCGAGAATGAGGTACGAACTCGTTCATAATTGACGTACCAGCGGTTTTATAAATATGAATAAAAATGAAATTATATTGGTGAGAAATCAACATTCGTCAACACTTCCTTCGACAGGTGTTAAATTTTCCTGCTGGGCAGCAAGGTAATAATCAAATGATTCACTCAACACCTTAACATTTATCGTATTCTGGATATAGCCTTGTCATGTTTAACTCAGGTATATGTAAATTGAAATGGAGGTTTCATTTTAAATGACTATTTAAGTAGGACAACAGAGTGAGTGATTGTCGATGATATTTGACAATCACTTACGTTATACTCGCCCTAAACCAGACGTTTAAAACACTAAATGTGTTTTTACACCGCCATATGATTTTTAATGGGTAAGTCTCGAATACGTTTTCCGCTGGCATGGTATATAGCATTGGCCAAACTTGGCGCAACTGGTGGAGTACCTGGTTCACCTACCCCACCTGGAGGAGCGTCTGATTCAATAATATAGGTTTCTATTTTAGGGCACTGGTGCATCCGCAACACTTGATAGTCATGGAAGTTTGATTGTTCGACCGCACCATCTTTTACCGAAATCTCGCCTAACAGGGCTAAAGATAAGCCGAAGATCATTGAGCCTTCCTGTTGGGAACGAACACGATCTGGGTTGACAACAGTACCAGCGTCGATAGCCGAGTGAACTTCTAAAACCGTTACTTTGTTATCCACTACTTTCACTTTTGTCGCTACCGCGCAATAACTGACAAAACTACGGTGGACACAAATCCCCCATCCTTCATTTTCTTGAGTAGGCTGATTTGCACCAGATTTTTCAACAACTAAATCCAGTGCCTTTTTGATACGCTTAATATCCACGGGAAACACTTCCAGGGGTTCACCGTAGTTTTGATAATCAAAATCATCCGTTTTTGGATTAAGCAAGCGATCTTCACCCAACAACTGATGCCACATTTTATGGGTCGATATACCGGCCTTGCTCGCTAATTCATCGACAAAAGAGCCTATGGCAAAACTGTGTTGAATATTACTTACTGAACGCATCCACCCGATTCGAATATGGCCAGTTGCCTTATGGGTTTCACAAGATAAATTTTGGATATTAAATGGCACATCACCAAATCCAAGGGAAAGTTCGCCCGTTTGGGGTTCATCCACAGTGCCAGTAAATGTCCAGCTTATGCTCGGGAAAGCAGTGCGTTGCAGCCAAGAGGTTACCTGTTTTTTGGCATCCATCGCGGCAGCGACATGTAGTACGCTGACTGCGTGATAAAAGCCCTGTTGAATGTCATCTTCACGACTCCAAACAACTTTTACAGGTCGCTTGAGTTGCTTTGCTAACAAAGCCGCTTCTATGGAAAAATCAGGTTTTGCTTTTCTACCAAATGCCCCTCCTAAAAACGTCACGTTGACAGTGACATTTTCAGGCTCGATACCAAGGGCTTGGGCAACATTTTGCTGAGTCACCTGGGGAGATTGTGTACACGCCCAAATTTCACACTTACCATCTTTGACCACAGCAGTAGCGGCTGAGGGCTCCATGGGCGCCTGGGAAAGGTAAGGCACACTGTAAGTAGCACTGTGAGTATCCGTAGCCTGAACCAAGTCGGAGTAAACGTCTCCTTCCACGCGGATGGGGTTACCTTTATTCACTATATTGGCTTTTAGATCAGCGATATATTCCTGAGTATTGTGTTGACTATTGTCACCTAGCTCCCAATCAATATTGAGCGCTTTTCGGCCTTGTAACGCTGACCAAGTATTATTGGCAATCACAGCCACACCATTCATGGGATGAAACACAACTGGCATTGGCTGTTCAGGCATTTTAAAGGTATCAATAACCCCTTTTACGGACTTGGCCGCATCAGCATCATAAGAGGTTACTTTCGCCCCTAACACTTTCGCTCGTTCAATACTGGCATACACCATTGATTGCAAACGAATGTCTTGTCCAAATTCAGCCTGACCACTGACTATTTCGGTTGAATCTATCCCTGTAACGGGTTTACCAATGAGTTTAAAGTCTTTTTTAGATTTGAAAGTTAAGGAGTCAGGATTAGGGGGAGATAGCTTGCCGGCGGCTTCAGCGATGTATCCAAAACTCACTTTACGGTTTGAGTCTTTATGATGCACATAACTTTGTTCGGCGTACACGCTATTGACGTCGACTTTCCATAAATCTGCTGCCGCTTGTTCAAGCATGGCTCGAGCAGAGGCTCCCATTTGCCTCAATGTTGTATAGAATCGACGAATAGAGCGTGAACCATCGGTATTTTGACTACCGTATTCCTTGTTGGCTTGACCTTGTACTACAGAGACGAGATCCCATTTTGCACATAATTCTTCCGCCACAACTTGGGGAATCGAAGTACGCACTCCCTGCCCCATTTCACTGCGGTGGCATATGATGTCCACTTTATTGTCAGCATGTATACTAACAAAAAGATTAAGCTCTACATCATTTTGATTTTGTTGCGCCCAAACCGGAGCAAAAGAGCCTAAACTACTCGCCAAGACAAAACTACTTGCCCCCACCCCTGACACTTTTAAAAACTGTCGACGGCTGACATTTTCTATTTTATGGCTCATGCGTCATCTCCTACATTTTTAGCAAGATCTGCTCCTTTTGCGACACTTTTAATCGCCGCTTTAATTCGCGGGTAAGTTCCGCAACGGCATATATTTCCCTGCATGTAATTATCGATATCCTCATCACTAGGCGCTTCGTTTTGGGATAACAATGCAACTGCACTCATTATTTGCCCCGATTGACAATAACCACATTGGGGAACATTGTGTTCAATCCAGGCTTTTTGTACTGGGTGATCTCCGGTATTGGATAATCCTTCGATGGTAGTAACTTGCTTACCTGCAACAGCTGATATAGGCATAACGCAGGAACGTACGGGTTGACCGTCAATGTGTACAGTGCAAGCGCCGCATTGAGCCATACCGCACCCAAACTTACTTCCCGTTAACCCCAAAGAATCTCTAAGCACCCATAAAAGAGGCATATTCGGATCAACATCCACTTGTTGCTGCTTACCGTTTACACTGAAATTAATCACGTTATTGCTCCTAAGTTATTGCGAGGAAAGGTTGCACCAGCGACGCAAGTCCTCAGTCGTATCTATATCAAGTTGTGCTTCAGGCATGTTAACCGTGACAACATTTTGTCTATTAGCACTTAGAATCGTCTTTGCGCCTTTTTGTAAATTAGCATTTGTACTATTTAAATTTAGCAAATCATTGAAAGTATGGGCAGGAAAACAAGCTGGAACACCTATATTATCCCCATAGTCTGCGGCGACAATGGATGTCGAGTTAGATTTCACCGCATTACACAATTTCAAAATCTGCGCTGATTTCACTGCGACTTGGTCGCCTAAGCCAATTAAGATATTACTCGTCTTTGGATATCTTTGATGTTTAATAAAATCCACACCAACTCGAATACTCTCCCCCATGCCCAATTGCCAATTTGGAGCTAAGACAACATCAACCAAGGGATCAATTTGTTGTTGTATTCGATTCGCTTTGGCACCTAATACAACCACTATTTTATCTATTCCAGCGAGTCTGTGTTGTGTTATCGCCGTATTCAACATTGATTGACCGTTAATGACCGCTAATTGTTTTAGGCTACCAAAACGTTTAGCTTCACCAGCAGCAAGTATTAAACTGACAATATTCACACAATACCGCTTATTGACTTTGCATCTTGTTGAGCCATAAAACTGTGTACTTCAGAAATCATAGACAAGGCGATGGATTCTGGCAATTCTCCACCTAAGCGCAATCCGATAGGGTTCGCAAACGGAAGCTCAAATTCCTCCCGCTTTAACCCAGCTTGTTCAAATACCCGTTCGGTACGATGAATAGGTCCCAACATACCAACATATTTAGCAGAACTTTTTGACGACAATATTAAAGCCTGAGCATCAATACTAATATTGTGGCTCATAATGATGATAGCATCAGTTTGCGCCAACCAACTTGCTTCATTGGCATTTTCGATTAGCGTTGCCATTGGTTGTTTAATTATCGCAAATGCACTGGGGAAGTAATGACTTCTTCCATGGCTAGCTCTGGGATCGATTAACCTAACACGCCAGCCTAATTTGGCTGCTATATCAACAACGGGACGGGCATCAACTCCGGCACCGACAATACATAAATTGATAGGCGGTCTTAGGATTTGTTGTAACAATAGCCTGCCATTTTTTTCAACCTTCTCCACACTAGCTTGCGCAGTGCGAGGTAATTCTGTGTACTCAACATTCGGTAGACCAATGGATATTTCCTGGGAATATAGGCAAAAGCCATTGTCTGACAAACGATGATAGACTTTGTGCAATTGCAAATAATGATTATCTTCACTGATTGGTTGCAGTAAAATTCTAACCAAACCTCCGCAGCCTATACCTAGTTGCCAAGCTAAATCCTGTTCTTCGGTCATATCGTATTCAACAATACGACCTTGGTCGTTATCCCAACATCTGCGGGCTTGGAGCATTATATCGGACTCCAGACAACCGCCACTAAGCAGCCCAAAATATTGACCAACGTCATTGATTAACATGTGCGCGCCAGGCTTACGATACGACGATCCTTGAGTCTCAAAAATGGTGGCTAAGACCCATTTACATTCGTCTTTTTTTGGATACCAAATATTCAGAATGCTAGAAAATGCATTTGCCATTCAACGTCGCTTATTGTTTTGCTTTTAATCTAATCACCAAGGTTTCGGAGATCTTGTCTTGTATCGCCTGTCGGTTAGGATCCCAATAAATTTGTAAAAATCCCAATAATCCGGTGGCAAAACCAGCGCCATATCCCCCATAACGACCAAAGGATTCCCACACATTTAAACTACTACCGTCGAGTTTAATCACTTTTATACCAAATACTTTTTTACCCATGGTTTGCCCACGAAATAGCACCATGGTTCCAGTAAAATAGACTGCCGCCCAACCAAACCCTAAACCTAAATCTTTAGCGACATCATTAAAAAATCTGACAATGCTGTAATCCTGAAACGATTTGAGTTTTGGCGTGGCAGCAACAATGGCCTTTTCATCTGCCTCGTGTTGATCAATTTCAGATTGCAGTAACTCGAATTTTGCATGTAATTTTGTTTTTAATTCTTGATACTGAATATCATCTAAACCAGGCTGACTTTGCAGCAAAAATTCATCTAACATTTCGACTTTCTTAGGTTTGGGGATGGCCAATTCAACTAAATCTTCCACCAAATTATTACCTATTTCGTTCCAACAATCTTGCCAATCAGCACAGTCTTTTCGTTCAATTTGTTCATCAATTGTACTGACTAAGGCTGCATAGGCAGCAGTATACATCACCGCATCAACCACATCTCGCGAGCTCACACTTGGCTGCTCTTGCTCTGTCATCCAAGTTGGTGGGTCGTTACGAAATAAACCAAATATACCACCAATGACTAAAATCCCCGCCGTTATGCGCACCAAATTAATAACCCATGGCAGTCGTTTTTCACGTTTTAATCTTCGACTGGTTACCCACAGTAGAATCGCCACTATTATTGCCAGTGCATTACCAGTAACACTAGAGAGTATTGCCACCAAGATTAAATCGACAGACAGCGCTGATCCGCGACGAAAAGGAGTGGCCAAAGGTGTACCGAACAAGTCGGGTGCCACCTCAAATGCGTATGGGGTAACTACATCCCTCGTTTCTTGCCGTTGCTGATGTTTAGAAGTGTGGTGTTCGGATTGTTCTGTCAACGTATCCTTGGCGTCCATATGCTTACCTTTTCTACTTACCTTTTGGTGAGCGCTTTGATGCCCTCACTGAGTCCTTCTATCGTTAATGGAAACATTTTTCCTTGCATAAGATCTTGTAGTATTTGAATTGAAGCATAATATTGCCAATGCTTTTCCATTTGTGGATTTAACCAAATGGCATGGGGAAAGTGATCGGTTAATCGTTTTAACCACACAGACCCGGGTTCTTCATTCCAATACTCGACACTGCCACCGGGATAGGTAATTTCATAGGGGCCCATAGTCGCATCGCCTACAAATATTAATTTATAATCACCGCCATATTTATGAATGATATCAAAGATAGAAATGACTTCATTACTTCGGCGTTTATTGTCTTTCCAAACCCCTTCATATACACAATTATGAAAGTAGAAATATTCAAGGTGCTTGAATTCGGAATGCACAGCTGAAAACAATTCCTCACAAGACTTAATGTGTTCATCCATAGAACCACCTACATCGAAAAACATCAACACTTTTATGGCGTTATGGCGTTCAGGCACCATATGAATATCTAACCATCCAGCATTTTTTGCGGTTTTTCCAATGGTTGTGGGGAGATCTAATTCTTCACTCGCTCCAGTTCGGGCAAATTGACGCAACTTGCGCAAGGCGACTTTGATATTGCGAGTGCCAAGCTCAACGTCACTGGCTAAATTCTTATATTCTCTTTTTTCCCAGACCTTAACAGCGGAAGATTGACCTTTACCTTTATTGCCAATACTAATCCCTTCGGGGTTATATCCGTGCGCTCCAAAAGGTGAGGTGCCTCCTGTACCAACCCATTTATTGCCCCCTTGATGACGTTTTTGTTGCTCTTCTAAACGTTTCTTGAGGGTTTCCATAAGTTTGTCTAACCCACCCATGGCCTCAATTTCGGCTTTTTCAGCTTCACTAAAATGTCTCTCTAATTGTTTCTTCAACCATTCTTCAGGGATATCTTTACCGAACAAATCAATAGACTGAACACCCTCAAAATAATCTGCAAATGCTCTGTCGAATTTATCAAAATGGCTTTCATCTTTGACTAAGCACATTCTCGATAAATAATAAAAGCCTTCAGTATCGGCAAATACAACCTGCTGCTCCAATGCGTTCAACAGATCTAATAATTCTCTAACTGTTGCAGGAACTTTGTATTCTCGAACTTTAAAGAAGAAATCGACTAACATTAGCGTCTAGCCATAAAAGCCAATTTCTCGAACAAATGAATATCTTGCTCGTTTTTAATAAGCGCTCCGTACAATGGCGGAATACTATTTTTGCCGTCCTTATTTTGCAAAGCTTCGGGGGGAATGTCTTCGGCGACCAATAATTTTAACCAATCAATTAGTTCGCTAGTTGACGGTTTTTTCTTCAAACCTGGCATTTCTCTTAAATCAAAGAAGGTTTCCAAAGCTTGTGCAAGAAGTTCTTTTTTCAAATTTGGAAAATGCACGTCAACTATGTCTTGCATTTGTTCTTTATCGGGAAACTGAATGTAATGGAAAAAACAACGACGTAAAAATGCATCAGGCAGCTCTTTTTCATTATTCGACGTAATGATCACGATTGGACGCTTCTCTGCTTTTATAGTTTGCTTAGTTTCGTAGACAAAAAATTCCATTTTATCTAATTCTAAGAGCAGATCATTTGGGAATTCTATATCTGCCTTATCAATTTCATCAATTAATAAAACCGGGGGCGTTTGCGCATCAAAGGCTTGCCAAAGCTTACCTTTAATAATGTAATTGCTGATATCTTTAACTTTTTCGTCGCCCAGTTGGGAGTCTCGTAAACGAGATACTGCATCGTATTCGTACAATCCTTGTTGAGCTTTTGTGGTCGACTTGATATGCCACTGGATTAAATCAGTTCCCAGGCTATTCGCTAACTCTTCTGCCAACATGGTCTTACCCGTGCCCGGCTCACCTTTTATTAATAAAGGTCTTTGTAATGTAATGGCAGCATTCACTGCAAGTTGCAGTTCCTTACTCGCAATATAATTTCCGGTACTACTAAATGGCATCAATCACCTCAATAATGAAAAAATGTGAATATAAAACTAAGATATAGCAAAAAGCACTTTGAAAAATAACCGTTGAGCACAATCATACTAGAGTACAACGTTAAGCAAACTTATAAAATTTGCTATTTTCATGAAAACAAGTGCTTGTTATGTACAACATTAACAGCCTAATATAGTTATTCAAATAACAAAAACACATCAAAGGGTATCACTGAAAGTTACCTAAACCTATGCAAGGATATAGTATGCAAGTTTATGATGATAATTCTCTGGCTATTGGCAATACACCATTAGTTAAATTAAATCGTGTTGTTTCCACTGGCAACGTTTTTGCTAAGATGGAATCACGTAACCCCAGCTTTAGTGTTAAGTGCCGTATTGGCGCAAATATGATTTGGGATGCTGAAAAACGTGGCATCTTAACAAAAGACAAAGAGTTAGTTGAACCAACCAGTGGTAATACGGGTATTGCACTCGCGTTTGTGGCGGCCTCTAGAGGTTATAAATTAACCTTAACGATGCCAAGCAGCATGAGTTTAGAACGCCGTAAGCTGCTTAAAGCCTTAGGTGCAAATGTGGTGCTAACAGAAGCGCCTAAAGGTATGAAGGGCGCAGTTGCAAAAGCACAAGAAATTGTGGCCTCAGATCCGGGTAAATATATTTTGTTGCAACAGTTTGACAACCCCGCGAATCCTGAAATCCACGAAAAAACTACCGGTCCGGAAATCTGGAAAGATACCGATGGAAAAGTGGATGTTTTCGTTGCAGGTGTTGGTACTGGCGGCACTATCACGGGGGTAAGTCGATACCTGAAAAATACCAAGGGTAAAGATATTCTCACCGTAGCAGTAGAGCCAACGGATTCACCGGTTATTACTCAAGCAAAAGCCGGCCAAGAACTCACACCAGGTCCTCATAAAATACAAGGTATCGGTGCAGGTTTTATTCCTGGCAATTTAGATTTAGATATTGTTGATCAGGTGGAACAAGTATCAAATGATGACGCAATAGAAATGGCTCATCGTCTATTGAAAGAAGAAGGCATATTAGCTGGTATTTCAACGGGCGCAGCTATGGTTGCAGCGAAACGTATTGCTGAAAAACCCGAATTTGCAGACAAAATGATAGTGGTTATTTTCCCAAGTTCTACAGAGCGTTACTTAAGTAGTGCTATGTTTGCTGGTGAATTCACTGACCACGAAGAAGTGCAATAAAAAGCAGCGCATTTCTACGATAAAAAGGAGCAGGCATTCAGCCTGCTCTTTACTTTTAATACCAGAAAACGCAGACTGTATGGGTTTTCAATCTAACCTTTACAATTCATCATGATAAATCACCCTTACCTACGATTCTTCTCTTTATGTATTTTTGTTTTATTCCTGCAAGCCTGCGACAGTGAGAATAAAAAAGGCGCTGGCAAATATGGCATGATGGACACCAATACACCAGATTATGCTGCCGTTGAGTTTTTTCAACATGTGTATAACGATAAGAACTTAAATAAAGCAATCGCCATGAGTACCGAACGTATGGCTAGATTGTTACGCTCTTACCGTACGAACAGGAATGTCCAGAGACACGTTTTTGATCTCGTCTATGATGAAGTCGACATCCAACCTGATACGGGAAATAGTATTGGACGAAGTGAATTTGCAGAGACTGCGGTCGTGACTTTATTTTTTACAGGTACCTTATATGAAGAACGAGTTGAAGATATTCGCGTCATTGAAATGATCCGCAAAGACGGAGAATGGTTGGTAGATAAAATTCAGCCAGATAAATATTTATAGCGGAATATTAATATGTCTAATCTAGTCAATTCGACGATTTGGCTTTCCTACGTTAAACGACTTCACGCTATTGCAGAATCCGGTTTAGCTTTTTCGCCAGAAGAGTTCGATAGGGAAAGATTTGAAGAAATCTCCCAAATAGCACGACAAATGATGAGTGATTTAGCTTCTGTCCCTGTTAACCAAATCTCCGACTTAGTCACGCCTTTCCATCGCCGTTATGTCACCCCACAAGTTGAAGTCCGTGGCGCAGTCATAAAAGACAACAAAATCCTTTTGGTACAAGAGAAAAGTGATAAGAAATGGACTTTACCTGGTGGTTACGCCGATGTGGGTTTAACGGCAGTAGAAAATATTAAAAAAGAAATTGAAGAAGAAGCAAATGTTCAGGTTAGCCACCCTCGTTTAATTTCCTTACGTCACAAAGCATCAGGGGATTATGATCCTGATATACGAGAATTCTATAAAATTTTGTTTTTATGTGACCCTATAGAACCCGTTAAACCTTTGGCGGGTATGGAGACATGCGGAGCAGACTTTTTTGCCTTAGATGAGATACCTCCCCTATCTACTGGTAGAACAATAATGCGGGATTTACAAGACGCGTTTATTTACTTTGCCGACCAGCAAAAACTCACTAGCATTGACTAACGGCTCTAGTACTAAGATTTTATATTAGTGGAGTAAAGTTAAACGTTTATCCCAATTTCCTTGATGACTTAATTGGCAAGCTTCTTCACTATCAAAAAAGACATTCTGTTTGGGATTTTTCAATAAAATTCCAACTTTCAATAGATGTTGATGAATTAATTTACGTAAGTAAGCGTCCTGTTGCTGCTCTTTTGCATCGCTTATCTGCTGCTCAGTAATAAACACACAGGTAATAACTAAACTAGATGGAAAGTTACTGTAATCGGCGCTATGGGTAAGCCAGTCGAACCCTTTAACCTTTTGTTTCCCTATCTCACACACTTTGGTCAGTGCTTTAATAGTATTTTCATCTAGTTTTTTAACGGTGGATTTCGCTGAAGACATAACACACTTTAATCAGTTGAGAGACGGTTGCCGTTTAAAAACAACCGTGAGGGTTTAGGTTAATTTTGCCGACAAAGAGACTATTTTCCGTAAGTGCAAAGATAGGCCGTATCGACAGTTACTTTAACTTGAAACTTAACATTTGCTTCAATAGTAAATACCTGACTGTTGGTAAACGTTTGCCATTCTGTTTGACCAGGCAACAGCACTGTAAGCGCCCCACTCACCACCGTCATTGTTTCAAACTCACTGGTACCAAATTCATATTCGCCTGGTGCCATTACACCCACAGTTGCAGGTAATGTTGCGGTTTGAAACGCCATAGAGGTAACTTTACCATCGAAGTATTCGTTTACTTTAAACATATTACGCCTTTATCTCATTTTAAATGGCGGACAATCTAACAGCTTTTGAGCAGAAACACCCTATCAAAAACTGCTAATTTAGATTTCCTAGCACTAAATAATTCATCATGTTGCGATCTAACTGCAAAGCCTAAAATAAAAATTTAAGTGCTTGCAAGGGTATAGCGCAGTTAACCGACTTCACAGCGGTTTGTTTGCTGCAGGTCAATATCGTTATTGTTAGCCTCTTCGATAACGTCAATATCTTCTAAAAACAGCATGTATCCATCTTCTTTCACTGCTTGTAAAAAGACATCCACTTCTAAAGAAGTAAAGTTATTTAAATTTCCAAAACAATTATTTTCAGTGGAGATAGCAAATTCGCCTTTCCCCCTAGCTTCTTGAGCTTTGTACTCTTTTGCTTTAGCCAATAAATTTTTCATTGTTTGAGCGTCGCTATCCGATAGTTTAAGAATAGTAACGGCTTCATTATCTTCTAGATCATCTAACAAAATCTCTGGCATTTCAGCATTTTGAATTTTTTGCATCTGCACATTAAATTTATGCTCTTCGTAAAAAGCAGGCAGACGCTCATTTCCATCAGAACTGTAACTCATGAATATTTGCGCGGCCCCACTTTTCACTTCAATACTTTGATTAGTTCGAAGGGCTATACGAATATCCTTAGGCTCCATATCAAAAGGAGAAAACTGTGACATTTTATACATTGTCGATATGGGCATACTCATACAGCCCGTTAAAAAAACACTAATGGTAAATACAGCGAACAGGTTAAATTTTGAGTTCATTATCAATCCGTTTGATGGGTTTATGTCTAATTTACAATAAAAATACGACATTGATTAAGGTTAGAATTGGGTTCTAGGCTACAACGATTGCCCCAAGTAGTCTTGTTTTAAAGCATCATTATCAGCATAAGATTTGTAAAAATTTATGATACTTAGATGGCCAAGGTATCACCTTGGCTCATTAATTCTAATATGCTTTCACTTAAGAGGAATATTACCCCAAGTATTAACAAATAGGCCTAGCAGAGACGCTAATCGCCAACGGCAACCCCTTCTCTTCTAGGATCCGCACCACCAATTATTTTGCCGTTTTTAAATTGAATGCCATGCAGACCACTATTTAAATCGATAACCTTCACCTGATGACCCATGGCAGTTAGTTGATCTGCCCATTTTTCAGCACTCGTCCCTTTTTCAAGGGCAGTATAATCATTTCGATTGGTCACTTTGGGTAAATTGATGGCTTCTTGAATATCTAAGCCCCAATCCACTACGCCTACGATAGTCTGTGCGACATAACTGACAATTCGACTTCCGCCGGGCGAGCCCACCACTAATAGCAACTGACCATTTTCATCAAATACCATCGTTGGACTCATGGCGCTGCGTGGGCGTTTGTTTGGCTCGACTCGATTAAGGGCTGGCTGACCATTAGGACTTGGGTTCAATGAAAAGTCGGTTAATTGATTATTTAGCAAAAATCCTTCTACCATTAATCCTGAGCCAAAACCAAATTCGATACTGGTGGTCATTGCTAGTGCATTCCCTTCCTTATCAACTATAGAAACATGACTGGTATTGGGTAATTCAAAGGAGGTATCCATGCCAATCAAAGATGCATTAATATGGGGCTCTCCGGGCATGGCTTTACCCATGTCCTTTTCCGCTTGGATTAACTCAGCACGATCAGAAAGATAGGTTTGATTGATTAACGCGGCAAAAGGAAGCTGCACAAAGTCACTGTCAGCGATATATTTATCCCGATCAGCATAAGCGAGTCTGGATGCTTGGGTGAAAATATGAATAGACTCTACTGAATCCGGTCCCATCTTAGCCATATCATAATCTTCAAGCATTTTAAGTATTTGCAATACACTTATTCCACCTGAACTAGGAGGAGCCATACCGCAAACCTTGTATTTACGATACCAACCACAAATTGGATCGCGCTCTTTAGCTTGATAATTTTCAAGATCTTCAACGCTTAACGCACCAGGGTTAATAGTGGAAAACTGCACAGTTTTAGCGATTTTATCTGCTAATTCTCCCTTATAAAGGTAGTCCGCGCCTTGTTGTGAAATCTTTTTGAATACGTTAGAGAGTTTAACATTCGTTTTATTGGTTCCCTGTTTTAACTCAATTCCATTAGGATAAAAATAGGTCTTGGGGATCAAAAATGCCTCTAGTCCAGGATGAAATTTTAAGGAAAGCAATTTTTCTAAACGAGGGGAAACAGTAAACCCTTTTTCAGCCGTATTAATCGTATCCTTAAACAGCGCATTCCAGGGTAGCTTGCCAAATTGTGAATGGGCTTTTTCGAGCGCTTTTAAGGCCCCAGGAACCCCAACAGAACGCCCTCCTACCACTGCATCTCGCCATTTCATCGGTTTGCCGTCTTGTACAAATAAATAGGCGTTTGCTTTTGATGGAGCGGTTTCACGACCGTCAAAGGTATGTAACTTTTTAGCCTTATTATCCCAATATAAAATGAAATTTCCGCCACCAATACCGGAAGATTGAGGCTCAACTAAGGTCAACATGGCTTGAACAGCAATGGCAGCGTCAATGGCACTGCCGCCATTATTAATAATATTTTTACCCGCCCAAGATGCATATGGGTTGGCAGATACCACCATGTATTCTTGGGCAATCCGTGCCTTTTTCTGACTTACGCCCGTTGCGGCCTCTGGCTCGCGATCTTCCCTAGTCGTTTGTTTCCCATTAACTTGATTAAACGAGATTAAACAAAAGACAAACACAACTTTATACAATAACTTCACAGACTAACTCACTAAACGGCTAAGGGATGTTAGAAAGATAACTATCCCTAGAATTGGATGCAACCGAAAATCTGTTTATTAAAGCATTCTTGTGATAAATCATGGATTTAGTTAAGGTGTTCATTACTTTTTATAAATATTGTGTTGGCAACTTGTTAAATTTACCGTTAAAACAACAACAAATAACCGGGCCTATTTTAATTATGCTTATCTGTTGTTTGTTGTGGTTATTTGAACCTACCGCCTCAGAATATTTCGCCTTCCAGCGAGACTTAGTTGCCAAAGGTTACCTTTGGCAATTTCTTACCGCCAATTTTGTGCACACCAATACAAACCATTTGCTGCTTAATTTAACCGGCGTCACATTACTTTGGGCAGTCCATGGTCAATACTACAATGTAAAAA
This sequence comes from Aliiglaciecola aliphaticivorans, assembly GCF_054782055.1. NCBI lineage: Bacteria > Pseudomonadati > Pseudomonadota > Gammaproteobacteria > Alteromonadales > Alteromonadaceae > Aliiglaciecola > Aliiglaciecola aliphaticivorans. Next base: position 16,299 of record NZ_BAAGTF010000010.1, read on the forward strand.
ACTATCTCATTAACATTGTGCTTCTAAGTATAGGCGTAACTATTGGTATTTACCTGTTTTCAAACAATTTGCTTTGGTATGCAGGTCTTTCTGGAACTTTACATGGCATTTTTGTTTACGGAGCGTATTTAGATATCCGTAACAAAGTAAAGTTTGGCTGGCTGTTAATGTTTGGGGTTTGGTTAAAAGTGAGCTATGAACAACTTTATGGGGCAGACCAAATGATTAAGGATCTGATTGCAGCAAATGTGGCGGTTGATGCCCATTTATATGGTGCTGTGGCTGGGCTAGGCTGTATAGTTCTGAACTTAGTCAAAGGTAACTATTTGCCTCAGGATCACCGAGGCAAATAGTGCATTGATAAGCTTACAAGTTTTCTTCAAATAATTTATAGATCCTGCGGTATTCATCTAACCACGAACTTGGTTCAATAAAACCATGGGATTCAACTGGATAAATAGCGGTTTCAAAGTCCTGTTTTTCTAACTCAATCAAACGTTGAACTAAACGTACCGTATCAACAAAAAACACATTTGAATCCACCATAGGAGCATTTATAAGCAAGGGCTTTTCAAGACCTTCAGCAAAATAGATGGGAGAACTGCGCTCATAGGCAATGGGATCTACATCAGGGGTATTAAGAATATTTGAGGTGTACGGATGGTTATAGTGGGCCCAATCAGATACAGGACGCAATGCCGCACCGGCTTGGAATAGATCTGGCTCAGTGAAAAGTGCCATAAACGTCATAAAACCACCGTATGATCCGCCATAAGTCCCTATCCTATTTCTATCCACGTTAACGTTATTTACCATCCAATTAACGCCATCCACTAAATCTTCAATTTCAGGTTTCCCCATGTGTCTGTATATTGCCGTACGCCAATCCCTGCCATATCCTGCTGAAGCACGATAATCCATATCTAGCACCACATAACCTCGTTGAACCAGCAAACTGTGAAACATAAACTCACGAAAATATGCAGACCATCCCAAATGGGAGTTTTGTAAATAACCTGCGCCGTGATTAAAGATAACTGCACGCTTTTTATCACCTTCTGCGACATTTTCAGGCACGTATAAACGGGCATAAATAGGTTGTGCTACGTGGGAAGATTTTATCGGCACAATTTCTGGAATTGACCAGTTAATTTGTTTAAATGCGTCGCTGGTGGTGAATGTAACCTGCTCAGCTGAGCTTTCGGTGCCAATTGATTTAACAAAAAGTTCTGGCGGCATGGTTAACTTTGAGTGGGTTAACAATAAACTAGTTTGCTGATCATTAAGTACGTAGTCGGTTACGCCATTCAAATCGGTTAAAGCTTCTATATCACCACTGTTTAAATCAATGCGATAAATCTCATAAATACCGGGATGTTTTTTATTTGCTTTAAAGTAAATATACTCATCGTTTGTACTTAAGGTTAATGAACCCACCTCATACTCACCACGGGTAAGTTGTTTGGCTGCAGCATTTAAGGATTTCAAGTAAAGGTGAGAGTAACCAGTTTTTTCAGACAGAAAATACAGGGTTGTAGACTGATTTAACCAACCAAAACTATTAAAGTTATAATTAATCCAGGCATCGTCATGCAGTCTATCTTGGGTAACGAAAGTGTGATTGTTGAAATCGACTGTGGCTAACCAACGATCTTTATTGTCCCAGGCTTCCAACATAATGGCGACGTTTTCGCCATTTCTTTGCCACTGTATCGCACTTTGATCCCAATCCCAATCTTGCAACAATGCGATATCCCTTGGCAGACGGTTGCTTTCATAGGTCTCCCCTTTTGCTTCAGCATTTTCTTGTTTAACAGAAGCTAATACGTCTTCGTTATAACCGGGTAAATTTTGATATGAAAGTTTGTTCTGCGCGCCGCTTTGTAAATCGAGTAGCCACAGATATTGACTTTCTGGCTTAGCGTCCGCAACCCGACGTCTCACTTTCTCAGCCTTAATACGCCCGTTGTCTTTGATGTAATTAGGCATAATGTCGCCTTTACTTCTGCTTGGGGTATCTTTTTCAATGGCTACTATTAGGTATCTGCCGTTAGGAGACAGACTGGCCGAAGCGGTTTTATGATCTTTAGGGAGATAAAAAGGTTCGGGAGTGGTTGTGTGATTCTGTTTTGAAATTTGTGCGTTGAAGTCAAACTTATCTTGAGTACGTGTTCGACGATCATTTAGCACCGCAATTAACTTCAATTGCTCTTGAGCAATGTAATCTTTAGCCGCTTCGTTGGCACTCGGAGCCTCTTTAAATTCCCAGCTGACCAATTGTTCTGTTATGCCTGAGGTTGTATCTATGGCAAATATTTTGTTGTAACTACGATAACTTAACCTACCATCAACCAGAAACTGTAAATTACTTCTATATTGATCACTGCGGGTGAGTTGAGTCACCTTTCCAGACTGAAGGTCTTGTATATAAATATTTTGTTCAAATAACCAAGCCGTTATCGTTCGACCTTGATTAAACACCTTATCTTGATAGGAAACCTGGTGGTAATCAGCCAAAGGGACTAACGTCGCCGTGTTTGATGTCAGTGATTGTTGATACAAGTCTCGTACCACTGACCCTTCTCGTTTCTGAGAATAAAAATAACTTTCGCCGTTAAGTGACCAATAAGGAGATTCCGGTTGTCTTCCGATCCAATCAGGATCCGCCATTATTTTCTTTAACGTAAGCGTTTCATTGTTATCACCGAGGTATGGCGCTTTTTGTTTTACTCTTTGCTGGATTATAGTACTGACACTATTTTCTTGTACTAAATTAGATTCAGGAGGAGTTTCCGAAGTTTGCAGCCCAGAACAGGCAAGTAAACTAGACGTAAAAGTTGAAATAATGAGCAGTTTAAAGCTTTTTTGCATTTTTGAGTCTCTGCTTTTGTTATAGTCGTTAGAACCTAGGATGGTATTAAAACCCATGAGCTTATTTAGGTAAACAAATGATCTAAAATTGCTTTTTGAAGATAGTAACGTTTACATGCCAAATAGTAGATCGTCATATCAATGGAGTTTTCATGAAAAAATTAGTCTTACTTTGCAGTTTAGTATTCACCCCCCTATTCACATCAGCAAATGAATGCCCAGATGTTTTAAAGTTTATGAAACGCAAACTGAACTCACAAGAAACGGTTAACATGTGCAAAGAGTATCGTGGAAAGACCCTGCTAATTGTTAACACCGCAAGTAAATGTGGGTATACCCCTCAATTTGAAGGCCTTGAAGCCTTATATAGTGAACTTAAAGATAAAGATTTTGTAGTTCTAGGTTTTCCTTCCCATGATTTTAAACAAGAATTTAGTGATGAAAGTCAAACCGCTGAGTTGTGTGAATTAACCTATGGTGTGGAATTTCCCATGTTTGAGGTAACAAACGTAAAAGGCAAAAACGCCGATCCCTTATTCCGCAAGTTAAGCAAACAAAGTGGTATTGAACCAGGTTGGAATTTTTATAAATATTTGGTTGATAAAAATGGTGAGGTGGTAAACGCATATAAATCCTCCATCAAACCTTCAGATAAAGAGTTTAGGAAAGATATTCTAGACGCAATAGCCCGTTAATAACTGACTTTGAAATAGATAGTTTGAATTCGAAAGCAAAAAAAAGCCCCGATAAACGGGGCTATAAACACACATCACTTGGAACACACAATGAAATGTTTTACTCTTATTAGCAATAAAACATCTTTACAACTAATTATTAGTCAATGCTAAATACTATTAGTTCATAAAATTTTAAATTATTTCAAAGTATCTATTCAAGTGATTGAATTTTAGTGAATTTTTGGGTGATATTTTTATTAATACACCTTCGAGAATAAACAGTGCGGCTAATCACTCCCATTAAATTTGTGCAAAGGCTTGCTCAAAGTCAGCCACAATATCGTCGATATCTTCAATGCCTACCGAAAATCGTATCATGCTTTCGTTGATCCCCATTTGCGCACGCTGCTCGGCACCGTTTTCATAAAAGATAGTAGACGCTACCGGCAAACATAATGTGCGTGTATCCCCAAGGTGAGTAGCAATTACCACTGTATTGAGTGAATTTATAAACTTGTGTACATCTAGCCCCGGGGATAAATCCATGCTAAAAATTCCGCCGTAATTACCTTTAAACAGTTCTCTGGCAATATAGTGTTGGGGATGATCAGCGAGCCCAGGATAGTAAACATTGGCCACTTTTTCGTGACCATGCAAGTAAGTGGCTAACCTCAGTGCATTTTCACAGGTTTTGTTGAGCCGTAAAGCCAGGGTTTCTAAGCCTATGGATATTTGTTGTGCCGACTGCGGAGATAAAGTTGCCCCTAAATCACGTAAACCTTTCTTACGAATTTGGGTCATACCCCATGTGGCTGGATCACCCACACGGTACAAGTCAAAAATATTTGGATATTCAGACCAATCATAAACCCCAGTATCCACCACAGCACCACCTAAAACATTGCCATGGCCAGCGATGTATTTAGTTAATGACGTAACCGTTAAGGATGCTTTGACTGTTTTGGCATCGAAAATAAAACCAGGTGTCATGGTATTATCAATAACAAACAAAAGCTTGTTTGCTTCACAAAACTCACCAATGGCCTGTAAATCAGCAACCTGAGTCACTGGATTTGCAATAGTTTCAGTGAATACCATTCGCGTATTGTCTTTCAATTCTTTAGCAATGGAATTGATATTAGTGCTATCCACATAGCTTATTTGAATACCTAAGTTTTCTAATGTGACCATTAAACTGCTGGTATTGCCGAATAAAAATTGGCTAACAATAATGTGGTCGTTTTGCTTCAATAATGCAAAAAACATAGAAGAAATAGCTGCCATGCCTGTGGCAAAAGTGACAGCTGCCACACCGCCTTCAATATCAGCCAATATATTTTGCAAAGCTGCATTAGAGGAAGAAGATGAGCGTCCGTATACATGCCCAAGCTTCTTACCTTGAAACACCTCGACTAAATCATTGACGTCTTGGTACTCAAAAAGGACTGAATTACTTGTGGGTGAATGAACAGAACCATCTTGGGGCTTGTTAAACATGCGGTCAGCATGCACAAGTCGTGTTGTAAAACCTTTATCTTTCAATCGAACTCTCCGCGGGAAAGGCTACCTGGGAAGGAAATTTTGCGTGCACTTTAGCATAAAACGCATAAACTTTTTGCATTTCTAAAGAGTTATCTTCTTTAGGATGAAAAATAGGACCTAAAACGATGGATTTACGGCGATAGTCTAGGCCAATTAAAAACACCGGAATATTCGCTTGTTTAGCAATATGTAAAAAACCACTTTTCCAAGGATAAATTTTGCTACGAGTACCCTCAGGGGCAACAGCTAATAGTATTTTATCCTTTTGTTTAATTTTATCAATCATTTGATTGACGACACCATGGGATTGAGACCGTTCAATGGGTATGCCTCCCCATCGGATCAGTAAAGATTTGAAAGGAGGAACAAAAATACTATGCTTGCCAAAAAATGAGATTTTGAGTCGTAAACGAAATACCGCAGCCATGCCAATCACGAAATCCCAGTTTGAGGTATGGGGAGCTACTGCAATTACCATTTTACTTTGTTCAGGAAACTCCCCTTCAAATTTCCATCCCAATATTTTTAAAATAATGCAGCCTAAACTCTCACTTAAGGCATTTCCTAATCTTGGTATATTTGCAGAAAGTTTCAGTTTTATATCCTGTTGTAATGAATTAATAATATTTACAATATTATTTGCGTTCAGATTCTCTTATTATACACTCGGATTAGACAAACGAACGGGTTTGCAACTTTTTATAACTTCTAGGGTCAAGTAAATAACCATGGAAAAATAATCACTCTTATTATTTTACCTAAAACCGTAGTTTACCAATCTAAGTTGTATGAAAACCGGTCTCAAATAACCCCTTGTTACCATCGTCAGTATTTTAATGGGATTTTTAGTGCTAAGAATTATAATTTTTATATCTTTACTATATAGCCAACATACTTTTAGCCAACAAACAGCGCAAAACCTGTTTAGCCAATATCGAAGCTCTTTATATCAAATTCAAATGATTGATAAAGAGTCTGGAAACAAATCGTCAATTGGTTCCGGATTTAGAGTGAGTGAAAACGGAGATATTATTTCCAATTATCACGTGATATCTGACTTTGTTTACTTTCCCGATAAATACCGCATTCAGTATTTAGATGCAGATGGTAATACCGGTAATTTGCAGCTTAAAAACTTTGATGTAATTAACGATTTATCCTTGTTGCAAATTGATCCTGCACAAACCAGCGGCTTACCCTTTAAGCTAGCAGATAACTTACCATTGCAAGGCTCAAATATATATTCATTAGGCAACCCACATGATTTAGGTATGATAGTCGTGCCTGGCACCTACAATGGATTAAAAAAGAATAGTTTTTACCAACGAATTCATTTTACCGGTTCAATTAACCCTGGAATGAGTGGTGGTCCGGCGGTCAATGGCTTGGGTCAAATCGTTGGCGTTAATGTGGCCACAGCAGGCAATCAAATAGGTTTCTTAATCCCTTTGCCGAAAGTAAAAGCGCTGTTTTATTCACAACAACAAATTGATGCACAAGATTACAAATCGCACATACAAAAACAATTGCAACAAAACCAAGGGAAAATGATTGCTCAGATTTTATCCACCCCTTGGTCCCACGCCCCTTTAGGTAAAGCCAGTGTCCCTGAAAAAATATCCGACTTTATATCTTGCTGGGGAGGCTCAAATGCCAGTGAAAAGGATGTGAAATTTTTATCCGTCTCCAGTCGCTGCCGAATTGGTGAAGCCATCTTTTTAAACGGTAGATTACAAACTGGAGAAATTGAAATTGAATTCGAGTGGCTCACTAGCGAACAACTCAACACCTTTCAATTTCACAACTTTCTGACTCAAAAAATTGCCTTTACGCGCCCTGGAAACCAAGCGGGTAAAAACGATGTGACAAATTATCGTTGCCAACAAGATATCGTATCCAACCAACACCAAGTTTCGCAGAAAAGTATTTTGTGTGCTCGCGCTTATAAAGACTTTGATGATTTGTATGATGTTTTATTTATCTCCGCCAGTAATGATTTTTCAGATGGAAGTTTAATTAGCCATTTCACGCTTGCAGGAGTAAGTGCTGATTCTATGAAACAATTTTCTAATCAATTTATGGATTCCATGTCATGGCAATAGTTGTTGAAGTACTGTCGAGAAGCGGCAAAGTTTTAAGCTACCAAGCTTTCGAGAAAGAGACTATTTCCATTGGCAGAGCCTACGATAATGATGTACGCATAGACGACCCCTATGTGGAACCTAGCCACTTATCTGTTAGTTCACAAGACGATAGTAATACACTCATCTTAAATGATGTTGATTCATTAAATGGCGTCAAAATCAATGGAATATCGGGTAAAAACGCCTTAATAGGTTTTGACGATATCGTTACCATAGGCCGAACACGACTTAGAATATTCAAAGATAGTCAAAACGTCGCACCTGCCGTGATTTTAAGTAAACTAGAAGAAAAAATGGAATGGCTTTCAATGCGCAGAATATGCGCACTTTTAGCCTTTATCTTTATAGGGCTTGTATCCGCTAACTTCTATTTTAATAGTATTGTTGAAGTCAATATTTCGCAAATTATGAAAGTGAGTTTAAGCGCCACAGCAGTAGCCTGCATTTGGCCTCTATGTTTTGCGTTGTTATCCATTTTGGCGAAAAAAGATGCCCACATCGTAACTCAATTTAATTTGCTCTGGCTGTTTTTAATTTGTCACGAATTAATGAGTTATTTACAGGCGCTATTGCAGTTTAACTTAAGTTCTGTGCAATTTATTTATTGGTTCATATTGTTGTTAAAAGGGATCTTGTTCTTCGCATTCTTGTGGTTTACGTTGTTTATAGCTTTCCATCAATCAAGGGCTATGCGCAATGGTATTAGCATTGCAGGAACGGCTTTATTAGCCATGTACGTTTTAGCTCCACACTTTTTCAATACCCAAAATTTCGTTGCAGCGCCCCGCTACACTTCACAAGTGCTGTCTCCTATTTTTAGGATCACAGCGCCTGAAAGTACAGAAGCGTTTGTAGAGAGGTCCGAAAATTTAATTGAAGGTTTAAAGCAAGAAGTTGAAAAGGACAACAAATAACTAATGTGCATTCTTTTTATCGCTGTGGAACAGCATCCTGACTATCCGTTAATAATCGCGGCTAATCGGGATGAGTTTCATCAACGCCCTACTGCTCAATCTGAGTTCTGGCAAGCACACCCTAAGCTATTAGCAGGGCGAGATTTGGAAGCGGGTGGGACTTGGATGGGCGCAAATTTGCATGGCCGTATTTGCGCATTAACCAATGTGCGAGATCCTCAAAAACTGCTAAGTAATGCTATTTCAAGGGGGTATTTGGTAAGTGAATTTTTGATTGAGCAAAATAACCCCCAGGACTATTTAAGCAAATTGCGGCAAAGCAAACAGCAATACAATGGTTATAATCTGTTATTTGGAAAATGGAACGACCTTTTTGTTTACAATAATCACACCGATAATGTGAATCGCTTAGGCTCAGGAGTGTATGGATTATCAAATGCAGATTTGGATAGCCCCTGGCCTAAAATAAACCAAGGTGTGGATAAGCTAAGAGAACACTGCCAACAGGCTAAAACGATTGATACCGATAGATTGTTTGAAATTCTACTTGATCAAACCAAAGCAAAAGACGAACAGCTCCCAAAGACGGGGGTTCCAATTGATTGGGAGCGCCGATTATCGTCCATATTCATCCAATCTCCTGAATATGGCACTCGCTCTTCCACCCTGTTATTAGTGAATAAAAACAAGCAGGTAACATGGCTAGAACACACATTCGATCCAGCAGGAACTAACGTCCAGCAACGAGAGTTTCAATTTAACATTCAATAAGCTCATATATTACTCGAAATATCTCTAATTACTGGCATAATAGCGGCTTGTTTTTTTCGCCCGTTATTTATTGAGGAATTGCTGTGTTAGAAGTGTTACCGAAATTACCCGCCGATCCTATTCTAGGTCTGTCTGCTGCTTATCGTGAAGATCCGAATCCTAACAAGATTGATTTAGGTGTCGGCGTATATAAAGATGAAAACGGTAATACGCCAATACTTAGTTCTATTGCAAAAGCGCAAAAAATACTTTTAGCCCAAGAAACCTCAAAAACCTACATCACACCCCAAGGCGTGCAGGGTTATATTAATGGCATGTTGGAACTGCTTTTGGGTAAAGGTCACCCTGCAGTGATTGAAGACCGTGTAGCGGCCGTTCAAGCTCCTGGAGGATGCGGTGCGTTAAGAGTACTTTCTGAATTACTTAAACGTTGTAATGCTGACACGACAGTTTGGGTGAGTGATCCTACTTGGGCAAATCATATCCCCTTAATCGGCAGCGCTGGTTTAAATATTGAAACCTATCCGTATTTTGATAAGGCAACCGCAAACATAAAGTTTGATGAAATGGCTGACTGCTTAAAACAAGTTAAAAAAGGCGATGTTGTGTTGTTGCATGGTTGCTGCCATAACCCAACAGGTGCGGATTTGACTAAAGAACAATGGCAAACTGTACTGGAAATAGCGCAACAACAAGGTTTTATTCCTTTTATCGATGTGGCCTACCAAGGGTTTGGTGATGGTCTCGAAGATGATGCTTATGGGGTTCGCCTATTAACTACAAACCTACCTGAAGTCATTATTGCTGCATCTTGCTCCAAAAACTTTGGTTTGTATCGTGAACGTGTTGGTCTTGCGGTATCTGTAACCAACAGCAGTGCAACTAGACAAATTGTGCAAACGCAAATTCAATCCATTGCTAGAGCTATTTACTCAATGCCTCCTTCCTACGGTGGTGCCTTGGTAGATATCGTATTAAACGATCCTTTGTTGAAAACAGAATGGCAAGGCGAAGTTGAAGATATGCGTGCCCGTATGCAGTCTTTAAGACAGTTATTAGTTGCCAAACTGGCCGAGAAAGGCGCGACAAAAGACTTTAGTTTTGTCACTCAACAAAAAGGCATGTTTTCTTATTTATGTATCAGTCCTGAACAAGTTAAAGCTATTAGAGCCAAACATAGTGTATACTTTGTGGATTCAAGTCGAGTCAACATAGCTGGTATTAGTTTAAAAAATGTCGATGCGTTAGCTACCGCTTTGGTAGATGTTTTATAAGCACTCTTCAAAATGCGCTCAGTGTTGGGCGCATTTCTCCTCTTGTTAGCCAATATGCCTTAATGTGAATAAACACAAACATATCAAAGTATCATGGCTCAAATTATTTGTATTTTCTTGCGTTTAATACTTAGATATTAAGCAATGAACATATCACCGTATTTTACTTAATAGAGAAACTTTAATGAATTTTAATTCCCTTGGTTTAGGCCAAAACATTGCTAATGCCTTAATTGAAAAAGGCTACAATGAGCCTACCCCAATTCAAGCACAAGCCATCCCCGCTATTTTAGACAATAAAGATGTAATGGCGGCCGCCCAGACAGGAACAGGTAAAACAGCTGGCTTTGTACTACCTATTTTAGAAAAACTTAGTCATCAACCCCGTCCTAAAGCAAATCAAGTCAACGCCTTAGTCTTAACCCCGACTAGAGAGCTAGCGGCACAGATAGCAGATAATGTAACAGCCTACAGTAAAAACTTAAATATTAGACATACAGTGGTATTTGGTGGGGTGAGTATTAATCCACAAATGATGTCTTTGCGCAAAGGTGTCGATATTCTAGTTGCCACACCTGGACGTTTATTGGATTTATATAACCAAAAAGCGGTTAAGTTTGATAACTTGCAAATATTAGTGCTGGATGAAGCGGATCGCATGCTAGACATGGGGTTCATTCACGATATCAAGCGGGTAATGAAGTTACTACCCCCTAAACGTCAAAACCTATTGTTTTCTGCAACATTTTCAACGCAAATCCGTGAACTTGCTAAAAACATTGTCAACAATCCGGTAGAAATTTCTGTGGCCCCAGCCAACAAAACTGCCGATAAAGTTGAACAATGTGTTCACCCCGTTGATAAAAGTAAAAAGTCGGCACTGCTATCTCACATTATCAAGCAACAAAATATGGATCAGGTATTGGTGTTTAGTCGCACTAAACACGGCGCTAACCGCCTTGCCAAGCAATTAACGGCCAAAGGCATTGTATCATCTGCGATTCATGGTAATAAAAGCCAGGGAGCTCGTACCAAGGCGTTAGCAGAATTTAAGTCATCAAAGATCCAAGTGTTGGTTGCAACAGATATTGCAGCCAGAGGGTTAGACATCCATCAACTTCCTTTTGTCATAAACTATGATCTCCCCCATGTAGCTGAAGATTATGTGCATCGTATTGGACGAACAGGTCGTGCTGGAGCAACAGGTCATGCTGTATCACTAGTGACGGTTGAAGATGTTAAATTACTCAAAGATATTGAGCGTGTAATTGGTGAAAAAATCAATCGTATTGAAGTGAAGGGATTCGAACCAACTGAGAAATTATCAGAAACGCCAGCGAAACCACAGCCGAAAAAGGCACCCAGACCTAAAAAACCAAGAAGACCTAGAAAACCTGCCTCGGCCCCCCAAACAAAACCGCAAAATTAACTTGAACGGTGAAACTGGGTTAACAACCGATCCAAATGATTAGCAAAGTTTTGTCTGTCAGTTTGATTTAAAGCAGGAGGCCCGCCAGTGTTTACCCCACTGGCGCGCATGGTGTCCATAAAATCGCGAATATTTAGGCGTGAGCGAACATTTTCTTTGTCCATCAACTCTCCCCTAGGACTTAAGGCGTTACACCCCTTTTCAATCACTTCGGCCGCGAGTGGAATATCGCTAGTAATGACTAGATCACCGGCTTCACAGCGCGCAACAATCTCATCGTCGGCTACATCAAAACCGGAAGATACCTGTAATGATGTAATGTTTTTATTGCCAGGCACTCGAATAAACTGATTCGCCACTAACGTCATTTCTACGCCAGTGCGTTGTGCAGCCTTAAATAAAATATCTTTTATTACGTTCGGACAAGCGTCTGCATCAACCCAAATCTTCAAACTGTAACGCTCCTCGAAAAGAATATAAATCGTATAGTTAACGGACTTACCATACTAAATCATCTGGAATTTCATAATCGGCATACCATTCATCTTCTTCTGCCGTGCTTGTTGATTTAGCTTCCGCTTGCTCGGCGGCATCGGCCCGATAAACCACCGCATTTTTATCACGTAAACTAATCTTATCGGCAACTGGCATAGGCACAATTTCATATGCACCATCAAGCACCACTATGGCTAATTTACCTTGGCTAATTCGATTGCGGGTTTGTTGATTCACATACAGACGTTTAATAATATTATCGTGGGTAAAATTACACGGAATATCACCGTTATCCTTGGTTTGTTTATTCAGTTCTATCAACTGCTTGATCTGCGCTTTTACCGCTTTGGATTCGGCTAAGGCCTTGGCTTCCTGATTCAACTTTCGGTCTTTTTCTTGCTTTTCACGAAGTGCATTTTGCGCCGCAATTTGCGATTCATTTTTATTTACAACTTTATGTTTTTGTTGTTGTTTTACCTGTTTATGCTTTTCTTTCTTAGCTTGCTTAACCTTCTTCTTATCGGTTAAACCGGCTTTCAATAATTGCTCTTGTAATGATAACGCCATAATAAAATACTCTTTGAATATTCTAGAAATAAAAACGGCAGTATTACACTGCCGTTACAACTGAATTGTAAAGCCGACTACTTGGCTTTCTTACGTTTGTCTTCAACAACCCATTTACCATCTTGATACCAAGCTGACCAGCCTGTTGCTTTGCCTTCGGCATTCTCAGAGGTGACATATTGTTGTTTTGTTTTACGACTAAATCTCACCATAGTCGGGTTGCCATCAGGATCCTTTGCAGGGGCATCGGCCAAGTAATAAAACTTAGGTGAAATGCGATTCCTAAACCTTGCCAACTCGTGAACCATAGGTGCCCGCGTTTCACGGGATTTAGGAAAATTATGGGCGGCCATAAAGATACCCGCAGCCCCATCACGAAGCACAAAGTGCGCATCGGATTTTTCACATTCCAATTCTGGTAAATCAACTGGATCTTCTTTAGGCGGCGCGGCTTCTCCGTTGCGCAATAATTTACGAGTATTTTTACACTCGACGTTGGTACATCCAAAGTACTTACCAAAACGACCATTTTTAAGTTCCATATCCGAACCACATTTATCACATTCGATAATAGGTCCATCATATCCCTTAATTTTAAAGGTCCCTTTTTCCACATAGGTACCTGGACAAGTTGGCGCATTACCACACACATGTAACTTGCGGGTTTCATCTACCAAATAACTATCCATAGCAGTACCGCAAATATCGCAGCGGCGCTTAGCCCTTAATACTTCTGTTTCCAGTTCTTCTTCATCATCAACTTTTACAACTTCATCACCTGGCGTCAGGTTTTTAGTTCCGGTACAACGCTCTTTAGGTGGTAAATTATAGCCCGAGCAGCCTAAGAACACGCCTGTCGATGCCGTTCTTACGTTCATAGGTCGGCCACATAAGTGACATTCCACATCGGTCTCGATGGCTTGATTAAGGCGCATGCCCCCTTCTTCAGGAGGTAATTCAGCTTTTAATAAGCGCTGATAAAAGTCTTCATAAAATTCATTTAAAACGTCTTTCCAATCACGGATACCATTTGCAACGTCATCAAGTTGCTGCTCCATGTTTGCAGTAAAATCAAAATTAATTAAATCAGAGAAATTATCAACTAGGCGATCGTTAACTATCTCTCCCATTTTCTCTGCATAAAAGCGTTTATTATCCAATTTCACATAACCGCGATCTTGGATAGTCGAGATGATACTGGCATAAGTTGATGGACGGCCAATACCACGTTTTTCCAGCTCTTTCACCAATGATGCTTCATTAAAGCGGGCAATGGGTTTAGTAAAGTGTTGCTTAGGATCCAATGCTTTGAGATCAAGTTTTTCACCTTCTTTTACATCAGGTAAATTAATGTCTCCATCACCCTTTCCTTTCACTTGAGTTTGCACCCGGGTCCAACCATCAAACTTTAATACGCGACCTTTAGCGACTAGTTCGTAATCACCGGCTTTAACTTTAATGGTGCTTGCATCGTATTTGGCTGGCACCATTTGACAGGCTACAAATTGTCGCCAAATTAACTCATACAGACGCTGGGCATCCCGTTCAACTTCCGTTAATGATTCCGATTTCACAATGACATTTGAAGGACGTATTGCTTCGTGAGCTTCTTGTGCGCCTTCTTTACTGCCATAGGATATAGGACCATTTGGAAGGTAATTATTGCCAAAATTGTCTTCGATGTAGCCACGACAACTATCAACGGCGTCTTTACTTAAGTTAGTTGAATCAGTACGCATATAGGTGATATGACCTGCTTCATAAAGACGCTGGGCCATCATCATGGTTTTCTTCACCCCAAAGCCTAATCTGGTACTCGCAGCTTGTTGCAACGTAGAGGTGATAAACGGCGCTGAAGGTTTACTTTGTGTCGGTTTAGATTCGCGACTGATAACTTCATAATCAGCTTTGTTTAAAGCCTCTAACGCAGTATCAGCCTGGGATTTATTAACCGGTTTAAATCCTTTGCCTAAATGTTTAGAGACAAGCATACGCAATGGAGTTTGCTTAGCATTTAAATCTGCGTGAATATCCCAAAATTCTTCAGGCACAAACGCTTTAATTTCGCGCTCTCGCTCAACCACAAGACGCACAGCAACAGACTGCACTCGTCCTGCAGATAATCCTCTGGCTACCTTTTTCCAAAGTAACGGAGAAACCATAAAACCCACAACCCGATCAAGGAATCGACGGGCTTGCTGGGCATTCACCCGGGCGATATTCAATTGGCCTGGATGAGCAAACGCTTCTTGAATTGCATTTTTAGTAATTTCGTTAAACACAACTCTTTGGTAGGTCTTACCTTTACTACCTAGCAATTCCTGCAGGTGCCACGCGATGGCCTCCCCTTCTCTATCCAAATCCGTTGCGAGGTAAATAGTGTCGGCGTCTTTTGCCAGTTTCTTTAATTCATTTACTACTTTTTCTTTACCAGCCAGGATATCGTAATGAGCTTTCCAATCGTGTTTGGGATCTATACCCATGCGATCGACTAACTTTTGATATTCAAATTCTCTTAGGTACTTTTCGCGTTTATTCTCGCTCCATTCTTTAAGCTCTTTAGCTGGTTTTTTAGCCGGAGCTTGACCTAATGCTTTTGTTGGTAAATCTCTAACGTGTCCAACACTAGATTTAACAATAAAATTTTTGCCGAGATATTTATTTATTGTTTTCGCCTTAGCTGGCGACTCGACAATAACCAATGATTTTGCCATAAATTATTCATTAACCTTTGATTCATATGGGTTTTATGCCATTTATAAGGAGTTTACGTAAACTTCCTGTCGCATATTGCTTTTTTAACATATATCGGCAAAGTGAATAGAAAACAAGTTCTTCTTAATACTTATCTACTTTTTATCTGTAAAGCCGCTCTAAATATGTTCAAAATATGTACAGGCACATTGGCAAGCACATTAAAAGACGTATAATCGCCACGAATAATAAACAGAGTAAGCCCAATTCACCTAGTTTTTTATCAAAAAATTAGTTGAGACTAAACCTAATGGGCAAGTTTTTGTGCATTTTAATTGCAATGAGGTGAGTGAGTGAAACAAGTTGAAGTTAATTTTGATGGTCTAGTCGGTCCAACCCATAACTATGCAGGGCTCTCAATTGGAAATGTGGCTTCTTTGAACAATGCAAACGCGTTTAGTAGTCCTAAACAAGCTGCGCTACAAGGCCTACAAAAAATGAAGGCGTTACATGATATGGGAATGATACAAGGTGTATTAGCCCCGCAAGCGAGACCGGATATTGACACTCTCAGACGACTTGGCTTTACTGGCAGTGATTCAAACGTGCTTGAACAGGCCTCAAAGCGAGCTCCTGAAGTTTTCAGCGCCTGTTGCTCTGCTAGTAGCATGTGGACGGCAAATGCTGCTAGCGTCTCTCCTAGTGCCGATACGAGCAATGGCAAAGTGCATTTTACACCTGCAAATTTAACCAATAAATTTCATCGTTCATTAGAGCCAGAGGTGACTGGCCGAATTTTGCAAGCCACTTTTGATAATGACAAGTATTTCCAGCATCACCAGCACTTGCCAGAGAATGAGCATTTTGGTGATGAAGGCGCGGCTAACCACACCCGACTTTGCAGTGACTATGGTCATGCAGGCATCGAGATGTTTGTTTACGGTCGTTATGCTTTTGACAGCAGTAAACCTGCTCCGAAGAAATTTCCTGCTAGACAAACCTTAGAAGCCAGCCAGGCAGTGGCTCGTTTACATGGACTAAGTGATGATACGACTGTGTTTGTGCAGCAAAACCCAGATCTAATAGACCAGGGGGTGTTTCACAACGATGTGATCTCAGTGGGCAATCAGAATGTGCTTTTTTATCATGAGCAAGCTTTTCTTGATACGCAAAATGCCTTAGATGAAATTCAACGTAAATTTGGCGAGCAAAAACTCCATTTTATCCAAGTGGATACAAAGACTGTTCCGGTTCAAGATGCCATTAAAACGTATTTATTTAATACCCAAATTATTACCATGGCCAACGGTGAAATGGCAATCATTGCGCCTACGGAATGTGAAGAGAATCCTATCGTCGCTAATTATTTACAGGAATTGACTAGCCTAAATACCCCTATTAAGAAAGTGCATTACTTTGACGTAAAACAAAGTATGCGAAATGGCGGCGGACCAGCCTGTTTGAGACTCAGAGTCGCCATGACAGGTGCAGAACTCGAAGCGGTCAATCAGCACACCTTGATGTCTGATGCGGTATTTGTACGCCTGAATAAATGGGTGAACAAACATTATCGTGATCAATTAAGTGTTAACGATTTACGGGATGCGCAGTTGCTAGATGAAACCCGCAGTGCCTTGGATGAATTAACTCAGATTTTAAATCTAGGTTCAATTTATCCTTTCCAACGTCAGTAAAAAGTAACTTTTAGAACTTAAAAGGCCCTCTAAAATCTAAGGGCCTTTTTAATTAATTTAAGTTCATGTTTTACTAAGGCGTAATCTCATTACAAATCTCATTAAAACCAAAAGGATTAGCTGGTGGTGCAGCCGTTTCAATTTGTAAATCTTCCGATGCAACGGGTAATAAAAATGTTTGGCTTTCAAACGATTCACTACCAGAAGACTGACCGAATACTGCAATATTTACGTTGGTCCACGCACCGTAAGCTTTTGGATAGCGTATCTCAATTTTAGCTTGACCATTTTCATCAGTTTCATTAATTCCATCTACAAAACTTATTGTACCAATAATACCGGGAGTTAATTTATCGTCTTCGTTAATGTCTTCATTTATGTCTAAAGAACCATTTCCGTTAATATCCTCGTTACGACAATTTTTTGTCGTGGTTGTATACCAAAAACCAGACACAATATCGTAAGTCCAAAAACCTTGATAAAAAGCTTCACCATCTGCATATTTTATTGGTGTTGAAGAAGCAGTTAACGCAACGTTCGCAACTGGTCTACCCACAGAGTCACTGACAAACACTGAAAATTCTTTTGAGTAACTAGAATCATCTGGTGACGACAGTAAATTCCCCGTTCCTAATGAAATATCAAAAGCTCTATCACCTACAGTAAGGGTAGTGAAGTCAGTAATAGAATTATTATCAGCCACCTCAGCATGCACTATAACCGCATCTTCACTGCTCACCGCATTAGAGGTATACACAGTAGAGGCAATCCCATTACTGTCCGTTGTAGCTGAATTGGGCGAAACATATCCACCACTGACATCGTCTACTCTAAAATTAATCACTTTTCCTTTAACTAGATTTCCTGTCACGTCTCTTACGATAGCCGTAATCGTTGATGTTTGGCCATCAGGACCAATTAGATCCGGAGATGCGTCAACAATAATAGTATCTGGAACCGTAGCAATAAATTCAAACTGGGTTCTGGCACTAACAGTTTGATTGTTAGCATCTACGCCATTGGCAGTAACCGAAGCCAAGCCGGCGTTATTAGATTGAATGGAAAACGCAGCAACACCATTAGCATCTGTTACCACTGTTGAAGATACAAAGTCTCCCCGAGAGGCACTTAAGGTCACTTCACCGCCAGCATAAGCGATATTGTCTTTTAACCAAGTGACTTCCAATGTTGTGCTGGTATTAAGAGGCACATCCTCCGTTGGTACTGAACTGAAGCTAAAACTGTCTTCTTGTACGGTAAAGGTTAAACTTCCTTCGGCATTAAGTGCACTGGCGGTAATGACATTCTCACCAGAAGTAGTAGCAACATATTGGATGGCTACCTGCCCTTCACTATCTGTTACTGCTGAAGAAACGATACTTCCTTGTGTTGTGCTTAGTTGCACACTTTGATTGGCTAAGCCAGTACCATCAGAATCAACGACTTTAATGGTGAGATCTACAGTATCCCCTAACACCACGGAAATAGGGCCATCAACGTTGACTTCTGTGCCTACAATTTCAACATCAA
This sequence comes from Aliiglaciecola aliphaticivorans, assembly GCF_054782055.1. Taxonomy (NCBI): domain Bacteria; kingdom Pseudomonadati; phylum Pseudomonadota; class Gammaproteobacteria; order Alteromonadales; family Alteromonadaceae; genus Aliiglaciecola; species Aliiglaciecola aliphaticivorans. Next base: position 34,901 of record NZ_BAAGTF010000010.1, read on the forward strand.
TGGTTTCACTTAGGGTACCCGAAGAAACTGTCGCTGTAATCGTTCTATTTTCAGGATTATTGCGACTGGTTAAGGTGGCTCTGGCAGTACCATCATCCGCAGAGGTCCCTTGTACTATTTGCAATTCCGCCCCGTTATTTGCAGCAAAGGATACATCAACACCAGAAAGTAAGATATTTTGTGCATTTTTCACTACCGCAATAAGTTCTATTTCATCAGAACCGCTAGAGGCAAGCTGAATTGAGCTGGCATAGAGCTCCAACGAAGCTGGTGTTACACCAGATTGAGAAGTACCTGAAGAACTGAAACCTATCTGGCCTTCTGTACCATCTGAAAGCGCACCTGTGACCAGGCCATCTCCGGAACTTGCTCCTACTATTAATCCAATAGTAGCAACGCCCTGTGCGTTGGTTAGGGCTGTGCCAGTATCATTATCAAAGCTAGCCAAGCCATCTTGACTAAAGGTGAAGGTGACTAGCTGGTCTTCCACGTCACCGTCGGAGCTAGTAACGGTGGCAGTCACTACCAATGGAGACGTTGAGGTCAGCTCATTCACTGCTGCGCCGTTTTGATCGGCGATACTCAAATTAACCTCATAGGTTACCGAAGTATCACTGCCATCGCTATCTGTTGCTGTAGAATCACGCTCAACTGAGCCTCCTCCGCCACACGCGGATAGTGTAAAAATTAGTATAACTGCGAATAACATCTTCAAACGTGAAGCCATGCATTTTTTCCCACAAATAATGTTTTTCAATTCAAGTACCCGTTCTAAATCATTTTTATTGTTTTGCTAGAGACCTAAACTTGCTACGCTATCCAAAAATCAATAATAAATTTAGGACAAACAATGCAGCAATCTCCAAAAAAACTTGGTCTCACCGCTAAAATCTTTATCGGCATGATTGCCGGGATAATTACCGGTGTTATTTTAAAATGGTCATTTGATGATAGCGGAGATTTAGCATTTAGTGTATTCGGGACAACGGTTTCTACGTATGATGTTTTAGTCAATGGTATATTTAACGTTATTGGTCAGATCTTTATCAACAGTTTAAAAATGCTAATTGTGCCCCTGGTATTTGTATCTTTGGTTTGTGGTGTGGCAAATTTATCTGAGCCTAGCAAATTGGGACGTTTAGGCGGAAAGTCTGTTTTGCTCTACATTGGCACCACGGCTATCGCAATAACCGTTGCAATGATTGCAGCCATTATCGTACAACCTGGTTCGGGGATCCCCATTCCTTCCGATGCGGTCTTTGCGGCTAAAGAGCCACCTACCCTTGCCGCGGTGATTATCGACATCTTTCCTTCTAACCCATTTCAAGCCTTTACCGAAGGTAAAATGTTGCAGGTTATCACCTTCGCCGTTTTATTCGGATTAGCCATTGCAATGGTAGGTGATGCAGGTAGACGAGTAGCGGCTTTCTTCGAAGATTTAAATACGGTCATCATGAAGTTAGTCACTATCTTAATGAATATGGCTCCTTACGGTGTGTTTGCCCTTTTAGCAAAATTATTCACCACTATAGACGAGGGGCGAATCGCATCATTGGCTTTATATTTTGTCTTGGTATTTGCCGTACTGTTAATTCATGCCTTTGTTAACTATTCCATTATTCTGAAACTATTGACTGGATTAAATCCAAAGTATTTGTTCTTAAAAATGCGCGAAGCTGTGTTATTTGCCTTTAGTACCGCCAGTAGTAGTGCAACCTTGCCTGTTACCATGGAAACCGCCACCAAAAAGTTAGGTATTGGCAAATCCGTAGCCTCTTTTGTGGTTCCTTTAGGGTCTACAATTAACATGGATGGCACAGCGATAATGCAAGGGGTGGCTACCGTGTTTATCGCTCAAGTTTATGGTATCGACCTCTCCACATCAGACATGTTGATGGTGGTAGTAACCGCAACATTGGCGTCGGTAGGCACTGCGGGAGTACCCGGCGTCGGTACACTCATGTTATCTATGGTACTAGTACAAGTTGGGCTACCTGTTGAAGGTGTTGCCTTAATATTAGGTGTAGACAGGTTATTGGATATGACCCGAACAGCGGTGAATATTACCGGTGACTGTATGGTTTCTTGTGTTGTGGCAAAAAGCGAAAATGAGCTAGATGAGTCAGTATACTATGATATGGAAGCTGGCGAAGACTTTGAAAAAGTTGACTTAGATGATTTTAAATCCACGGCCACTGAAACTAAGGATTAATTGTAATAACAGGCATTAGCAGCTAAAAATTAGTTGCTAATGCTGACCTAGGGCTTCGGCTGGATTTATTTGGGTTGCTTTAATGGCAGGATAAATTGTAGCTAACAAACTTAACGTTACTGCGATTAAGGCCGTAAATAATACTTCGCTCCAACGTAATTGTGACGGCAAAAAATCAATAAAGTAGACATCTCCCGATAAAAACTTCGCACCGCTGATGGTTTCAATTAGGCTGGCAATCTGGGTAAGATACTCCGCCAACAACACCCCACATATGACGCCAACGAAGGTACCGATAACACCGTTCACCGCACCTTGCAGAATAAACACTTGGATAATTAACCTATCTCGTGCTCCCATAGTTTTGAGCATGGCGATTTCAGCCCGTTTTTCACTCACCGCCATCACTAAGGTTGAGATAATATTAAAACAAGCTACACCAATGACTAACGTAAGGGCCACATACACTACCGCTCTTACTAACTGAATATCTTGGTATAGATGTCCTTGCGTTCGTATCCAGTCTGACATAAAAACATGTTGTGAAAATGAAAAGCCAAATTCACGAATAGCACTATTCGCTATAAAAGGATCGTCAAAGCGAAAGCGCAACCCCTGGGCGCCGGTTTTCGTGCCTAAGGTATCCGCCGCAAGCTGAATATGCATAAATCCAATCTGACCATCGAGCTCTCCGCCTATGGCAATTTCACCAGCAACGTTTAACCATACAGATTTGGGCGCTGAGAAAGAAAGATCATCAGATATTTGCGGTAAAACAAGCTGCACTTTATCTCCGACCTTTACCGCTAATTGCTGCATAATCGCCCGACCTAGTAAAACCGAATTTGGGTCTGCCTTAAAATTCTGCCAATGACTTTCCCCCACTTGTTGCACTAATCGGTTATTTTTTGAATAATTTAGGTTAATTCCAACCAGCTCAGGCACGGCTTTCATTTTACTGCCTTTTTGCAGTAATCCAGCGGCTTTAATATAGGGTTCAATGGCACTAATTCTTGGATCAGAAGACAAGCGGTCGAGTTGTTGTTGCCAATCCTCTAATCCGCTGCCCTCATAAGCGTATATTTCAGCGTGAGGAATAAAACTCAACAGTTGATTTTTGAGCTCACGTTCGAAACCATTCATAACAGATAGCAGCAATATTAGCACCATGCATCCTAATGCAATACCCAAGGTTGATGACGCTGAAATGAAGGATATAAAACCATTTTGACGCTTACCTGAACGGAAACGCCAAGCCAGTTGTGCAACTAAATTCATACCGTTGCGCCCTGCTCAACGAGTTTTCCATCTGTAATGTGTAAGGTTCTATCTAATTTTGCAGCCAACTCAATATCATGGGTAACCACGATAAAACTGGTTGAGATTTGCTCTCTCAACTCGTTCAATAAATGATAAATACTCTGCCCGGTCGTGTGGTCTAAATTGCCAGTGGGTTCGTCCGCTAAAACTAGGTCAGGTTGAGTGACTAGTGCCCGAGCGATGGCTGAACGTTGACGCTCTCCACCAGACATCTGAGATGGCTTATGATCTAATCGATGACCTAAACCTACTCGTTTTAGAATTTCTTCTGCTTTGTGTTTAGCCAATTCAGTTTTGCACTTGCCAATAAGCAGTGGCATCGCAACATTTTCTAGGGCTGTAAACTCAGGCAATAAATGATGAAATTGATAAACAAACCCTAAACACTTATTTCGAAAGTCAGCTTGTTGCTTTTCAGTAAACTGGAAAATGTCTTGTCCGTTGAACAATACTTGTCCTGAGGTGGGTGTATCTAATGCGCCTAAAATATGCAATAACGTACTTTTTCCCGAGCCAGAACTCCCTAATATGGCAACTTGCTCTGCTTTATTGATCTCAAAATTTACTTTATTTAGTACTTGCACTAAGGCTGCGTCATTTTCTTGATAAGTTTTACTTACATTTTTACAGATTAACAACTGTGACATAATCTCTTCTTTATTTTTCATATTGCTGTTGTTTAAACAATTCTCGCTCACGTCGTTTCCACATCAGTCTTGCCACTTTTTTCATACTCACGTGTTTATCTTTTTCATCGACAATTTCAAACCCTAACAGGCTTTCTAGCAAGTCTTCCAATGTCAGAATGCCATCCATACCACCGTATTCATCCACGACCAGCAGCATGTGAGAACGCGATTGTAAAAAGTGCGGGAAAGTTTCAGCCAGACTGGTGCTGCTCAATAAAGCTACCATGTCCTTGCGATATTCAGCCAGTAACTTGTTACCGTTGCCCCTGGCCTGAGCTAAAATCAAATCAGATTTTAAAACAAAACCACTGATTTTTTCCGGCTCTTCATCTTCATAAACGGGGATCCTCGAAAAAGCCACGGTTGCGTGTTTATGGTAGAAAGTTTCAACGCTTATGTTTTCAGACACTTTAAACACCACGGTTCGGTGGGTCATGGCATCACGTACTTTAAGATCATCTAAACTCAACAGGCTTTGTAAAATATTGGCTTCTTGATGATCAAGTAAGCCTTCATGTTTCGACAATTCCGTCATGGCTTGAAGTTCACCACGGCTCAGGCCTTTTAGTGGGCTTTCTTCAGTGAATTTACTGGTTAACGCATTGGCCATTTGTACAAACGGATACAAAACCCAAACTAAGTACTTTAAGAAATAAGCCGTAATTGGCGCTAGTTGCCGCCAGTAAGTTGCGCCTAGGGTTTTCGGTATAATTTCAGAAAACACCAAGATCAACAACGTCAATACTGCTGAAGCTGCACCTAGGTAAGCGTCGCCGAAAACCACAGCCGCCTGTGCGCCAGCTCCTGCTGCCCCCATAGTATGCGCAATCGTATTTAGGGTTAAGATGGCGGCCAAGGGTTTGTTAATGTCCGTTGTTAGGTCATGCAAAATCTCTCCAGATTTTTCGCCATTGTTCATGGAAACTGATATATAAGCCGAAGAGATACTCAAAATAACCGCTTCAGCCACTGAACATAAAAAAGAAAAACCCAGTGCAACAACTACATAGATAATTAATAGCAACATACAGTTAGCTATCTCCCTCTTTCTTTGGTTTATGTTGCTCAAACCACCATAAAATGTATTCCACTTTAGCCATCAAATTACTTGGCTTACGATAGATCCCATGTGACGCATTCGGAATTCGTACCATTGCACTATCAACACCTTGGATTTTTAGAGCCTGATAAAATTGCTCCGATTCGGATATTGGCGTTCGATGATCAGACTCGCCAGTTAACAACATTGTAGGTGTGGTGACATTACCTACATAACTAATGGGGGAATACCGCATATACTCATCTAAATTATCCCAAGGTTTTCCATTAAACCAATATTGGTAAAAGAATGGATAAAAATCAGCAGTTAACACAAAGCTAAACCAATTAATAACCGGTTTTGCCACTACTGCCGCGGTAAATCGCTGAGTGTGACCAATGGACCAAGCCGTCAGAGTACCACCGCCTGACCCACCAGTAATAAATAGTTGTTCAGTATCTATAAACCCTTTCTCAATGAGTTTATCGACACCGCTCATTAAGTCATCAAAATCCTGGCTGGGATAGTTTTTATCAATTGTATGAGCAAAATCTGCTCCGTAACTAGAACTTCCACGAGGATTGAGATATAAAACCACGTTTCCAGCAGCAGCAAACAATTGAATTTCCATGGAGAAATGAGGTCCATAAGCAGTGACTGGACCGCCATGTATTTCCAATATCATTGGGTACTTTTTATTTGCATCGAATCCTGGTGGATAAGCTATCCAACCTTGAATATCTTTGCCATCGGCACTGGATGTAAACCAAAACTCTTCAATCTTAGCCAGCTTTTTATGGCCTAAAGCATCATCATTTAAATGGGTTAATTGTTTGCTTTTTTTGTTATCAATGATACCGACATCGGCAGGCCGTAATGGATTTGAATAGGTAATCGCAACTTTGCCATTTTCACTGACCGAAAATTCACCGCTAGTATAAGGTCGACCATAGGATTGGCCACCCAATTTATCTGACAATATAGTGCGTTTATCCGCTGTTCTTGCTGATTGTAACGCCAAAATGGTTTTACCTTTGTCATCATATTGAATATACAGGTTTCGACTCTTATGATCCCACTCAAGTCGGTCGATGCTGCGGTCTAAGCCGTCGGACACCATGATGGTCTCCCCATCCGAAAGTTGCTTCACATAGACTTTGGCATTATCGTAATTCTTGCGGGCATCATCAAAACCAATATAGGCAATGTATTTACCGTTTGGGGAAACCTTAGGGCTATCATCAGGGCCATCTCTGTCCGTCAATTGAGTGATGGAATTATCATCTATGGAGATAGCATATATATCACTATTGAGAGGAGTGAAATCCCTATTTTCTGAACGATTTGCAGAAAAATAAATGCGTTGACTATTCTGCCCCCAACTAAGCTCACCGCCATTGTCAAATTCATCATGGGTTAATTGTCTTGGTGTTCCACCTTCTGCGGATAAGATAAAGATCTCACTAGTACCCGGGGTGCGATAACCTCCACCATCAAAGCGATAATAAACATCATCGATATAAATAGCAGGATCCGCCCATTTTGCGCCAGCAGGCTTACCTGAAAGAGATACGGGAGACTTAGGTGTACCTGGCACAAACATGCTAAATGCAATGTATTTACCGTCTGGAGACCAGCTCAAACCACTGGGAGAGGAGGTTAAATTCGTCAGTTTTGCCGTTTTGCCTGTAGTTAACCAAGTCAAATAAATTTGAGGCTTGCCACTTTGCGTTGAAATATAAGCCAGCTTTTTACCATCGGCGGACAATACAGGGTTATAATCCAAATGATCCCCTGTCGTGACGGGAAGCATTTCGCCAGTTTTGCTATCTACAGACCAAATATTGCCAAGCTTTCTGTCACTTTGAATATCCATAAAATGACGTACAAAATAGATGGTTTCGCCGTCAGCGCTAATTTTTAAATCTGCCGCATACTCAATATCAAAGATATTTTCAGATTTGAGCACATCCATTTCAGTTTTCGCACTGATTGTTGGAGAGATTAATCCTCCAATCAACATAACGCTAACTATTACTTTTTTCATTTTTTATCCCTAATTTAGTGGGCGAACAAATAGCTTATCGCATTTTTTGAAAAATGCCTTGCAATTCCGACGATTGGATTGAGAAATTCATCGATTATGAATCATTTCAAGAGTGCTTACTGGATTTGTATTGGGATTCTTCCATTTATTAAAAAGAATATTAAACTGAGACTTAATTTAAAACGATTAACCTTCCCTCTAACAGAGCAGCTTTCACCTGGTCATTGAATAACATCAACCAAGTTGGTGGCATGTCTTTTTGCCAGAAACCTGCTGGCTCTGACTCACCAGGGACTTTAATAATTGGCCAATCGGTTAATTGATTGATCAGAGAAATGTCACCACTAAAACGACAAAAACCACCACGCAAAAGCGTTAAGTACTTTTCTTCATTGAGATCGATAGCTTCGCTTACTTCAAATGTATTCCCAGGGGCATAACTAAAATTATGTGCATTGAGCACTGTATAAGCACCTAATTGTCTTAAGTCCCCTAATTCACTAATTAGCATCCGATTATTTATCTGATTTTTCAGGGCAATATCAACATTGAAATGCCCTTTTACGCTATCAACGTTCAGTCCTCTTATGACTAAATCACATAAACCATTTTCAATATTGTAGGGTAAAGCCTGATAAGCGAGCTCGTTTACCTGCCTAAAAGAGCCCGCAGATATATGTTTTAACCCTTTGATCAAAAACAGAAAATTTAGTCTTCTGGCGTTTTGTCTATTGGCATCATTGGCTTTACTACCCGATTCAATCAAAATACATGCTATTCCCTGACTACAGGCGAGATCGCCAAAGGCTCTTTGAGAAAAGTTATCTTGATACTTTGCAACTTTTCCAGATAATTCTTCAGACATATCAGTTAACACTGCGGCAATGAGCTTCATTGCATTACATCTGTGCTCAGGCACACTTTCGTTGGGATCGCCAGGTGGCGCTAAAAACGCCATTTCAACGGGATCTAAAGTATCTTCGATTCGATAAAAACGAGATTGGTCGTGCAGATTGAAAGCGAAATCTGGCTTAATATTGTCGAACAATGATTTAAGTAATTTTCCTTCGGGGGTTTGTAAAGCAGCAGCATCTCGATTTATATCGATGCCTTGGGCATTCTCTCTGGTACGTTGCTTAGCACCGTCCGGGTTGAGCATAGGAACTAGGTGTAAAGTGACCTTGTCGAATAAGTCTGTTAACCATGCCGTGGTTTTATTTTGCTGAAAAAATTGCAGTAGATCTAATATTGCTGCCGTTGCCGTTGGTTCGTCACCATGCATCTGCGACCAACATAAGATTGTGCTACTGCCCTTTCCAACAGAAATCATATGAATGGGCAGTGCTAAATAGGAATAACCAATAACCCGCTTTTGTATAAAACCTGGGGCAGAGATAATATGCTCATCAAGATGTTTAGTAACATCCTCTGGATAAATATGAGATTGGTCTAAGTGATTAATTTTGGCGTTGCTATAAAGCTGTTCTAATACGTTGTTCTCAAGGAACATGCCTACTCCGAACTGTCATAATTAATGCTGAACTGGATTAACGTTTTACTAAATAATTCTAATAACTTTAGCCATTAATAATCATTATCGCAATTCTCCTTTTAACAATTCAGTTAGCCCTTAGCTGCACCCTCCTTTTTGAGCTTGTCTGGCATCAAATGCCGCTAATTGTTCAGGCGTAGCTTTGGCTTGGTATTGTTCTTTCCATTGAGCATAGGGAATACCGTATATCTTTTCTCGTGCTTGTTCGTAGTCGATATCAATTCCTTTTTCCTCCGCCGCTGCCTTGTACCACTTGCCTAAACAATTGCGACAAAAGTCTGCCAAAATCATTAAATCGATGTTTTGCACATCTTTATTGTCATCTAGGTGTTTTAATAAACGTCTAAAAGTCGCGGCTTGTATTTCAATTTCTGTTTGTTTATCCATTATGAATTCCAAAAATGATAATCAATGTAGTAAAAATCAAAAAAGGAGCTTAGCGCTCCTTTTTTATGTCAGTTAATGCTAAAGATTAATCTTCAGATGGTGCTTCAGCAGCTGGTTTTTCTAACAACTCTTTGATACTTAAGCGTACGCGATTCTGACGGTCAATTTCCATTACTTTCACGTCAACCATTTGGCCTTCAGAAAGGTAATCAGAAACTTTATTCACACGTTCGTGAGCAATCTGAGAAATGTGTACTAGACCTTCTTTACCAGGTAGCACTTCAACAAATGCACCGAAATCAACGATACGAGTTACTTTACCGTGGTAAGTTTTGCCCGCTTCAACTTCAGCAGTCACTTGCTCTATCTTAGCAATAGCAATTTCCGCTTTCGCTAATTCAGTTGCAAAAATCTTAATAGTACCGTCATCTTCGATTTCGATATTAGTATCAGATTCTTCAGTGATAGCACGGATCATTGCGCCGCCTTTACCGATAACATCGCGGATTTTATCCTGGTCGATTTTAAGAGTATAGATACGCGGAGCGAATTCAGACATTTCATCACGGTGACCACCAAGGGCTTCATCCATCACACCCAAAATATGTAAGCGAGCTTCTTTAGCTTGCTTAAGGGCTTTTTGCATGATTTCTTTGGTAATACCTTCGATTTTGATATCCATTTGAAGTGCAGTAATACCATCAGTAGTACCAGCAACTTTAAAGTCCATATCACCAAGATGATCTTCATCACCTAAGATGTCCGATAAAACGACAAAGTTTTCGTCATTTTTCACTAAGCCCATAGCAATACCCGCTACAGAAGCTTTGATCGGTACACCTGCATCCATAAGTGCTAACGAGGTACCACAAACTGATGCCATAGATGAAGAACCATTTGATTCAGTAATCTCTGAAACCACTCGTACCACATATGGGAATTCAGCTTCAGAAGGCATAACCGCTTGAATACCACGTTTAGCAAGACGACCATGGCCGATTTCGCGACGCTTAGGAGAACCAACGAAACCAGTTTCGCCTACACAGTATGGAGGGAAGTTATAATGCAACATGAAACGACTGCTTGCCATTCCACCTAATTCATCAATCATCTGTGCATCACGTTCTGTACCTAGGGTAGCAGCAACTAAAGCTTGTGTTTCACCACGAGTGAAAAGTGCGGAACCATGAGTTCTAGGAAGAATGCCAGTATTAACGTGTAGCGCTCTGATCATATCAGGTTCACGACCATCAATACGTGGCTCACCAGCAAGTATACGAGAACGCACAACATCACTTTCAAGGTCATGTAGCATTTCAGATACTTCTTTAGGATCCTGTTCAGGATCCGCTTCTAAAATAGCCTCAACCGCTTTCTCAGTAACAGCAACTACCGCATCTTTACGAACCATTTTATCAGAAATCTGGTACGCTTCAGTCATGCCAGCTTCAGCAAGCTCTTTGATTTTGCTCTTAAGATCAGTGTTTTCTGCAACGGCAGACCATTCCCACTTAGGCGTAGCAACTTCAGCGGCAAATTCACTTACAGCATTAACTACTGCTTGGCTTTGCTCGTGTCCGTACATTACAGCACCAAGCATCACTTCTTCAGAAAGAATACTCGCTTCAGATTCAACCATCAGTACCGCACTTTCAGTACCCGCTACAACCAAATCTAATTCACTTGTTTCAAGTTCTGAAGTCAATGTATTAAGAATGTACTCACCTTCTTTATAACCAACTCGTGCCGCGCCAACAGGTCCATTGAATGGAATACCTGATATAGCAAGAGCAGCAGAAGTACCAATTAAAGAGATGATATCGGTAGGAATTTCTGGGTTAGCAGAAACAACGGTAATAATAATTTGAACTTCGTTCATGAATCCGTCTGGAAATAAAGGACGGATGGGACGGTCGATCAAACGTGCAATAAGCGTTTCACTTTCAGAAGGACGACCTTCACGTTTGAAAAAGCCACCTGGTATTTTACCAGCTGCGTATGCTTTTTCTTGATAGTTAACCGTTAATGGGAAAAAGTCTTGCCCTGCTTTGGCATCTTTTTTACCAACAACACTGACTAATACAGATGTATCGTCCATGCTGGCCATAACCGCGGCGGTTGCTTGACGAGCAATTACACCCGTTTCTAGCGTTACAGTATGCTGTCCATACTGAAATGTTTTAGTAATAGGAGTCACTATTTATCCTTTTTAATATTTTCTTATATCGCTTTCAAATGCGGCGCATAGTATAGCTATATGATTGGCAAATCGACAGTGAAATTTATATTTAATCAAGGTTAATTGAATATTTTTACTGTTTTTTTCTTTTAATCTGTTTCGATTTGTATATTGCAAACAATATCTACATCAAAAATTCATGGCAAAGTAAGCTTTAAGTAAGGCAAATTGAATGGCGAGACAATAAATAAAGAAAATAGTTTTTTGCACTTACAATGATTTGGATTAGAATCTCCCGCCTGTCATAAATATGAAACAAATATGTAACAGTAACCGTGATTATAAAAAATAACTTTGTCGTTAAATTTAGTCTCATACTATGTATTTCTTTTAGCTACACCAAGGCACATGCTAACAATACCAGTGGTGTAACCAGTCCTATAGTCAATCCTAAAGATCAGTCTTTTCAATTTCGAACGGCTTATACCCCAAGTGAAAATAATCATAGAGAACAGTTAGTGGTAAGAATGAATGTTCAAAAGTCCATTCTTGAATCCGTACGTATTCGTTTGGTCGGTCAAGTAAAAGATACCACTGGGAATTTTGAGTATGATGCCCTTAGCGCCGATCTATTATGGCAATTTCAACACAGACAAGATGGTATCTGGGATAGCGCAGTTCGATTTGATATAAAAACACGTAAGGCTCATCGCAGTGAAGGCTTATCGTTTAAATGGAGCAATAGATGGTCATTTGCAGACAAATGGTCTATTACGCAGGTATTGTCCTTTAGTTGGAATGTTGGAGGAGAGAGCCCTGCCACTGGTACCTATTTAGAATCACGAACTGGGATTGCATATACAACCAACAAGGTTACTCTGGGCCTCGACTCCTTCAATAATCTAGGGAAAATAGGCGACTTTGGAAACGGCAATGAACAAAGCCACCAAATTGGCCCTTCAGTCTCGGGCAAATATCAAGGCATTTCTTATTCAATCAGTTATCTAAGAGGCATTACCAATGGTGCGAGGGATAACGTATTTCGACTTTTCGTAAAAAAAGCGTTTTAAGGATATGTTTCGTAATTGGTAATTGGTAATTGGTCATTTGTTAAATTTGTATTGTATGGCTAAACATGCATTGTTGCGTCTTCTAACCCTTTTGTATGATTAATAACTAAATTGATTTTACGGATTATAATTCCTTAACTATCATGAGCTTTTGCAATAGTTAATAATTGTTAACTCAAACCTTACAGAGAAAAATAATGAAATTAGAGTCAATAGCATTACATGAAGGGTATAAATCAGAAGAAACCACTAAAGCTGCTGCAGTTCCAATCTATCAAACCACATCTTACACGTTTGATGATACACAGCATGGCGCAGATTTATTTGATCTTAAAGTTGCAGGAAATATCTACACTCGCATAATGAATCCAACCACTGACGTTCTTGAAAAACGTGTGGCAGCAATGGAAGGCGGTATTGCGGCAGTCTGTGTATCTTCAGGTATGGCCGCTATTACCTACGCGATTCAATGTATTTGTGAGGCCGGCGATAATATCGTTAGTACCAGTCAACTGTACGGTGGAACCTATAATTTATTTGCCCACGCATTGCCTCGCCAAGGAATTGAAACCCGTATGGTTTCCCATGATGATTTTGATAAGTTCGAAGAATCTATTGATGAAAAAACCAAAGCTATTTTTTGTGAATCTATTGGTAACCCCGCAGGTAACGTTGTTGATATAAAGCATTTAGCACAGATAGCTGAAAAACACGGGGTCCCATTAATTGTGGATAATACCGTTGCCACCCCCTATCTATGTAGGCCATTTGAGTTAGGTGCTCACATTGTTGTGCATTCGTTAACGAAATACATTGGTGGTCATGGTACGTCAGTAGGCGGTGTGATTGTTGATTCTGGTAAGTTTGACTGGGTTAAAAACAAACAGCGTTTTGCAATACTAAATGAACCGGATCCTTCATATCACGGTGTTGTTTACACCGAAGCCCTAGGAGAAGCTGCATATATTGGGCGTTGTCGTGTAGGACCGCTAAGAAACACAGGGGCAGCGATTTCCCCATTAAATTCATTTCAAATTCTACAGGGACTAGAAACCCTGGGTCTGCGCATGGACCGTCATTGTGAAAATGCTGAAAAATTAGCAGCATATTTATTGCAACACGATAAAGTTGAATGGGTAAACTATGCTGCTCTTGCTGATAGCCCGTACCATGAAAACTGCAAAAACATCACCTCAGGCAAAGCCTCAGGCGTATTGAGCTTTGGCATAACAGGTGGGCTTGAAGCTGGCACAAAATTCATTGATGCATTAAATATGATTTTACGTCTAGTGAATATAGGCGATGCTAAATCATTGGCTTGTCACCCGGCATCAACCACACACCGTCAATTAAACGAAGAAGAACTAGCCGCTGCTGGAGTAAGTACCGATTTGGTTAGGATCTCTGTGGGTATCGAGCATATCGACGACATTATTGCCGATGTGAGTCAAGCGCTAGATAAGGTATGAGTACTCAATTAAAACACTGGAAGTTTTGTTTTGAGTAGTAAGATAAATACACTTATAAACTAATTTAAGGGGCTTTAATGATAAGATTTAAAGCCCCTTTAAAGCACGGAATGAAATAAAAGTTTCTGCGCAACCTATCATATCTGCAAATAAATTGATTGCCGGCAACCTACTACGCACTAAACACATCGATAAACCTGGGGAAATAGCTGAAATTACGACCCTGTTTACCGAAAAATACGACAAGCCTGAAATAGATGATAAAGCACTATCTGGCAATATAAAGATATGAACCTTCAACTCACATTCACTGGTACTAGCTATTTAGTCACTATTCTCAATGTCAAACATGCAGATGCTGCTATTCGTAAAACCCTAGAGCCTAATTAATTTGTCCTGTGGTTCCCTAATATGAAATTTTCTATCATCGTTATGCAACAGCGAAAACACTGCTTACCCACTGATTTGCTGCAGCAAGAACTGTCGAGTAGTTTTATTTTATAGAATGGAAGCTGCTCAATGGGAAGTTCACTCTTTACCCCACAGGCCTACTGCATACAAGTACTCTAAGCAACAATCGATGTTTAACAAACGTGTTGATGATTGAAAATATCAGGTAGCCATAAATAGAAAAAAGGCTGCAACCAATGTTACAGCCTTTTATTGTATGGTGCGGATGGGGAGACTCGAACTCCCACGGCCTAAGCCACAGCCCCCTCAAGGCTGCGTGTCTACCAATTCCACCACATCCGCGATGTTTTTATTTTATCAAATACTTAGTTAGGGATCTCGTTGGATTCAGGAGTCTCTTCTTGATTAGGAATATCTGAATCGATAGTTTGTTCTACTACCCCTAGATTTTCGAATTCATCTATAGATTGATCTTTGTCAGCAGTTTGATTACCTAAAATTAAACTAATCACAAAAAACAAGGTGGCAAGTATGGCTGTTGTTCTGGTCATAAAGTTACCAGAACCCGTAGAACCAAACACAGTGTTTGAACCGCCACCGCCAAAAGATGCTCCCATATCGGCACCCTTACCTTGTTGAATAAGGACCATACCTATCAACATCAAAGCAACTACTAAGTAAACTACTATCAAAATCTCGTAAAAATACGTCATGTTATGTCTCTAACCTTTTGCCGCTAAGCAAATATTTAAAAATTCCTGTGGGTCCAAACTGGCTCCACCTATCAACCCGCCATCAACATCAGGTTGTGAAAACAATTCATTGGCATTCGCCGCTTTAACACTGCCACCATATAAAATACGTAACCCATTGGCGACGTCTGCATCTAATTTACCCACGTATTCGCGAATGAATGCATGTACTTCTTGCGCTTGTATTGGGCTTGCTGTTTTACCCGTTCCGATAGCCCAAACTGGCTCATAAGCAACGACAATTTTTTCAAAACTGGCTATACCAATAACACTAATAACCGCATCAATTTGCCCTTGAATGTGATTAAAATATTCGCCACTGTCACGTACCGACTCTGGCTCACCAACACATAACACGGGTGTTAAGCCGTGCTCTAATGCTACACGAACCTTCTCAGCAACGAGCAAATCGCTTTCGCCATTGTCAGTTCTTCTTTCGGAATGACCAACTAAGACAAAATCACAATTTAAGGCTTTTAGCATTGAACCTGAAACTTCACCTGTATGGGCACCAGAATCAAATTCACTTAAATTTTGTCCGCCAATAGCACCGTTAAACGGGGCAAACGCACTTAAGAATGGGAAAGGAGGACATATTAATACATCGACATCCTGCAAACTAGCACTATTAATAGTATCCATCATTTGCTTAGCAAGTTCGACACTACCATTCATTTTCCAGTTGCCTGCAACTATAGGGCGACGTTTGTTCTGCACTTTAATCTTCCTTAACCCAGCGAAAAAGCGGGCGAGATATTAACTAACCCGAGTAAAATATACAAGTGGGCTAGCGTTAATTTATGATGCTAAATGACTATTTGGTTAATTTACGCACTGCGTCAGCGATAAATTCAGCCCAATTCTCCGAGTCTTCTTGTTTTTCTGCTTCGACCATGACACGAATTAATGGCTCAGTACCACTTTTTCGCAACAATACCCGACCAGTTTTACCTAAATTGGTCTCCGCTTCAATGACCGCTTCTTTCACTTTAGGGTTGTCTAACGGGTCTTCCCCTTCTTCAAAGCGAACATTAACTAATGTTTGCGGGTACATATCCATGCCTGAGCATAGTTCATGCAACGTCATTTGCGACCGCAGCATGGCAGTAATGACTTGTAAGCCAGCAAGTATACCATCCCCTGTTGAAGTAACATTTAAATTAAGTACATGACCAGAGTTTTCGCCTCCAATTGCCCAACCGCGCTCTTGTAGCAACTCCATTACATAGCGATCGCCAACATTACTTCTTACGAACGCTACTCCCAGTTTATTTAAGGCAATTTCTAAGCCCAAATTACTCATTAAAGTGCCAACAACGCCACCGTTCAAACGGCCGGATTTGAGACAGTCTCGAGCAATAATATATATTAGTTGATCGCCATCGATAAGGTTGCCTTTGTGATCGACCATCATAATTCGGTCACCGTCACCATCTAAAGCAAAACCAAGATCTGCTTGGTGTTCTAACACACTTTCTTGAATCGCTTTCATTGACGTTGCCCCTACCCCTTTATTGATGTTTAAACCATCAGGATCAGTACCAATTTCGATGACCTCGGCACCTAGTTCTTCTAAAACATTGGGGGCTATATGATAGGTCGCACCGTGGGCGCAATCGACAACGATTTTTAAGCTTTTAAGGTTAAGATCGGACGGAAAATTACCTTTACAAAATTCGATATACCTTCCTGCTGCATCTTCAATCCGGTAAGCTTTTCCTAACTTATCTGAGGCAACACAAACCATAGGTTTTTCCATTTCCTTTTCAATGGCCAGTTCAATTTCATCATCCAATTTATAGCCATTAGCTGAGAAAAACTTAATACCATTGTCATAAAATGGATTGTGGGAAGCGCTAATTACTATCCCCGCTTCAGAACGAAAGGTTTTGGTTAAGTAGGCAATAGCTGGCGTCGGCATCGGCCCCAATAAACCAATATTAATACCAGCTGCGGATAACCCCGCCTCTAAACAAGACTCAAGCATGTAGCCAGATATTCGGGTGTCTTTACCAATAAGGACCTTATTAGTGCCTTGTCCAGCAAGCACTTTTCCTGCGGCCCAACCCAGTTTCATTACAAACTCAGGATTAATGACACTTTCGCCAACTTTTCCACGAATACCATCTGTACCAAAATATTTTCTTGAGTTCATCACACTAATCCTTATACGCACTCAACGCTGATACGACTTTTACGGCATCAACGGTTTGTTTTACATCGTGCACTCGTAAAATCGAAGCACCTTTAGTTAACGAAATTGTCGCTGCAGCTAAACTGCCCGCCAACCGTTCGTCCACTTTCCTATCCAATAAGTTTCCAATCATAGATTTACGAGACACACCAATCAACATGGGTAAAGCTAATGATTGTAGTTCATCCAGTCTATCAAGTAATTGATAATTATGCGGTAAAGTTTTCCCAAAGCCAAAACCAGGATCTATCATTAGCTTAGATTTTGGAATACCAGCTTGGGTACATAACGCTATTTTTGCTTGTAAAAATTCGATGACGTCGTTGACCACATCTTGATAATGGGGAGCCAACTGCATGCTTTTTGGCTGGCCTTGCATATGCATTAAGCAAACAGCGGCCCCACTTTTTGCGGCGGTTGATAAGGCACCAGTTTGATTTAAGGCACGAATATCATTGATAAGCCCAGCGCCAGCTGAAACAGCCTGCTCCATGACCTCGGGTTTGCTAGTATCGATTGAAATCACCACATCAAAATTGGCATGAATGGCTTCAATAACAGGAATAGTGCGATCCAATTCTTGCTGAACACTCACATCTTCGGCACCAGGACGAGTCGACTCTCCACCAACATCAATAAAGTCAGCCCCATCTAAAACCATTCTTTCAGCTTGCCCAAGGGCCTTATCGAGACCTTCAAACTTACCACCATCAGAAAATGAATCTGGGGTAACGTTTAAAATCCCCATAACTCTGGGCGTGGTTAAATCAATACTTTTGTTTTTAAACTGCATACAATAATTTGGGACACGAAATAATAGGATAGTAAATACAAAAAAGGTCGAATCAGCGCTCGTCTGAATCGACCTAATTTAATCAGGAGCAAATTAGCTCGGCAAATCGCCAGGCTTACCTACAGTAGGTGGAGGTGTGCTTTTATCATCATCAGCACTTACTGTTGCACCACCGGTAGGTTTGTCATTGGAACCAGGGTCCCGACTATCCCAATCCGCTGGTGGTCGCACAGGGCGACGAGCCATTAAATCATCGATTTGTTTCGCATCGATAGTTTCGTATTTCATTAACGCATCTTTCATGGCATGCAAAACATCCATATGCTCGTTAAGGATATTCTCAGCACGCTCGTAATTGCGGTCAATGATAGACTTAATTTCAGCGTCTATTGCCCGAGCTGTATCGTCAGACATATGCTTAGCTTTCGACATACTGCGTCCAAGGAACACTTCGCCCTCTTCTTCAGAATACAACATAGGGCCCATTTTATTTGAAAGTCCCCACTGGGTGACCATTTTACGGGCGATATCGGTTGCTCTTTCGATATCATTAGATGCTCCGGTTGTAACACCTTCTTCACCTAACGTAAGGGCTTCAGCGATACGACCGCCAAACAAACTAGAAATCATACTTTCCAAGTGTTGCTTGCTGTGACTGTATTTGTCTTGTTCAGGCAAATACATTGTCACCCCTAGCGCACGTCCACGAGGAATAATTGAGACTTTGTAAACAGGGTCATGTTCTGGCACTACACGGCCAACAATGGCGTGCCCAGCTTCATGATACGCTGTATTGGTTTTCTCTTCTTCAGACATAACCATGGTTTTGCGCTCAGCGCCCATCATGATTTTGTCTTTAGCTTTATCGAACTCTTCCATTGAAACAACACGTTTGTTGGAACGCGCTGCAAATAAAGCCGCTTCGTTAACTAAGTTAGCTAAATCGGCACCAGAGAATCCTGGTGTACCGCGGGCAATAACAGAGGCTTCAACATTGTCGCCAATAGGCACTTTGCGCATGTGAACTTTCAGAATTTGCTCACGACCACGAATATCAGGTAAACCAACGACCACTTGACGGTCAAAACGGCCAGGACGCAGTAACGCGGGGTCAAGTACATCTGGGCGGTTAGTCGCGGCGATAACGATAATGCCTTCGTGACCCTCGAAGCCATCCATTTCAACCAACATTTGGTTCAAAGTTTGTTCGCGTTCGTCATGTCCACCACCTAGACCAGCACCACGCTGGCGACCTACTGCATCAATCTCATCAATGAAGATAATGCAAGGCGCAGACTTTTTAGCTTGTTCGAACATGTCACGCACACGAGATGCACCTACACCAACAAACATTTCTACGAAGTCGGAACCAGAAATGGTGAAAAATGGCACTTTGGCTTCGCCAGCAATCGCCTTAGCTAAAAGGGTTTTACCCGTACCTGGAGGACCGACCATCAAAACACCTTTAGGTATTTTACCACCTAGTTTTTGAAACTTAGAAGGATCTCTTAGGAAGTCAACGAGCTCAGACACATCTTCTTTGGCTTCATCGCAACCGGCAACGTCAGCAAAAGTTGTCTTTATTTGGTCTTCACCTAATAAACGAGCCTTACTCTTACCAAACGACATTGCGCCACGACCGCCGCCTCCTTGCATTTGACGCATGAAGAATATCCATACTCCAATAAGCAATAACATTGGGAACCAAGAAATAAAAATCTGAGATAAGAAAGAAGGTGTTTCAGGTGGCTTGCCTTCAACTACAACACCATTACTAATTAAATCATTCATTAGATCAGGATCTGCGTAAGGAATATACGTTGAAAACGCATCACCGCTGGTTGTAGTACCAGTTATCTCGCCTGTTTGCCTGTCTATGGTTGCTTGTCGCACAGTTTTTTGATCAACATTACGCACGAACGTGGTGTAATCAATTTTAGCCTTGCTTGTTTCGCCAGGCGTAAAACTATTAAACACGGACATCAGCACAACGGCGATGACCAACCATAAGATTAAATTTTTTGCCATATCGCTCAACGCTTTTAACCTCTAAAAAGTAAAATTCTGTCTGTAGGCTAGTCACTAGGAAGATTACTAAATAATCAACCAAGTCTTCCGCCCGGTTAGCAGTACATCAAGGGTACTACAGTTTAAATCCTGCCGCTACCAGATAAAGCTTGTTCAGTTTTGCCTTCAGATAAATCAGCTCTCTGGATTCCACCACAAATAATGGCAAATACAACTCACTCACGAAATTGTTAAAACCTGCTTTTCTTATGACTACTAAATCTCCATTAAGTTTTAACCTTGACCAATACAAAATAAATTTGCTGTCAAAACGTCCCGGAAGGAACATTTATTCCTAAAGCTGAATGACCTTGCATAGATACGCTAAATCCCTTCATTTTGTTCAAATGCAATTTGAAATTCATCAAACGACCACTTTCTACACTATTTATAGGTCTTTTTTACCTAGTTTGTCGTTTCTTATTAGGTATAAAAGTAAGATGGCGTTAGAATAGCGATTTTCAACCATCAATTATTATTAAAATTGTAAGAATAATCTAAATGAAGTTATCGAATAAACAGAAACAATATTTAAAAGGCCTAGCCCATCCTTTAAAACCCATAGTGCAATTGGGTAACAATGGTCTCACTGAAGGTGTGTTAGCAGAAATTGACAATGCCTTGAGTTTTCATGAGTTAATCAAAGTTAAAGTACCTTCTGATGATCGCGAAGAAAAACAACTTATTATGGATGCGATAATTCGTGAAACTTCGGCAACTCAGTTGCAAGTCATTGGACACACCCTAATAATGTACCGACAAAGTGATGAGAAAAAAATCAGTATTCCAAAAGTTTAAATAGAAAACTTAGGTCCAATCTCTCACCTTTTTTAGGTTTCTATACGGAATAATAGATTTAACCCTATTGATAGAAACCTTTACCTATTCCCCTTTTCATAACACAGCTATTAGCATGTAATTTGGGGTGTCGGAATTTCTAAAATTAAGTTTACGTCAAATTGTAATTAGGCAAAGACTTAATCTGTAACAATCTATGTAACTATTTGATGGAATGAATATGCCAAGTGTTACATCACAATACCAAACTCAAAGATTTCGCTTCCAACCTTTAACAGACGATGATCGAGATTTATTCTGCGAACTATATTGTAACGATGTCGTTATGGGCAAAATTATGCCTAAGCTTGAAAGGAAGCAAGCCAGCTCCCTTTTTTCAAATATACTGAATAAGCAGCAAAAGAGTTTAAATGTGTATTGGCGTATTGAATGTGTCCATTCTGAAAAAGCCGTAGGTATACAAGGCTTTATGAGCAATATTGAGCAACAGAAACGTAACGATGCTGAATTTGGGATTTTAATTAGACCGGACTTCTACGGCAATCATGTGGCAACGGAATCTGTCACCGCCATGTTGTTCCACGGTTTTACATACCTTAACTTAGCAACTGCACATGCGTTTTTTGACGCTGACAATATTGCCATTCAAAAAATCGCTGAAAAACTCAACTTTGAGATAACCAGTGATAATCAACAAACCAATAAGATGCGCTGTTGTATCTCCCAAAAAACTTTTCTAAGCCATAATGGACAAGCAATCTATGCCTGAAAATAATTCGACTCAAAAAACAGGCAGTATCGTTTGTGTCGGTTTGGGAATGATACTAGGGTCTCATATTGCCCCGCTATCGCGACAGTTTGTCGAACAAGCAGACGTCGTGTTTATGAGTGTAACTGACCCCCTAACAGAAGCTTGGGTGGAAAAGATGAACCCTAACTGTCATAGTTTGCAAAGATTCTATGCTGATGGCAAAGACAGAAGAAAGAGCTATGCTGAAATGGTAGACGCCATAATGGCTCAGGTTGAATTAGGTAAAAAAGTTGTTGCCGCTTTTTATGGTCATCCAGGTGTGTTTGCCTGGGCACCTCATAAATTAATCCAGTTAGCGAAAGAAAAGGGATATCACGGCCATATGGAACCAGGTATATCTGCCGAAGATTGCCTATATTCCGACATGGGCATAGATCCTGGACGAAACGGAGCTGTGCATGTAGAGGCTAGCCAATTTATGCTATACGAGCGCAAGGTTGATAACACTGCATATTTGATTTTGTGGCAACTTGGGTTTGTTGGTGACCTTAGTATGTCTAAATATCAAACCGACAGTGCTTATCGACTCCTTTTGCAACAGTTATTGATTGAATATTTTCCAGCTAAGCATAAAGTAGCCATTTACGAGTCACCGACGCTTCCCACAGAAACGGCCAGAATCGATTGGTTTTTCTTAGATGAATTAAGCAAAGTGCATGTTGAGCATTATTCAACCCTTATCATTCCCCCTTGTGAAGTTAAAAAAATTGACCTTTTCATGCAGCATAAAATGAATCAGCTTTCGAGAAATCAATAAAATGTCAAAAAACAACGGATAGTCCTTTCCACACCGACCCTAAGTGTTTAATAATACTGCCGGTTAAAAATGTTTCGACGTCTAATTTTTTAAAACAACATAAGGAACCAACATGGCTGCGTTAGAATTAATGGAAAAACTGGCGGTTAACCCCGATTTTAAAAGAGAAATGACCGAAGGTGGGCAACATCCCCTAGCCCTGAAAGCGAAAAAAGATATGCAAGAAATGCGTCAAAAACAGGGTAAGTTTTGGTGTGCATTGATGCCAGCAAAAGATGACGAGCAAACAGAAGACGAGCCTGAAGAGCAGGAAGAAGCGCCAAAAGAGAATTAAACATGCGTTTTATCGTTATTTCTGCTTTGTTTTTAGTGTGCTTAATCACTCCTCTTGTGTCGTATGCTGATGTTACGACCTTACTGCACAAAGCAGATAAAATTAGGAGCGCCGATTTTAATGCTTTTGAAATTTTAATGACTGAACTTGAAAAAAGTGAAGACACATTTAGCGAGCAGCAGACGCATTTCTATCACCTTCTTAAAGGTTATCAACTTACTTTCAACGGAAAGGTGGATGAGGCCATCGAGCTTTATCAGAATATCGAAAGCAGTAATGCATCTGAAACGTTAAAATTACGCGCCCTAAGTTCTTTAGTAAACAATTATGCGGTTAAACGCGACTTTTACCTTGGTGCAAAAGCCATTAACCGTTTATTTGACCAACGTGAAAAAGTACAAGATGAAGAAGCCCTAAACACGAGTTTTGGGGTTGTAGCAATATTTTACAATCAAGCGCAACAATATGAACTCGGATTACAAGTTGCCAATCAGCTTCTTAAAAGAAATATTACTAATCGAACCCATTGTTTTGCTCGCCAAATTAAAGTTGAATCAGAGTTTGAACTTGCTAAGAGCCTTTCTGACTATCAATACGCTCAACAAAGTATCGATTTTTGCCGGGAAAACAATGAAATTCTGGTTGCCAATATCATTGTTATGACCATGGCTGAATCATTAACCAATGAAAGTCGTCTTAACGAATCAATAGCGTTATTGCAAAGTGCAGAACAACAAACTGTTGACAGCAAATATCCGCCATTAATTGGTATTTTTTATAGTTTGCTGGCAAATAATTATTTGCTCTTAGATCAACCAGATTTGGCAATAAAATATGGCCTCAAAGCATACAATAGTATCCAAAACTTTGGTTTGACAAAAGCCCTAGTCAAATCCTTAGAAGTATTATATAAAGCCACCGAAGCTCAGGGTGACTATCAGCAAACCGTTGATTATTTAAAACGATACAATCAAGCTGAAAAAGCCTATATAGATGACACTAAAGCACGAGGACTGGCGTTTCAACAAGCTAAGTATGAAAAGCTAGAACAAGATAACAAAATCGTTATTTTAGATAAGCAAAATGCCCTTTTGCGTACACAAGCTGCATTGGCCGCCGAGCAATCCAGTAACAACAAACTTGCGTTATCCTTATCGGTTTTATTGCTAATATTGCTATTTGTTGGCTTATACCGCAGCAGAAAAATCCAATTAAAACTGAGAAAAATGGCTGAAACGGATGAGTTAACTGGGATCAGCAACCGTCACTTTTTTAATGATCGAGCAAAAAACATCATTGAAAATGCTGAAAATCAGCAACTACCCATTAGTTTTGTTTTATTTGACTTAGATCACTTTAAAAAAGTCAATGATTCCTACGGACACCAAACAGGAGATTGGGCGCTCAGAGAAGCGGTAAAAGCCGCCAAACAAGTGTGCAGATCAATCGATCTTATTGGCCGCATGGGAGGTGAGGAGTTTGGTCTTGTGTTGCCTGGTTGCAGTGTTGATGAAGCTTGTAAAGTCGCTGAAATTTGCCGAGGAGCCATTGAAAAAATCGACACTCGGGCAACCGAGCATCAGTTTAAAATAACCGCAAGCTTTGGTGTTTCAGATGCTAAGACCTGCGGCTACAGTTTGGAAAAACTATTTGCAGGGGCGGATACGGCTTTATATGACTCCAAAGAAAATGGTAGAAACCGAGTATATTTATACAAAACGGCTCCTCACCAGGCTCAAGCAATCTAATAAGCAGATTTTATTTACTATTGTTTGGCGCAGCTAATTTGTCCCAAGTAGATTTACCAACAATCCCATCGACTTTAAGGCCATTTTGTTTTTGAAACATAATAACAGCGCCTTCTGTTCCTGCCCCGAAGTCGTTGTCTATGGAGATTACAAACCCCTTATCGACTAGCAATTGTTGGAGTTCCCCCACTTTATCACCAAAAGAGCCACGCCTTAAAACAACTGCATTTTCACCTTCATTTAAAGCGACGCGAATTCCTTCAATTGCTGCAAGTGCATTTTTAGCTTTCTGTAAATATTTTCGCCGATCATCAAGACCACGTCGACCTCCATTCACTAATTTGGTTACTTTAATTAAATCGTCTAAATCAGCGAACCTGTTAATATTTCGAGATTTCCAATATTCACAGGCAATTTTAAGAGAAATCGCAGGATCACCAGCAATTTCCGGATCATCCTCTAATGGCAAGTTGAGTTTCTTACCGTAAAGGCGATAATTCGCTCTTCCTGTTAATTGCAACAATCCCCGCCCTTTATAACGTTTACCGTCCCCTATTTGATCATTACCCAGATCACTTCTGCCTTCATAGGCCGCACCGGAGGCAAACTCTTCTGTTGTTCGAAAACCTGCACATTCATGGGTAACCTGTCCCATAAAATGGGCGATTCGCAGTCTGGTGTTAATTTGATAGCTTGCTAAGGTTGGAGCAAATATTGCCGAAATCTGACCGACTATTCGCATTTGTGCTTCTGCTTTTTCACCTGAAAATCTTGGTGCTACAGCTAGTATGAAATCGCCATCCACTGGAATCATTTTTGATATCCTTAAGTTATGAAAACAAAATGTGCATTCAAACTTCGATGCGGCATTACCCATTCGTACAAAATTTTGCTGATTTCTCTATTTTGCACTTAATGAAGATAGCGCATTTTTCAAAAATGATTAAATTTTTAGGGTAAATTTTAGGATTTTAGCCTACACCAGTGGCGATAAGGCGAACATGCTGCCAATAGAAACTAGTGATGATGCCCACCCACACCGTGAGCATGGCCGTGGGACAACTCGTCGTCAGTGGCATCTCGAACATGTTCCACTTTTAAATCGAACTTAAGGGTTTGGCCCGCTAAAGGATGATTAATGTCTACAGTCGCCATGAACTTTCCTAATTTCACAATAGTCACTTCCCTAGCCCCATTTTCGGTTTGCAACACTGCTCTCATGCCAGGTTTCCATTTCTTAGCCCCTTGCAAATGTTTAACAGAAACCCGCTGCTCCGCGTTTTTTATCACTTCACCAAAGGTTTCTTGAGGTGGAAGTTCGACACTAAACTCATCTCCAGCGCTTTTGCCTTCTAAGGCGTTTTCGACCCCAACCATCATATTATTGTGGCCATGTAAATAAGCGACTGGCGCGTCTGCTTCGCTAGCTTCTAACTCGTTGCCATCAAGATCATTTATACGATAATGGAACTGGACTACTTTGTTTTTACTGATTGTCATATTGCACTCTTACATTTAGTTTAGGTATTAATCACCGTCTGCGCCGTTGACTATAGACGCAATATTATACAAGCGATTAACGGCCAGATAATTCATGCTGCCCTTAGGATATCGTCCTCGCGAATTTAACTCACCAGCTTCTTTACCGGTCAATAAAGACAAGGCTTGATCCACAGTGGCCACAGTATAAATGTGAAATACACCAGCCTTAACTGCTTTGATGACTTCACTGTTTAGCATCAAGTTGATTTTATTCGAATGGGGAATAATTACACCTTGCGTACCTGTCAATCCTCGATGTTGGCAAAGCGTGAAAAAGCCTTCTATTTTTTCGTTAACGCCACCAATAGATTGCACTTCACCGTATTGATTTATTGATCCAGTAATGGCTAAATCTTGTCTAGCGGGAACTTCGGTCAAGGCGGAAATTAAAGCAACTAGTTCACCTAGTGAGGCACTGTCACCGTCAATATGACCATAGGATTGTTCCAACGCGATATTAGCAGATAAGGTTAAAGGAAAATATTGTGCGTACTTGTTTCCCAAGTAACCTGTAAGCAACATGACACCTTTAGAATGTATGGGTTGGCCTAGCTCCACTTCACGCTCAATATCCACCACACCGTTGGCACCGGCATATACCGTTGAAGTAATTCTAGCAGGGGTACCAAACACGCTATCCCCAACCTCAAGTACTGTTAAGCCATTAACCTGTCCAATTGAAGTACCTTGGGTAGCAATTAATATTTGCCCTTGCTTAATGTCTTCTAATAACGCTTGGCTGACCCGGCCGGTCCGTTCAATTTTAGCTTTTAACGCTGTTTCAATGTGATCTGTTTGAATTTCAGTTAAATTTTCCACTACGCAGAAGTAATGGGCTTCATTGATTAGTTCAATAACATCTGAAAAACGCGCCGAAAAATTCTGTTGGTGCTCAGCAAGGCGTAAACTATATTCCACTAATCGGTACATCGCTTTATTGGAAATACCATTTAAACCAATGGAAATCACATGATTACGTACCCTGCCAACAAAATCGTAAAGTGTTTGTTTATTAAGTGGGATCTCATGGTCAAATTCCACTAAAACCCGAAACAGTTCATCAAATTCTTCATCGTAATCTTGTAATAAATAATATAAATCTCTTGAGCCTAACAATACTACTTTGACGTTCAGAGGGATTTGCTGGGGTATTAATGTCATGGAATTAACCATTCCAACATCAAGCTGTGGTAATTCCATTTTTAACTGACCAAATTTCAAGGCTAGCTTTAAGGATTCCCACACAAATGGCTGATCAATCATTTTATCAGCATCGAGCAAAAGGTACCCTCCATTGGCTTTGTGCAGCGCACCACTGCGTATCATTCGATAACTGGTAAACATGGAACCTTGCACATTGGTATATTCTATCTTACCGAATAAATTTTGATGGGTAGGATTAGGTTCGTAAACCACTGGTGCACCATCATGAATTTTATGCGATACCAAAATATTCGGTAAGTATTGCTCCTCTAACACATCCCGCTTATCGTACTCATCTTGCTTGTCATCTTTGAGATCACCGGCGAGTAATTCAACAATGGTGTCGACCAGATGCGACTTTAATTGCCTTAGAAACTTCAGAATAGCTAATTCGTTAGCATATTTATGTTCTAAGTCTTTGAGTAACGGTTTAATACCCTGTTCAGCGGTATCTCGTTTTAATTTTCGCAATTGTTCAGAAGAATGACGCTTCCACTTGGGCAACTCTAATAATGCTTCACTTAGATAATCTTCTAAATGATCAATTAATTGATAATAATGCTGACGTTGTTGATCGTCTATTTTAGCGAAATCGGCATCAGTAATAGGTTTATCATTTAAAATGGGGGAAAAGCTAATCGTGCCATTTTCTTCAAATAAGGCGACTTGCTTAGATTGCGCGTATTGCTCAACCTTATCGATTGCCATGTCATAACGTTGATCGAACGCTCTGCCAATCGCTGCCTTTTTTCTCTGGTATCCAGGGTTATCATAGGCCGCGGGAAAGGTATCTAAAAGTTCATCAATTAACCCTTCCATATCTTTATGCAGTAATTTACTCTCCCCAGGTTTTAGGCGCAGAACAAAGGGTTCTCTTTCTTCTTCAAAGTTATTGATATAACACCACTCGTCTGGTGTGGGAACCTTATCAACCGTCTTAGCAATATATTCCTGAACTAGCGTAAACCGGCCAGTGGCATGCTCACCCATAACATACAAATTATAACCTTTAGCTTGAATACCCAAACCGAAAGACAACGCTTCCTTGGCTCGCTGCTGGCCAATAAAAGTGGCCAATAATGCGTCATCATCACGCAGCGCCTCATTGATTAAACGGCGGCTCGGGATTGCAGTTAATTGTTCAACGTTCAGTGATTTATGTTCCAGCATACGACTATTTTGAAGTTAATTTGGCCACAGTGAACCCTTTAAGTTGAATTGTGTCAACAGGCAAACACACCGCAAAATTGAGTTTCGACTAAATAATAATCAGACTAAACGCTTTTAATTGCTCTAAATTGCATTTCAGGTTGTTTGCATATGGCTAGCTAAGGTATTCTTGCATGAATAACATTAAGAAGGTCTTTTCACTTCTTTTAACAGATAATTATACTATTTTTTTGGAATTCCGTGTTAATGGCTGACAAACAATACGACCCGCAACAAATTGAATCAAAGGTACAATCCCATTGGGAAGAAAATGACATATTCCGCGCTGAACAAGATGCCAATAAGGAAAAGTTTTATTGTTTGTCGATGTTTCCCTACCCAAGTGGTCGATTACACATGGGCCATGTTAGAAACTATACCATTGGCGATGTAATCAGTCGTTTTCATCGTATGCAAGGTAAAAACGTTTTGCAGCCTATGGGATGGGATGCGTTTGGTTTACCGGCAGAAAACGCCGCAATCAACAATAACACAGCCCCTGCGAATTGGACTTACTCCAATATCGATTATATGAAGCAGCAGCTCAAATCTCTTGGTTTCGGCTATGATTGGAATCGTGAGGTAGCTACCTGTAAACAGGATTATTATCGCTGGGAACAGTGGTTTTTCACTCGTTTATATGAAAAAGGCTTAGTTTACAAAAAAAATGCAACGGTAAACTGGGATCCCGTTGATCATACTGTGCTTGCCAATGAACAGGTTATTGATGGCCGTGGTTGGCGCTCAGGAGCATTGGTAGAACAAAAAGAAATTCCCCAATGGTTCATTAAGATCACCGATTATGCAGAAGAACTTTTACAAGACTTGGAACAGTTGGATGACTGGCCTGAACAAGTTCGCACCATGCAAAAAAATTGGATTGGTCGCTCTGAAGGCGTCGATATCAAGTTTGAACTTGCCCAAGCAATCGATAACATTGATCACTTAGAGGTTTATACAACCCGTCCAGACACCCTTTTAGGGGTCACTTATGTGGGTATTGCAGCGACTCATCCAATTGCCCTTGCAGCAGCAAATAGCAATCCAGAATTAGCAGCATTTGTTGAAGAATGTAAAAATACTAAAGTAGCAGAAGCTGAAATGGCGACCATGGAGAAGAAAGGGTGTGCTACAGGCTTATATGCAATCCATCCAATTTCTGGCGTAAAAGTACCGGTTTGGGCCGCTAACTTTGTCCTAATGGATTATGGTTCGGGTGCGGTTATGGCGGTGCCTGGTCACGATCAGCGAGACTATGAATTTGCCACTAAATATAAATTAAATATCACTCAAGTTATCGAACCTCTTGATAGCGACTCGCAACCTTGTGATTTAAGCCAAGCCGCTTTTACTGAAAAAGGGAAACTAATTAATTCAGGGCAATTTGACGGTTTAACCTCAGAACAGGCATTTGAAAAGATAAGCCAAGAATTGGAAAGCCAAGGTAAAGGTCAGCGCAAAGTCAATTATCGCTTACGTGATTGGGGCGTTTCACGACAGCGTTACTGGGGGTCACCCATCCCTATGTTAAACCTTGAAAATGGTGAGTCTGTACCTGTTCCTGAAAAAGATTTACCCGTTGTTTTACCAGAAGATGTTGTCATGAATGGCGTGGTTTCGCCAATCAAAGCCGATCCAGAATGGGCTAAAACTGAATATCAAGGGCAACCAGCCCTGCGTGAAACCGACACCTTCGATACTTTTATGGAATCATCTTGGTATTACGCACGCTATACTAGCGCGCAAAATAATCAAGCTATGCTCGACCCCACTGAGGCGAATTATTGGTTACCCGTTGATCAATATGTAGGCGGCATTGAGCATGCCATTTTACATTTACTTTATTCGCGATTTTTCCATAAGTTGTTAAGAGATGAGGGTTTAGTTGAATCTAGCGAACCCTACAAGCGTTTACTCTGCCAAGGGATGGTGCTAGCCGATTCCTTCTATCGAGAAGATGAAAAAGGCAAAAAGCATTGGTATTCGCCAGCAGATGTGGAAACCGAAAAGGATGAGAAAGGTCGCATTGTAAGTGCTAAGTTAGCAAGTGACGGGGCAGAAGTTGAATTTGGTGGCATGACGAAAATGTCTAAATCAAAAAACAACGGAATCGACCCTCAACAAGTCATTGATATTTATGGTGCAGATACAATCCGCTTGTTTACCATGTTTGCCGCGCCACCGGAGCAAACACTTGAGTGGATTGATTCAGGTGTAGATGGTTCTAACCGCTTTTTAAGACGGTTTTGGAAGCTAGTCCAAGAACACTTGGCGTTGGGATCGGTAGAGAATTTAGACCTGTCTAACCTTACCTCTGAACAAAAAGCCTTGCGTCGTCATATTCACAAAACCATTGATAAAGTGAGTGATGATATTGGACGTCGCCAAACCTTTAATACTGCAATAGCGGCAATAATGGAGCTTTTAAATCATTTGCAAAAAGCTTCGCAAGAATCCGCTCAAGATCGCGCGTTATTAGACGAAGGTTTGCAATCAATGGTACTGATGTTGAATCCGATAACGCCACATATTTGCCATGAATTATGGCAACAGTTTGGTCACTCCACAGAAATCGCTTTTGAAGCTTGGCCACAAGCAGATAAATCGGCACTAGTTGAAGATGAAAAACTGATCATCGTGCAAGTTAACGGTAAGGTTCGCGCTAAAATGACAGTGGCCGCTGACCTGCCTGAAGCAGAGGTGAAAGAACATGCTTTGGCACAACCCAACGTAACTCAATTTACTGAAGGGAAAACCCTTAGAAAAGTCATTTATGTACCCGGTAAACTCGTAAACATAGTGGCAAACTAATTTAATGAAAATATTCTCAAACCGTGCTTTTTTAATATTTCTGTTGCTCTTTGGTATTCAAGGTTGTGGTTTCAAACTTAGGGGCTCACAGCCGTTACCCGCAGGTATCCAACAGGTATACCTTGCGGGCACACAGGAATATTTACCGTTAAATCGCACGGTGAAGGAACACTTTGATCTATACCAAATTCCTTATGTCGCGAATATTCCTATTCAACAAAAAGACACTACCCTAGCTATTTATTTATATCCAGACTCTTTGGATAGACGGCTACTGTCACTTTTTAGTACCGGGCAAGTTGCAGAATATGAACTGGTATTAACCATTAAACTGCAATTCATCTTACCCAATAAAGAGCCACAAATAGTTGAGTTTGATGTTACCCGTGAATACCAAGATGACCCTGACGCTATTTTGGCGAAGTCTCGTGAACTCGATTTAGTGTTAAGGGAGATGCGTAGTCAAGCCGCAGACCGAATAGTTAGAATGTTGCCTAGTTTGGATAGCCGAGAACTTTAATGCAGGTATATCCCAATCGGTTAGCACAACATGTAAAACAAAATAATCATTCGTTTTATTTGGTGTTTGGGGATGAGCCACTGCAAAAAATGCTAAGCATTGAAACCATACGTAAGCAAGCGTTACAGCAAGGTTTTGATGAAAGGCAGCAATTATCTGTAGATAATCAATTTCAATGGTCAAGCCTAATCGAAGCAACACAAACCCTATCCCTTTTTAGCGCGAAGCAATTTATCGAATTGGAACTGCCCACAGGGAAACCCGGTACTGAAGGCAGTAAAACCTTATGCGAGCTAGCAGAAAATTCTCATAACGACACTATCGTACTTATTCATGGTCAAAAAATTGGTCGTGATGTACAAAATGCTAAGTGGTTTAAAGCCCTCGATAAACAAGGTATTTATATTCCATGCTTTCCATTAGAAGGCAATAACCTGCAACAATGGATTGCTGGTTATTTGAATGAAAGCGGCATAAAAACTGGACCTGAATCTATCAAACTACTCAGTGATTATAGTGAGGGTAACTTACTCGCAGCTAAGCAAGAAATTGATAAATTAGGATTATTATTTCCCGATGGTGTGGTATCCGAACAACAAATAATGGAGTCAGTGGTCGATCAATCTAGATACAACGTATTTCAGTTAGTTGATGTCATGTTATCGGGTGATGCTGTTAAAATGGTTAAAATGCTTTATCGTTTAGAGGCGGAAGGGGTTGAGCCCACTATTGTGTGCTGGGCACTAACACGAGAATGGCAAATATTAAGTTCGCTACTGGCCGATAAACAAGCAGGAAAAAGTATTAACTGGAACCAATATAGGATTTGGAAAGCCAGACAGAATATCTACCTTGGTGCGATGCAACGACTGTCCTTTAAGGCGTTGGATAATATTCAGCAAAAACTGCAGGTTCTAGATCAACGTATCAAACAATCGCAAGTTATGCGTCCTTATGTAGAACTCTGCCATTTGTGTTTGTTATTCGTCCCCTTTGACCTCAATGGCATCCCCCTTGAGTAACATGAAAGGTTACGCATAACCTTTCAATCCCTTTAGTTTAGAAGTGATAGATAGCTATCCTAGTTTGTCATTATTTCTGATACAATTCACTTTCAAAAAAATAGGTTAAGAGGAACACAATTGGAAAGCGACGAATTTAAAAAATTTGTAATCGATAAAATCGAAGATCTTAAAGCCAGAGATATTGTTGATATTGATGTCAAAGGTAAATCTACAGTCACCGATACTATGCTAGTTTGCTCTGGCAATTCAAAACGCCACGTGGCTTCAATAGCACAAAATGTGGTGTATGAAACGAAAAAAGCGGGCCATCCTCCACTTAGTGTTGAAGGCCAAGCCGAGGGAGAATGGGTGCTGGTGGATTTAGGTGACATTGTGGTTCATGTAATGCAGGACCAAACCCGAGACTTCTATCAATTAGAAAAGCTTTGGGCATAACGACTAAACTTATTTAGGATAATAGTTTCAATGCGCATTCAGCTAATTGCGGTCGGCACAAAAATGCCCTCTTGGGTAGACGCAGGTTACCGAGAATATGAACGTCGGTTTAATGGCGATTTAGCATTAACCTTAACGGAAATACCCGCGGGTAAACGGGGTAAAAATGCGGATATCAAACGTATTTTACAAAAAGAAGGGGAACTTACCTTAAATTCAATACCCAAAGGTAATAAAATAGTCACCCTTGAAGTAACCGGAAAAGCGTTGACCACAACTGAATTAGCAAAAAATCTTGCCGCTTGGCAGATGGATGGTAGAGACGTCAGTTTATTAATTGGCGGCCCTGAAGGATTTGCACCAGAATGTATTCAAGCGAGTGAACAAAAGTGGTCGTTATCTGCTCTCACCTTGCCCCATCCTTTGGTTCGAATAATAGTTGCTGAGAGCTTGTATCGCGCTTGGTCGGTGAATGCCAATCATCCATATCACCGAGAGTAATTTTGCCAGTTAACCGCGTTACCATTAAAGATCATTCCGCTGAAGCGAACCTATTTGCAAGACGAAGTTTTATTGCAATGGTGTTAGTTTGTGTGGCGATGATCTTAATCATAAGTAACTTATACTACTTACAAGTATCTAAACATTCTGATTATCAAACCCGTTCTAACGGAAATCGCATAAAAGTTCTCCCCGTTGCGCCCAACCGCGGCTTAATTTATGACAGAAACGGGATTTTGTTAGCTGAAAATCGCCCGGTATTCTCGTTGGAGCTTATTCCTGAAGAAATTGACGATCTAGATGGCACCCTTGCTGAACTAAGCAAACTGTTAGACCTAAGCGAAGATGAAATTACCGATTTTAAAGAGAATATGAAACGGGTCAGACGATTTAAGCCGGTATCCCTGCGGAATCGACTGAGTAATAATGAAGTTGCTCTGTTTTCAGCGAGTCAACACAAATTCCCTGGAGTTTCTATTGAGGCTAGATTAACACGCCATTACCCGTTTGGCAGTGCCCTGACTCATGCATTAGGCTATGTGGCGAGGATCAATAAAAAGGATCTGCAGAAACTCAGTGAAGCCGGTCAAGAAGACAACTATGCTGCCACCCATGATATCGGCAAACTAGGCATTGAAAAATATCATGAGGAATTGTTACATGGCTCTGTGGGTTATCAAGAAGTTGAAGTGAATAGCAAGGGCCGCATTATTCGCACTTTAAACTTTCAACCACCCGAACCAGGGCAAGACTTGATCCTCAACATTGACGTTAAAATGCAATTGGAAATTCAAAGTGTTTTGGGTGATACCCGAGGTTCAGTGGTTGCACTGGATGCAAAAACCGGTGGCGTTTTAGCACTTTATAGCAATCCCAGTTACGATCCCAATTTATTTGTTCATGGTATTAGTAGTAAAAACTACGCCAAATTATTGCAATCAACAGACAGACCTTTAATAAACCGAGCAACCCAAGGTCAATACCCCCCAGCATCCACGGTAAAACCCCATTTAGCCCTTGCAGGTTTAGAAGAAGGTGTCATCGATAGTGAAACTCGCTTATTTGATAATGGACGTTACAAACTCAAAAATGTCAGTCATGTGTGGCGAGATTGGATCCCATGGGGACACGGCTGGGTAGATGTCAAAAAATCCGTTGAAGTCTCCTGCGACTTCTTCTTTTACGACTTAGCTTACCATTTAGGTATCGATCGTATTAATGAAACCATGACTGAATTTGGCTTTGGTGATTACACTGGAGTAGATATTTACGAAGAGTCCGATGGCAATATGCCAAGTCGCGGTTGGAAAAAAGCACGGTACAACGAACCTTGGTATATAGGGGATACGATTTCAGTGGGAATTGGTCAAAGTTATTGGACGGCAACACCACTACAATTAGTCAAATCGGTGAATACCCTAGTGAACAAAGGTAAAAGAATTGTTCCTCAAATTTTACGGGGCCGAATTGTACATAACGAAATGATTTTAGATCCCCTAAAAGAATTGCAACCCATTGCCATTAAAAATAGTGAAAATTGGGATTTAGTTTTGTCCTCTATGTACGGTGTTATTCATGAGCCTCATGGAACAGCAAGAGGAGCATTTAAAAATGTGAATTATGAGCCCGCAGGTAAAACCGGTACAGCTCAAGTGGTATCCATTGCTCAAGACGCAAAATATGATGCTGAAAAATTAGCTGAGAAACACCGTGACAACGCTATGTACGTTGGCTTTGCACCCTATCAAGACCCGCAAATAAGTATTGCAGTTGCCCTAGAAAATGCTGGAGGCGGAAGCTCACAGGCCGCCCCCATTGCGCGTAAGGTGATGGATTTTTACTTTAAAGATAAACAGCATCAGTTGGTTAAGGCTAAAGCCGAAGAACCAGAAACTGATAATCAGAAAACACAATAAGCCGCGCCTATGTTAAGAACCAAACTAGAACCCAATAAACAGTCTATTTTTACTAAAATACACATAGACCTGACTTTACTAATTGGACTCTTAGTTCTTATGGCTGTTGGTCTAGTCACCATTTATTCCGCCGGTGGTCAGGACATGGCATTAATACAACGGCAGGTAATTCGCCTAGGTGTAGCCTTGTTTGTAATGCTAATACTAGCTCAAATTCCGGTGTTAGCTTATCAACGTATGTCGGTCTACTTTTACATTGCGGGCGTGCTTATGCTGTTAGCCGTGTTACTTTTTGGGGTCTCGGGGAAAGGCGCGCAACGCTGGCTAGATTTAGGCGTAGTTCGATTTCAACCCTCCGAAATAATGAAGTTAGCCGTGCCTATGATGGTTGCTTGGTATATTAGTCGTTTCAATCTGCCCCCAAAAATCTGGAATATTTGCATCGGTTTTTTGTTTGTTGTTGTACCAACTTTACTCATTGCTAAACAACCTGACCTTGGTACCTCTTTATTGATTGCCAGCTCTGGGGTATTCGTTTTGTTTCTTGCCGGTATGAGCTGGAGCCTTATTTTGATGGTTACCTGTTTAGTATCAGCCTTCGCTCCTGTCATGTGGTTTTTCCTGATGAAGGAATACCAAAAACAAAGAGTATTAACTTTCCTCAACCCTGAGAGCGATCCCTTGGGCTCGGGTTATCATATTATTCAATCAAAGATAGCAATAGGCTCTGGCGGCGTTAGTGGTAAGGGCTGGTTGCAAGGCACACAGTCTCAGTTGGAATTTTTACCTGAACGACACACCGACTTCATTTTTGCGGTGTTTAGTGAAGAGTTTGGACTCTTTGGCATTTTAGCGTTATTGGCCATATATTGTTACATCATAGTGGTAGGATTAATGATTGCGATGCGTGCCCAAGATGCTTTTGCAAAACTATTGGCTGGTAGTATTACGTTGACATTCTTTGTTTATGTATTTGTTAACATGGGGATGGTCTCTGGTTTGTTGCCCGTTGTTGGGGTGCCTTTGCCTTTAGTGAGCTATGGAGGCACTTCAATGGTGACTTTATTAGCCGGATTTGGCATTCTAATGGCAATCAGTACACAAAAACGTCTGCTTTCCAGACAATAAAACAAAATAAAAAGGCGAATCCGACGGGAATGGCCATGGAGAGAGAATGCGAGTGTTAGCGAAATTTCTATTCTTTTCAGCGTTAAGTCTTAATGTGAGCAAGGTAACCGCCGAAACGGCAAATACCTCACAGATAGACGCCCAGATTGAAGAGTTCGTGGTAATGATGGCTGAAAAACATCAATTTAATCCAGACGTTATAAAACAAACCTTGGATAGCGCCCATAAAAACCAAACAATTTTAGATGCTATTGCTCGGCCTTGGGAAGCGAAACCTTGGCATCAGTATTTCCCCATTTTTTTGACTGAAAAGCGCCTCGCTAAAGGTATTGAATTTTGGCAACAACATAAAGAAGATTTACAGCGAGCAGAGCAAGAAACGGGAGTACCGGCTCAGATCATTGTCGCAATCATCGGCGTAGAGACATTTTATGGCACCTATAAAGGTAAATATTCGGTATTAGACGCTCTTTATACGCTGGGGTTTTACTACCCTCCCCGCGCGACATTTTTTCGTAGTGAGTTAGCTGAATATTTCCTACTTACGCGAGAAGAAGGCTTCAATTTACAAGATGTAAAAGGCTCATATGCCGGTGCTATGGGTTGGGGACAATTTATCTCATCTAGCTACCGACATTATGCGGTGGATTTTGATGGCGACGGTGTTCGCGATTTATTAAATAATCCAACTGACGCCATTGGAAGTGTCGCCAATTATTTTAAACGCCATGGCTGGAAACCCAACGAGCCCGTAGCTTATAAGGCTAATGTACTAACATCTGATAGTAATATTGATGATCTACTCAGTAAAAGCTTAAAATACACCCATACATGGCAAGATTTAGAGGTTGCAGGTGTAAGCCTTAATGAAAACATAACGTTAAGCCCTCAGCAAAGTGTTAAACTACTGGCATTTCAACAACCCGAAAGTAGCGAATATTGGGTAGGCCTACCTAACTTTTATACCATAACTCGATACAATCATAGCCCATTGTACGCCATGGCGGTATTTCAGTTTAGCCAACAATTAAAGCAAGCTATGGAATAACCATGAAAAGAATTGGATGTTTGATACTGTGTATTTTAATTGCCTCGTGTAGCAATACGGGTCGTTATAGCCAACATTCAGATTCAAAACCAAAATCAATTAGTCAGGATATTGATTTTCGCGATGTGAAGCCTGCCTACGAGCCTTATTTATCTGCATCCATGCGACCTTATACCGTATTAGGAAAATACTATAAACCGTTAAAAACCGGTAAAGGCTACGCTAAACAAGGTATCGCTTCATGGTACGGACAAAAGTTTCATGGCCACTTAACTGCCAATGGCGAAGTTTACAATATGTTTGCCATGAGTGCCGCCCATAAAACCTTACCCCTTCCATCCATCGCTAAAGTAACAAATTTAGAAAATGGGAAAATTGCAGTGGTCCGAGTCAACGATCGCGGACCTTTCCACCATAATCGAATTATTGATTTATCTTATGCCGCGGCGATGAAAATTGGTGTGCTAGATACTGGAACGGCTAAAGTGAAAGTAGAAGTGTTGCACATGGACCAAGCGGGTACTTTGACTGTGGGTAATACTCCAACACCTCCGCCGGCCACCTTAGTAGCGAATAACACCGGAGAACAGTTGTTTATCCAGGTTGCCGCTTTGCAAGATAAATCAAAAGTACAGGCTTTAGCACAAGGTTTACAAAGCCAATATCAGGTATCCGTTAACACACCTAACGAAAACGGACTATTTAGATTGCATTTAGGTCCGCTCAATGATGAAAGCCACGCGGATCAACTGTTACAACAACTGAAAGTAGATGGTTACAGCAGTGCTTTTCGCATTTATAGTCAGGCAACTCCCCCGTAAATGCTAAGCCACATTCAACCTTTCTAAACCGGTAGCGTCGAATAAACCGAAAGACCAATAAACTTTTCTTAGGTTTTAACTGTCATACTAAGCAGGGTAATTTGCCCATTTACTGATTCTACGTTGAAGCCAATATATTTATATTGGTTGCAAAGATGTCGT
Organism: Aliiglaciecola aliphaticivorans; assembly: GCF_054782055.1. Lineage (NCBI taxonomy): Bacteria > Pseudomonadati > Pseudomonadota > Gammaproteobacteria > Alteromonadales > Alteromonadaceae > Aliiglaciecola > Aliiglaciecola aliphaticivorans. The sequence goes on from NZ_BAAGTF010000010.1 coordinate 73,851, forward strand.
CCGCCATAAAATCTGAACGATTAAACGAACTTGATGATATTTTTCACGAAAGTAAATGACAGAAATGATATATTACGCAGCGCTCACGAAACACTTTTCAAAAGATAAATAAAAATGGTAGGTCAATGAACAATTTTAAGTCTATTTTATTCGGGTTATTTTGCTCAGTTAGCACAGCTGTATTTTCCGTTAGTGCCTTCTCAGCAGTGGTTATCCCCCCTCCTCCGACCGTAGCCGCTAAGGGCTTCTTGTTGATGGATCATAATACGGGTCACGTGATAGCTGAGTTAAATGCGGATATTCAACTAGCACCTGCAAGCTTAACAAAAATGATGACCAGTTACGTGATTGGAAATGAGCTTAAGCTAGGCAATATTTCAGAATCCGATATGGTCACAGTGTCTGAAAATGCATGGGCGAAAAACTTTCCAGACTCTTCAAAGATGTTCATCGAAGTAGGTAAACAAGTCTCCGTGCACGATTTAAATCGCGGTATTATTATTCAATCTGGCAATGATGCCTGTGTTGCCATGGCTGAGCACATCGCAGGAACAGAAGGCGCCTTCGTCAGCCTAATGAATGCCCATGCGGAAAAGTTAGGAATGACCTCAACTCATTTCGTAAACAGCCATGGTTTACATGATGCAGATCACTATACCACCCCTCGGGATATGGCAATTCTAGCCAGTGCGCTAATTAATGATGTGCCGGAAGAATACGCCTTATATGAAGAAAAAGAATTCACTTACAATGATATAAAACAATACAACCGTAACAGTTTGCTTTGGGATAAAAGTTTAAATGTAGACGGAATTAAAACTGGCCACACTTCAGATGCAGGCTATAGCTTAGTGACTTCCGCTACCCAAGGTGATATGCGCTTGGTTGCGGTGGTTATGGGAGCCGATAGCGAAAGAGCCCGTAAGAATGAAAATAAAAAACTTCTAAAATATGGTTTCCGCTTCTTTGAAACTATCACGCCTTATAAAGCTGGAGATAGCTTCGTTTCTCATCGCATTTATATGGGTGATAAAGAAACCGTAGACTTGGGAATTAACCAAGACACCCCCATAACTATACCTAGAGGTCAGGTCAAAAACCTTAAAGCAAACTTTGAATTGGAAAAAAGCTTGGAAGCTCCCCTCGCCAAAGGTGAAGTGGTAGGCAAGCTATTTTTACAACTTGAAGGGGAAGATATTGCTGAATATCCTTTAGTCGCTTTACAAGAAGTGCAAGAAGGTGGCTTGTTTGACCGAGCGTACGATTATATAAAATTACAACTTGGATTTGATGAGTAGTTTATCTACTCATTTTCAAATCCCCAAAATAGTTAAGAGATAAAAGTGGATACTAAATTCGATCAATTGTTGGATTTTCCTTGTTTACAGACATTTAAAGTAATGGGAGTCGCCCATGAGCGACTCCCTAATGACGTAATTTCTTGTTTGCAAAATCACGCGCCGGGTGATTATAGTCCAAGGGTAAAACCAAGCTCTAAAGGAACATATCATTCGTTATCCATTAGCGTAAAAGTCACGAGCAAAGAACATATGGAAACCATCTACACTGAACTATCTAACCTGGAATTGGTAAGAGTTGTTCTGTAATGAAAGCAGTGGGATGTTTTGTATAATATGTCTCTAATTGTTCGTCAACTTGGTAAACAAAGTTACCACCCAATCTGGCAAGCAATGCAAGATTTCACTGACAATCGAGACACCTCAGTTGCAGATGAAATTTGGCTAGTTGAACATTTGCCGGTATTTACCCAAGGTCAAGCGGGTAAAGAAGAACACTTACTGGCACCAGGGGATATCCCCGTGGTAAAAGTAGACAGAGGTGGTCAAGTGACTTATCACGGTCCTGGCCAACAAACCATGTATGTTCTATTAAATATTAAGCGACGTAAGCTGGGGGTTAGAAACTTAGTTACTGCCCTTGAAAATAGTGTGGTAAATACGTTGCAAGATTATTCAATAGACGCCTACCCTAAAGCGGATGCACCTGGGGTATATGTTGACCATAAAAAAGTTTGTTCAGTGGGGCTTCGTATTCGTAAAGGCTGCTCGTTTCATGGCTTAGCCTTAAATGTAAATATGGACTTGTCTCCATTTAACCGTATTAATCCTTGTGGCTATGCGGGGCTTGAAATGATAAATTGCGCAACTATAGGTGGACCGCAAACGGTGAATGAAGCTGGAACTAAATTAGTTGAGCATTTTTGCAATTTGTTAAATATCGATCACAAAGAATATAAAGAAGGTTTTGATGAGTAACGCACGACCACAAGCAGGAGTTAAACTCCGCGATGATGAGAAAGTAAAACACATTCCCATTACGATTGTTCCTACAGAAAAGGAGCAAATGTTGCGTAAGCCTGAGTGGATCAAAATTAAATTACCCCGTACAACGGAAAAAATTGATCACATTAAACAAACCTTGCGCAAAAATAACCTGTACTCAGTATGTGAAGAAGCAAGTTGCCCTAACCTGGCAGAATGTTTTAATCACGGTACGGCTACTTTTATGATTTTAGGCGATATCTGTACTCGTCGCTGCCCATTTTGTGACGTTGCCCATGGTAAACCTTTACCTCCTAGTGCAGAAGAACCCATTAAACTGGCAAAAACCATTGCTGAGATGGGTTTAAAATATGTGGTTATCACCTCTGTTGACCGTGATGACCTTCGCGATGGTGGTGCTCAACATTTTGTTGATTGTATCAATGCTATCCGTGAGCACAGCCCTACCACAAAAATTGAAGTGCTTGTGCCCGACTTCCGTGGACGTATGGACCGTGCTTTAGAGATATTTAAGCAAGGCGTTCCAGATGTGTTTAATCATAATTTGGAAACTATCCCGCGCCTTTATCGTGAATGTCGTCCAGGAGCAAATTATCAGTGGTCCTTAGATCTTCTTAAGAAATTCAAAGAGCAGCACCCTGAAATCCCTACGAAGTCAGGTTTGATGATGGGTATGGGAGAGGACAAACAAGAAATCAGTGTGGTGTTAGATGACTTACGCGCCCATAACGTTGATATGCTCACCTTGGGTCAATATTTACAACCAAGTAAACATCACTACCCATTAAAGCGCTACATACACCCAAGTGAATTTGACGAATTGGGTGATTATGCTCATAGCATTGGTTTTACTCATGCGGCCTGTGGCCCTATGGTTCGTTCTAGCTATCATGCAGATAAACAAGCGGCTGGTGTTGAAGTAAAATAATTAATTACGGCACTAACTAGTTTACGGATGAATTAAAGCCCGTTAATGTAATCATTAACGGGCTTTTTAATTTTAAGGAACGACATTGAAAACATTCAGCGCGATCTTCGTCATTTTCACCTTTTTTTCGTATTCCGCTTTAAGTAAAGTACAAACTGAATGGCGAGCACCGCGATTAGAAAATCAAGTGTATATGCAGACTGAAGAAGGCTTAGTGATCATAGAGCTAGCCCCCTTTATTGCTCCTAATCATGTGAAACGATTTAAAAACTTAGTTAATGAAGGGTATTACGATGGCTTGGACTTTTATCGAGTGATAGATGGTTTTGTTGCTCAGGCAGGTGATGTTGACGAAAAAAAGCCCACTCAGTTTAATCGTCAGTTAGCGGCGGAGTTTACCCGATCGATCCCGCCAATAAGTGCATTTCAATTGGAACAAAAGAATGATTTCATGGCCCCTGAAACGGGTTACTTACATGAATTTCCAGCTGGCCGAGATTTACAAACCAAAGAAGAGTGGCTGCTGCATTGTCCAGGAAATGTAGCTATGGCCAGAGAGGTAGATAAAGACTCTGCTAGCACGCACTTTTACATTGTCATAGGTCAAGCCACGCGGCACCTCGACCGCAATATGAGCTCTTTTGGTCAAGTCATTTACGGCATGCACGTTGTTCAATCATTAAAACGCGCACATGTTAATGTAGCCACTGGCTTAATCGAAAAAAGTGGGCAACGTAGTAAAATACAATGGATTAAAATGGCTGAGAATATCGCCCCTGACCAACGCATCAAAATTGAAATACAAAAACAAGATTCAAACGCCTTTCAAGAGCGTTTACGCAGTTCTCGAAATTTAGAAAATGAGTTTTTTCATTTTAAAGGCAATGGAAACTTAGATATGTGCTACTACAAGCCAAAAGCTCTGATTCACGAATAAATATCGGATAAATACAGATAGAATAAAAACACAGGGGCTAAAAGCTCAGCACTAACAAGTAACGCCCCAACGGTAAAACAACATTAGTTAAGTGGGTTTATTCTTAAGAATTTGAAAATAGCCTGGCAATATGGACTTCAGTAATGTTTTACTGGATGGCGTCAGAGATAATACCAGCGCCCTTGCATCTTGATTATCTTTTTTGGAAGTCAATAAACTATCTTTTGCAAGGGTCTTGATTGCTCTGCTCAACACAGGCTTAGATACATCTAAGCGTTCTGCTATTTCATGAGCATAAAGGTAGTTCCGCTCCGGCTCTCGATCAATCACCATTAACACCAAAAACCGCAGTTGAGACAGGTTGTGGGACGCAAAATAGTCTTCTAATTTACGCAGCAAAATGCTGAATTCTCGTAACCCTTGTAACTGATTAGCCACTTCTTCTGTTTGCCCGGGAAAATACGCCTCACTATATTGCTTTATCATAGATTGGGTAGGCAACTCTTTTAAGAAAAACATATTGTTACGCTCAAACCACTATTTACGTAAAGTCATAGCTTTTATGTCAACAGGTTCAGCTAACCACTCTTGGTAAGCTGAAAATACCTTTTTTGTATAATCTCGCTGGTAATGCTGCTCAAGGGCTGCTTCATCTAGCCATTGCTCGTATAAAAAGAGCTGCGTCAGGCCTTGATTGGTGTGCACATCAAATCGCACACACCCCTCTTCTTTACGAGTGCTTTCCACTATACCCAAAATCGCTTTCTCGGCGGATGTAAAATACTCGGGTTTTGGCGTAATACTAGCGAAGATGCAGTGCATTATGATGTCCTTAACAAATAATATAGTTACCATGGTAACTATATGCTGGGACTTGTCAATCCTAGATTTTGACTAGCAACACTTAATGTTAGTCAATTTATGCACAAACGAGTTCAATTTGACTGCCACCTCTACCTGATTTCACGTCAACACGCAGCGCCATTTGACTTTTCAATTCGCTGACATGAGAAATGATACCAATCATGCGACCAGTGGATTGTAAATCGATTAAGGTGCGTATGGCCAAATCTAAGGATTCAGAATCTAAACTGCCAAATCCTTCATCAATGAATAATGTATCAAGGCGAATTCCCCCTGAATATGACTGGACTACATCAGATAGCCCCAGAGCAAGAGATAAAGCAGCCATAAAGGATTCCCCTCCTGAGAGCGTCGCCACTGGTCGAGACTTACCTGTATAGGCGTCATCTACTTCCAACTCTAGTCCAGAAGCTTTATTACCTTTAGCACGTTCCTCTTTGCGTATAAGTTGATAGCGTCCTTTGCTCATTAGCGACAGTCGCTGGGAAGCTTGTATTAATACATCATCTAACAACACGCTCAATACAAAGCGCTGCAAGCTCACTTTATCCCCTGTGAGTCCATTGGATACCTCATATAAGGTGCCGACAGTTTGATATTCTGCTTCTAGGGCTTGATTCTTTTTATGTGCCGCAATTAACTTTGCTTGCACGGAAATGAGTTGATTTTTACGCTCTTCTAATTCACGCCATTTAGTATCTTTTTCATTGAGAACGCTTTTAGCTTGGGCTAATTCATGGTTAATCAATGCTAGGTTAGGTTTGGATTGATCTTTTAACTCAGATTGAAGTTGCGAAACCGCACCTGTTAAGGTATCTAGCTTAGTTTGAAAATCATCAATATTGCTTTGTAACTCACTTTGCTGTTGTTCACTTAGCAGTGCTCCTAAAAACGCCTCCTCATTTACAAATTCACTTGCACTTAAGCCTTTTTTCCACACACTTTCCGCATCGTGACTTTCCGTTTCAAGTTCAAATACGTTTGCCTGCAACGCTTTATTTTTAGCATGCTCTTGGTCAAAGTTAGACTGGGCATTGTCTTTGGTTTGACGAGCCGAGACCAAAGTTTGATTAAGCTGAGCAATCTTCTGTTTGAAAATATCAATACGAGATTCAAGTTCAGGAATATTGCGTTGGGATTCTGGTATTTGCTGCTCTAACTGTTCTACATTCGCATTAGCTGTAATTAAGTTTTTCTCATCCAGAGCTGATTTTTCCTGTAAAGCCGCGTTTTTATCTTGTTCTTCTTTAAGTTTGTTTTTATTCAGTTGCAGGCTTTCTGCCACGCCCTTTAATCTTGCTTGCACCGATAGCAACTCAGTGACTTTGCTTTGCTGGGTATTATGTTCAGTTTGCAGCACTTCTACCTTTTTAACCGCAACTTCTCCTAACTCCTTTTGTAAACTATCAATTAGACTTTGTTTAACGGTTTCATTCGCTACTGCAGTATCAAATTCAGCTTTAGCAATATCCAGGGCCTGACGTGCTTGTTGCTCAATATTTCTGACTTCTTCGACTTTATCTTTGCTGGTAAATTCCATATCCGATTGTGTGGTAGCAATATTAGGATGTTGTAAGCTACCGCAAACAGGACAAGGCTCTCCATCGCTAAGTTCTTTAGCTAAAATGGCCGCTTGGCTAGCATGCCAAGACATCTCGGTTTGTTTAACCAAGGTTGAGCTTTCTAATAAATGATTTTGGGCAGAATCGTAGCGACTTTTCTCATTGGCACTTAGCTGTTGTAACTGTTTCAATTCACTAAATAAACGTTGTAATTTTTTAGCCTTAGTCAATATCTGAGTTTGTTTTTCAAGTAACAGCTTTTCATCAGCAATGGAGCTAACCTGTTCAGATAGTTCATGCCATTGTTGTTCTAAAAGCTGAATTTCACATTGGATTGCATGAATTCGACCGCGCTGTGCATCAAGCTTTATTTTACTTTCGGCGGCTTGTGTTTCGGTTTTAGACTTTATCTTTTTGGCAACCTCTAGATTGCGTGCTAAGTTTAAGTATTGTTCAACTTCCGACAGTTGTTTTTGTTTTGATTCAACTTGTTGTTGCTCAATCTGTGCACTGTTAAAACCTTCTAACGCTTGTTTTAATAAGGAGTCGCATTTACCCAATTCAATTTGACTATCCCTCAGTTTTTGCTTCCCTTGGGTTAACTTTAACCCTGCAACCCTTTTCCCATTGTAGTAAGGCGATAATTTTTGCGCGTTTAACCCTAGTTTAAGTTGATGTTTCTGCTTGTCTATTTCGGGCGTCAGTTCTTTGTGCTGTTCTAATTGTTTGTTTTTCAGCTCATAATCGACGAACTTTTTACCTAATTGATTGGCTGCATCTAAGGCTTTTTCAGTTTGTCTAACGAACTGTTCCGCATCTTGCTTGTGAGTCAAGGCTACTTCAAGTTCTGGTTTGATTTGAACGATACTGGTATCAACCTGCTCTTGTGAGTTGACATCAGCACTTTGCAAAATGCCTTTTATTTGATTCTGATGTTGTTCTACCGCTTTTTTAATGTCTGCAGCTTTGACTTTTAATGCATCTTCAATCTTTTTATAAATGGAAGTTTGAAATAGCTGACTAAATATTTTTTCGCGATCTTTAGAGTCGGCTAACAACAATTCTCTAAATTTGCCTTGGGGTAAAACCATAACTTGTCGAAACTGTTCAACATCTAAACCCATAAGGCGTTTAATTTGCTGATCAGCTTCTTTTACGCTTGATGACACTAATAGTTTATGATTATCACTACCATCTAACTCCCACAGGGTTGCTTTTGAATTTTGCGACGTAGTGCCTTCCCCTACACTCTTAGCTCTTTCTTGCATGGGTATACGGGATATTCGATAGGCTTTATTGCCCAAGCTGAAATCTAAGGTTACTTGGGTGAGTAAATTAATCTCTGCAAAGTCACAACGCATTTGCGAAGCAGAACGCTCAGCCCCCGTTGTTTGCCCATATAGCGCAAAACAAATGGCATCTAATATTGAACTTTTTCCAGCCCCCGTGGGGCCATTGATTAAAAATAAAGGGTTGGCACCTAAATCAGCAAAATCGATGCTTTCAGTGCCTGAAAACGGGCCAAAAGCGTGCACAGTGAGTTTAAGCGGCTTCATCGTTATCCCTTTATTTAGTTAGATTATTGATCAATTCAGTAACCAGCTTGTCCTGATCTTCTGACATCTCTTGGCCAGCAATTTGTGAGTAGAAATCGCGAAACATTTCGAGTTCTCCCCGCTTTAACGATTCTTGTTTCAACTGAGAGGCATTAGATTCAAGCATGCCAGGTTTTTCAAGGTGTAAAACATTTGGGTAGACTTCTCTTAACTTACCCATGGGATCTAAAATGGCGTGTTTATCTAATAGCCTCACTAAAAGGTAATCATCGTTATTGAGGTCGACTTTTCCCTGCTGCAAAATAGTGTTTAATTCACCTTCAATAATGCGCATATCCCTAAGTGGAATGAGAGGTAAATGTTGCATTGAGACTGATTCACCACTGCCCACCTCAACAAGGGTCACGCCTTTTTTCTGATTTTGCTCAGAAAAGCTATACTTCATAATCGAACCTGAATAACGAATATGTTCTTGACCTTTAAACTGTGGGCTATGCAGATGACCTAAAGCCACATAGTCAAAGTCGACACAAGGATGATAGCTAACACGGTCGGCACCGCCTATCTGCAATGGTCTTTCGGAATCAGATTCAGTTGCCCCATCAATAAAACAATGACTGATAAGCACATTCTTTTGCTTCTCTGACATCACCTTTTTTATTTTCTCAACCAAGAAAGTATGGGCTTCATCATAGTTAGCCACGTCCACACCAAAGGTATTTCTCACCATCGCCGGTTCACAATAAGGAATGCCGTAAAACGCCACTTCCACGCCTTTGACCTGGATGACGGTTGGTTGCGTAATCTGCTGTAAATCTCCTAGGATATGTAAACCCGACTGTTTCATCTGATTCGCGCCAAATCGGACTCTTTCGGCACTATCATGGTTACCAGGGATCAAAATTGTAGGTATGTTTAGGTCCATACAAATGGTACTTAGCACAGTGTCTAATAATTCAACTCCGCTGGCCGGCGGTAAAGCGCGATCATAAATATCACCAGCGATAATGAGTGCATCAACCTCGTGTTGCTTAATGTGATCAATTAACTGATTTAAGACATATTCTTGATCTTCAAGCAAAGAGACGTTGTGGAATTGGCGGCCAATATGCCAGTCTGAGGTATGTAAAAACTTCACGAATATCCTATAAATTAGAGCAGTTAGAAACAATGTAATTACAACAAAAAGACGAGACCAAAGTCTCGTCTATGATACTACCCCATCATCGATGGGCTTAAAAACGCAGTTTGCTAAGTAAACCTTGTTTACTGTGCCTGTAGTGAGTTTGATTAACTTTTTTGGCTCTCAATCCAACGATCAATTTTAGCTTCTAGAATTGGCATAGGTAACGCGCCATCAATCAACACTTGGGTATGAAATTTTCGTACGTCAAACTTGTCACCAAGGGCAGCAGAAGCTTTATTGCGCAACATACGGATATGTCGCTGACCAATTTTATACGCAAGGGCTTGCCCACCGATAGAAATATAACGCTCAACTTCTGCCACCACATCGCTTTTAGCCATGGATGAATTCTCTAGCATAAAGTCAATTGCTTGCTCACGTGTCCAGCCAAACGCATGCAAGCCGGTATCTACAACTAAACGCATCGCACGAAGTTGTTCATCACTTAAGCGGCCGTACCACATGTATGGGTCAGTAAACAGACCTAACTCTTTTCCTAAGCTTTCGGCATATAATGCCCACCCTTCTGCAAACACAGTATAACCGCCAAATTTACGGAATTTAGGTAAGCCTTCCACTTCTTGCTGAATGGCAATTTGGAAGTGATGCCCCGGGGCAGCTTCATGAATACTCAAAGTTTCCAAAGAAAATTTTGGCTGACCTTTAAGATCTCGCGTATTAATATAAAAAATCCCTGGTCTGGAGCCATCCGGAGAAGGAGGCATGTAACTAGCTCCGGCTTCTGAGGCTTCTCGGTAAGCTTCAACCGGTTTCACCACATAATCGGCTTTTGGAAAGACTTCAAACAATAATGGCAATTTTTGATTAATTTTTTCTTTTACTTCTGTGTAGCCATCAATGATCCCTTGTTTAGAGTCGAAATAGAATTGGTCATCTGTGCGTAAAAACTCAAAAAATGCAGGTAAATCGCCTTCAAAACCAACCGTTTCTTTAACCTTAACCATTTCTGATAAAATACGGGCCACTTCTTGTTTACCAAACTCATGTATTTCTTGAGCAGTTAGGGGCAAAGTGGTGTTGGTTTCGATACGGTATTCATACCACTTTTTGCCATTAGGAAGGGCCGATAAGCCTACGCTATCCCGTCCATTTTCTAGATACTCACCTTCCACAAATGTTGCAACCTTGTCATAGGCAGGGATAATAATCTGCTCAATAACGGCAATATACTCACTTTTTAGTGTGGCTTTCTCTTCTTCGGAAATATTTTCATTATCATCTAATGCGGCAACAGGACCGTAAAATACACTCTTGCTCACATCATCAACTACATGGGCTTTCAATTGGGGAACAAGCTTTCTAATAATAGGCTTAGGGTGCACTACCCCTGCTTTGATACCTTCCTGCATGGTGGTGATCACGCTGTCCATATAAGCAGCAAAACCCTCAGAACGTTTCATAAAGTTACGATAATCTTGTGCATTATTAAAAGGCTGTGCGCTGCTACCTGAGCCTAACATGGCAAAATAACTATGTACGCCACCGAACTGACTAATGGGCATCAGGTGTTCAGGTAATTCATAGCCGCGAATATCCACTTCAAGATCACGTTTCAAGATTTCATAACTGAGCAAATCTTGACCTCTCAATTTACTAGGATCAATTTGATTAACTGCTGCTAAATATTTTTTATCCAACGCCAAATGTTTAGCTAGAACTTTATCGCTAAGAGGTTCATTAAATTGATCGTTATATTTGGTTTCTCCCATAAAAGTCGAGTAGACCGGGTTAAGCGCCATACTCTCATCAAAATAATTTTCAGCTAAGGTTTGAATTTTTTGTGACTCGGTTAACTGTGATGCTTGTGGCGCAGCAACTGGACTAGTAGTCTTGCTTACATTATTGTTTGCGGCACAACCGACTAAAGCAATAGATACAGACATTGCAATCAGAGCCTGTTTAACGGCTAAGTTACTAACTGTGAATTTCATATATTTTCCTGTGTAAGTGCATATTTTTATTATTGAAGGTTAAGCATAACAAAGCACTTTGCTTCTAGCTTGTTAAAACAAACTCTGTAACATTTTTTATGCTTATTCGACTTCCCTTAATTTAATGGGACTGAATAAGGTGAAGCCTTGTCTGCCTCCCATCTAAATAACGTACCCCTGCTCTGTCAAAAAACGCGTTCTCCTCTAACATAATGCGAATCTCTTTTTTCCATTCTGGAATAAAGCTAGCCGCATTCAGTTCAATGGAATAAGCGGTGTTGTAATGCAATGGGTAATCACCCGTAACAGGCACACCACCTTGGGAATCCCACATGCCTAATGTGGTACCAGCTGCATGTCCGTGATAGCCAATAGGGTGAGTATAAATGGAAGGTTTAATGCCTTGTGCAATAGCTTGCTGACGCGACATTTTAAGAACTTGATTACCCGTTCTACCCACTTTGAAGTTCTGGGTGAATATATCCTGTAATTGATTGGCCTTTGCAAAGGCTTCTTTTAAGTAGCTAGGCGCATCTGTTTCCCCTGGTTTTAGTACATAGGCGTGTTGTTGTTGATCAGAATTTAACCTCAGGTAGACCAAACCAAAATCCACATGTAAAAGGTCTCCAGGTTGAATTACTTGTTCAACATTAGTGCCGGTAAACGCTTTTAGGTGGTCAAATTTTACAGAGCTTGAACGCTGAATGGATACTGAGGGATGAAACCAATTTATTAATTTTAGTTCTCTGCTTTTTTCTCGCAACCACCAAACCACATCCTCAGTAGTGGTTTTACCCGGTGTAATGACCTGATTAGAAAAGGCTTCGGCGATTAAACTATGACCGATTTTAATTAACTCTGGATATATTTGCATTTCTTTAGGACTGCGGGTTTCTAACCAAGCAATTGCTAAATTTTGTGATGAAACCACCTTGTTCGACAACTCATTAGGTAGTGCATCCATTAACTCTTGGTGTTCAGTCGCAGTGACCCCATCGGCTAAGGCAAAATGATCAGATTTATTGATGGCAATTTTTTGTGGATTTTTTTGCTGTATTAGCTCAACGAGTCGTTGCCATTGATTCGGTTGTTGTTCTTTATTCCAGCCCTTTCTAAACATACTATCAACGTCATAACGACTCACCGCAAGACGTTCAATGGGTTGCCCTTTCCCGGGGTTAAACAATACTAATATCGTTCTGCGACGTGCTGACAACCAAGTCGCTGGCAACATGGTTTTTAACACAGGGTCTTCGTTGTATTCCCTGGATATCAGGATCCACATGTCAATTCCTTCCCGCTCCATTAACTGAGGAAGGATGTTTTCCAAGCGATCTTTGAGAATGTCATCTATTACTGTAGCGCGCTCCCGCATACTCAGCACTTCAGCCTGGGAGTAGCCTGCAAACAGTGTACTAGCCAGGATTAGCAGTAATGGCGCGATTGTTTTTATATTTACCAAAATTGATCCTTTATTTTCCAACAAGCAGTTCCATCAACCCGTCCCTTCAATTAGTGATTAATGGCGACGAGCCCGTTTAAATTATTTTTGAGATTATTCAAACCAATTACAAGAATATATCATCAATTTAAAAATTTTTTGGGTTAGAATGACGCGATTAAATGAATAGACAACAAAAACGATGACTCAGACTAAAAAACGTATTTATGTGGCCTATACCGGAGGGACCATAGGTATGCGGCCTTCTAATCATGGTTATATTCCAGTCTCAGGCTTTTTAACTGAAACCTTGAACAATATGCCTGAATTTCACCGCCCCGAAATGCCAGAGTTTAAGATTCATGAGTATCAAAGCTTGATTGATTCTTCCGACATGAGCCCTACGGATTGGCAAAATATCGCTGATGATATTAGCGCAAACTACGCTGACTATGATGGATTCATTATCTTGCATGGAACCGATACCATGGCATATACCGCATCTGCCTTATCGTTTATGTTGGAAGACCTAGGTAAACCGGTAATAGTGACGGGCTCACAAATCCCCCTTGCCGAATTACGTTCAGATGGACAGGTAAACCTGTTAAATGCGCTGTACATCGCTGCAAATTACCCGATTTCCGAAGTATCACTGTATTTCAACAATCGCCTTTTTCGAGGAAATCGTAGTCGTAAAGTAGACGCTGATGGCTTTGCGGCTTTTGGCTCGCCCAATTATCCTGAATTGCTTAGAGCCGGAATTGATATCGAACTCATTGCCGGAAAAATCAGTCAACCAACTCAAAAAATCATGAGAGTCAGCCCGGTCAATGCCCAACCTATAGGCGTGGTTACCTTATATCCAGGGATCAGTGCCGAAGTGATCAGAAACACCATACAACAGCCAGTCAAAGCATTGGTACTACTGAGTTATGGCGTTGGTAACGCGCCGCAAAATAAAGCCTTACTGACGCAACTAAAAGCAGCCCAACAGAACGATATAATTGTGCTCAACTGCACTCAATGTGTTAGTGGTAAAGTGAATATGAGTGGATATGCTAATGGCCATGTGCTGCGTGAAGTCGGCGTGGTATCTGGCAACGACATGACGCCAGAAGCTGCCTTAGCCAAGTTACATTATTTATTAAGTAAAGATCTTTCAGTGGACGAGATTAAACATCAATTAATAACCAATCTGCGCGGTGAATTAAGTTAATTCAACGCGCGTTTTGATCGTTTAATTATTGGATAAAGTGAGACTTCACACGTTCAATCAACCGACGCTCTTTGTCTGGGGCATCAGATGATAATTTTCCATGCTGAATAAACTGTATTAGCAAATTGTCTTTATCAATCTGCTCACCATGTTGCAATTTGTCAGTCATCATTTGTAATTGCAGATTTTTGCGTAACTGCGAATCCTCTTGGGGGCTGTCTTGAGAATCGAGTATCTCTAATAATACGGCTATTTCATTACGATTGAAATCGCTGTTTTTTTGGTTAAGATAGGCTTGTTTCCATGCCTGGGGAAGATGCTCAAGCAACTCATTCGTCTCACCTTCGGTGTTCGAACCTGCCAGCAACTCAAACAACTCCACTAACACTTTCCGTTTTTTGTCGTTATGTAGTGAATCTTTTTTGCTGAGCAACAGTTTTTCAATTTTAGCTATCTTATGATGAATGGATTTTGAAACCTTATTTCCGTTACCATTATCAAAAGTAGCAGCAAACTGCTGCAATTGCTCAGACGCGTGCTCAATTTCCCCTAAGCTGTTAACTGTGTTCGCCAGCCCTAGTATATCGTCTAGTTTACGCTCTGCTTCTTCAGTTTGTTTTTGCTGAACGAGTTTAGTATTCGCTTGAAGATCATTACGTTTAGCAAATAAACTATCATTGATACTTCTAAATTCTTTCCACAATAATGAATCTTGTTTTCGACCAGCGTTGCCGATTTCCTTCCACTGAAGCTGTAGCTTTTTTGCTTGCTCTACAGCATCATTGATTTCTTCATTTTCAAGTAAAAGCTGCGCCTTGTTAATGAGTAGCTGCTTCGCTTCTGCATTTTCATGATGAAATTTCTGAACCCGCTCTTTTAGGGGCTTAAGTGCATTTGCATAAGCCTGATTAATGGCGTCTAAAATCTTGTAATCTACTTTACCAACCTGTCTCCAACGCTGTTGAATCTGCATAACCTCGTCAGCAATGTCACTAATAGGTTTATCTGATGTTTGCAGTAATTTTGATTGTTCAATTAAACCTAACTTTAGCTGTTCATTTTCTTTGCGTTGAGCTTCCATTTCCGCAAAGTGCAAACGGCAGGGTTCAAATGCTTTTTCAATCGCCATGTCGAAGGCTTTATTAAGAAGAGTATCCGCTTCGGCACCGGTATTTCCAAGGCTATTCCAAGCACTTCGCAAACGTTTCACCTCGGCAACCTGTTGATCAATTTCCAAAGGATGCAATGCAATGGTTTCAGCTTCTTTCAACACTGCCGGTTTACGCGGTTGAGCTATATAATGTTGCCAGTCTTTAAGGTTTTCAATTTGCTCTTTGATTGATTCTAGTTGGCGACTAATATGTTGTTGATTTCGCTCAGGTAATTGCTCATACCAAGTTATTACCTTTGAGTACAAGCCCATAGCAGCATTGTATTTACCTTGAGAAATTAAACTGTCTATAGCGCGCAACTTAGCTTTACAGCGATTCTCATTTTGTTTTACGCCAGCAATTAGCTTATTTAAACCTGCGTTAAATTCTTTACGGCACGCTTGCCACTGAGTATTAAGTTCTTTTGGCCAACCTGAGCCATAGGGGGAAGATAAATCTTGCCAGTAAGCAGTTTGTTCGGCTAAATATTCTTTAGCGGCATTGATCTGACTAATGTCCGTAGGCGATTCCAAACGCTTAAACTTTTCAATAAATTCTTTACCTAAGGTTACCGCTTTTTTAAATTCAGGTAACCGCTCTAAAGTCGAACGACATTGAATAATCTGCGCTGAAATATCATCCCACACTTCTTTCAATGATTGGAGGTCAGTTAACTCAGGCAATATACCCGCTAATTGTTGTTGGCAATCTTGCAGCGCGTGTTCATAGGATTCAACGGCGCCTAAGGTTACCTTTTCAACATCTTGTGCAAGTTCTAAATTCACTTCAGCTAATATTGAATTAACTTTCTGTTGGATTTCATTAAGCCCTTTATTAAGCCCATTAGCTCGCTCAGCTGCTTCAAACTGTGGCGCTAACTGTTGAATTAAATGAGAAATTTTTTGTTTTATTTCGTCAAATCTAGCGTTTAATTGCTTTTCAGTTTCGTCTTTAAGGTAAGTGAATTCTGGTTGAAGTGACAAAAATGACTTAACTAACGCTTCATTTTGCTGTTTGATTTGCACAAAGTCAGACTTATCTTTTAATGCCAACAATTGAGACAACACTAACTTCGCATCTTTCTCAATTTCTATTGGTTTGAGTTTAGCTTCTTCAATTTGTTTAAGCTTGAGACGAATAGCCTCTTCAACGACAGAGAACGAGGTTCTTTTTAACCCTTTGCTCAAGGTCGATTCGTCCTCTATATAAGCTAATAAACTCAACTGCACTTTCTCATTATTACTATTGATAAATTGCTGTTTGGTTACATGGGGCTTATTTAGCTTGTTTAACACTGTCAACAACAAACCAGATTCATCATTTTTGACTGAGGGTAATTGCAGTAATTTTTCTAACAGTGAATTGCTTTTACATTCGGCAATAAATCGTTTTCTTTCTTGATCTGTTATGACCAAATCACCTTGATCAAATAAGGCATTTTCAACCATTGTCTGAGCACGTTTTTTAACCCGCTCTGATTTAGCGGTGTCTGCCATTTTACACCACAGTGCAAAACTGTTCAGGCGAGTCAAAGCCGCAAGACTAACGTTAGGATCTTCGTCATTGAATGCTAGTTCATGCAATTGAGATTTGTGTTGTGATTCTTCTGGAATTAAATTCGCAATCGCTTGAATTCTAACTTGCGGGTTAGGATCTTGATACTTGGGTCGAAAAAAGTGTTTAAAAATCATCCTGCTTAAACCGTGCTATGCTGCTTTGTGGAGCGAACTGCTCTTTAAGTTGTTGACGGCTTTTATGATTAATTTGGCCATCAGCATTTAAGGTCATATGTTGATCAAGTTTTAAAACTTTCGCTTGATACATCATAACCGCTTGCATGCTGCTCTCTCGTTGACTTTCTGTCAAGGGCAAACCGTCAAGCCACTTACCTGTTTCTACTGCTTGCAACAACTTTTCATAGGTTTCTTTTGTCATTGAAGACACTAATGCATCGATACTCACTAATTAGCTCGCTTTATAAAAATTAATCGAATTCGATTGACCACATACCAAACAAACCCTGTCACTGAGACCGCTATTGCAATGGAATGCTGAAGATCGCCTGGCTGTGCCCCACCCCAATACATAAAACCAAAGCCAGCAACAAACATCAGCATGGCTAACATCGACTGATTTTGAATACTGTGTTGTTTTTTAAATTTGTTGAGGTTCTTTTTACGCAGGAGATCTTCTGCAGACGCATCCCCAACAGCAAAACCACAATGAGAACACGAATCCGCTTTGTCAGAAATTTTCTTATTACATGCTGGACATTCTATTAGTGCCATATTCAAACTCCAAATACAAAACGTTGACGCTAGTTTCCTGGCGTCAACGCTACACAAATTAATTATTAAGAATATTGTACTGGATTAAGATTTATTTTCCTTATTAAATCTTTCCCAATAATCTTTTACTGAGCTTTTCATTTCTTTGCTTAGCATCAAAATGCCGAACAAGTTTGGTAAGGTCATAACCACAATAGCAACACTTGCTAAGGTCCAGACCAATTCTGTGTCAGAAAATGAAGCCCAGACAAAACCTGCAACATAGACGACTCGATAAGGCATAACCGAACGTGAACCTAATAGATAGGTCATTGCCCTATCACCATAATAAGACCAAGCAATTGCCGTTGAGAAAGCAAACAATAGTAAACCGATGGAAACGATATACTGACCAAAGTCACCAAAAAATCCTTTGGTAAAGGCTATCGTCGTTAAACGGGCAGAGTGGACTAAGGATTTACCGGTTAAAATTAAATTGTCTTTTACGATGCCGCCATCTACAACTTTAACGGATCCGGTGAATAAATCTTCATTACCACCAACAGTATAGACCACATCTTCAGCTAATGATCGGGCATGGATGATAGTAAATCCGCTACTCACGGCTTTACCTGACACAACCTGAATATCACCAGTGTATTTTTCCACATTTGAATTACCGATATGGTTTAAATAATGATAAAGGTTTTCACGATCCTGTTGATCATCTTCAGAATAGGTACCGGCAACTATTTCAAGACTGGAGCGTTCAAATTCATTGATATGTTTATCTTTCCAAACTCCGGAAGAGAGAATCACTAAACCGGTTAACGTACAAATGACAATAGTATCGATGAAAGGCTCTAGGATGGAAACCATACCTTCAGAAACAGGTTCTTTGGTCTTAGCTGCAGCATGGGCAATGGGAGCAGAACCTTGCCCCGCTTCATTGGAGAACAAACCTCGATTCACACCACGATTAAAGGCGTACGCAATTGAAGCGCCAAGGAAGCCTCCTGTTGCCGCTGAACCGGTAAATAAGTCTGCAAATATTGAGGTAAATGAAGGACCGATATTTTCTAAATTGGCAAATATAACGGCTAAGGCACCAATTAAATAAACTAAGGCCATAAAAGGAACAATCTTAGATGTCACTGCAGCAATACGCTGTATCCCACCTAAAATGACTAAGGCAAGCAAAATACCTAAAACACTACCGACAATCCAAGGTTCAAAGCCAAAAGTTTCTTCAATGCTAGTTGCAATACCATTACTTTGAGGTAAGTTTCCTGTACCAAAAGAACTGATGACCGTTGCAATGGCAAATGCCACTGCTAGCCACTTCATATTTAAACGTTTATCCATGTAGTACATGGGGCCACCGGCCATAGTTCCATCTTCGGTCTTCTCGCGGTATTTGTGAGACAAGGTGACCTCAACAAACTTTGTGGTCATACCAAAAAATGCAGTAGCCCACATCCAAAACAGCGCTGCAGGCCCACCAAGAAAAATGGCAAAGGCCACACCACTGATATTTCCGGTACCCACTGTACCTGACAACGCCGTAGTTAATGCCCGAAAATGGCTAGTATCACCAGGGGAATCATCGCTATCAAACTTGCCAGTAACCACTTTCCACGCGTGTTTAAAGTAACGAATCTGTGGAAACCCTAGAAAAATCGTAAAAAACAAACCTGTTCCCAGTAAGATAAATGGAAACAGGGCATTGCCCCCTAAATAGCTATCTAATAGCTTTAAAAAATCATGAAAAACTTCCAAACGATTCCCCTTTTTTTATTGTTATATGGTGTTTAATACAAGTTTCTAATTGTGTTTTTCTTTTATCTAACGTAAATCTTTTAATACCGCGTTGACTGCGACTAATAAATCTTCACCTAGCTGTTTGCACCTTTGAGGAGACCAGCCATAATCATCGTCGGGCAATAGCGCGTTGTCTTTAAATGGCATTTCCAGGGTGTAGGCTAAACAATCGTACAATTGGCCTACAGCATTAGTTGCCACTGTCATATTCGCCTTACCTGGCGCATCCTTATCGTATCCAAATTCGTCTTGGAATTCGGGCGTCACGGTTAACAAAGCAGACTTAAACGCATTCTCTAATCTTTCAATACGTTCATTATAACCAGGGTTGCCCTCTGAACCCGCGACAAAGTTATAGGGCAAAGACTCATCCCCATGAATATCTAAAAACAAATCTACCCCTGTTTCTTGCATTTTTTGCATAACTAAAAATACTTCAGGGCTTTTATCCATACTTGGCGATTGCCACTCTCTATTTAGATTCGTACCAACCGCGTTAGTGCGTAAGTGACCTCGAACTGAACCATCAGGATTCATATTAGGAACAACATAAAACACGGCTTTATCAAGCAAACTTCTGGCCACACCGTCATCTGCATCAAAAAGGCGGATTAATAACCCTTCGACTAACCATTCAGCCATGGATTCACCGGGATGTTGCCGTGCGGTTATCCAAATTATCGGTTTATCCGTTTCAGGTTGCCCGATTTCTAGCACTGACATATCACGACCATCCAAGGTTTCACCTAAATGGTGCAGTTGACAATGGTCGTTAACTTGCGCACTTGCCAATAAATCTAAATGCCTTTCGTAACCGTAGGGCGCGAAATAAGCAAAATACGTGTGATTATGTTCAGGCGTAAAGGAAATGCTGAGATTATCACCGTCAAAAACACTATCCACTCTAAACCATTCTTGTCGATCGTACGAGGCAACAGCTCGATAGCCCTCCCACCCTTCTGGGTATGCTGAGTTGGCCAAGTCACCAATATTAATTTTATGCTCTACGAAAGGTGTGGAATCTAGTTTGAAATGAAACCATTGATAAAAATCAGACTGGTTGTCATTGCGTATTTGTAATTCGATTTGTTTGGGGTTTACTGCATTGATTACGACAATATTGCCAGAATCAAAATTGCTGCTTATTTTCACATTCAGACTCACTGATATTTTAACCGAGTTCAATCTACCATAATCTCATAAAAAATGGGTCAGCATGAGTCACTAATTTAAATAAAAAAATTAAATTAGCTTATAAATATAACTTAGTAAAAGCAGGTAATAGTAGAAATGGAATGGGGAAACATAGATTGCCGCTTTTAAGTACTAAAAGCGGCGAATCCATTGGTTTATTTTTTAAGCAGGAATGGTGGGATAAACGAGACCAGCCATAGCTTGTACAACTCGCATTACCTGACAGCTATAACCAAATTCATTGTCATACCATACATACAAGGTTGCTCGGTTACCAGCAACAATTGTTGCTTGAGAGTCCACCACAGAAGCAGCACGAGAACCAACTAAATCAGTAGATACAATTTCAATGGAAGAAGTAAAGTCAACCTGGTGTTGCAAGGATGAAAACAAAGATAAGTCTCGCAGGAAATTATTCATTTCTTCTTTGTCAGATGACTTATTTAAGTTTAAATTCAAAATGGCTAAGGATACATTGGGGGTTGGCACCCGTATCGCATTACCAGTTAATTTACCTTCTAATTGGGGATAGGCTTTTGAAACCGCTTTCGCTGCGCCGGTTTCAGTAATCACCATATTCAATGCAGCACTGCGGCCGCGACGTTCTGCTTTGTGAAAGTTATCGATAAGGTTTTGGTCGTTGGTAAATGAGTGAACCGTTTCAACATGTCCATTTTCAATACCAAACTGCTCATCGAGGGCCTTAAGAACAGGTGTAATCGCATTGGTTGTGCAACTCGCAGCGGAAAGAATAGTATCATCACTGGTGATATCGTTGTGATTCACACCGTAAACAATATTTTTAACGTCGCCTTTACCTGGTGCGGTCAATATGGCTTTTTTAGTCCCCTTGGCTTTTAGGTGCAGCCCTAAACCATCGCGGTCACGCCATATCCCCGTGTTATCAATGACAATCGCATCTTCAATACCATATTGGGTGTAATCAACGCTGTCTGGGGAGTCTGCGTATATAACTTGAATAAATGAGCCGTTAGCTTTTATCGCGTTACGCTCATGATCAACAGTAATACTGCCACTAAATGGACCATGGACAGAATCTCTGCGCAACAAACTTGCACGTTTTTCTAGGTCACCGTCTTTTCCGCCTCTAACAACAATTGCTTTAAGACGTAATTTATTGTTTTTACCTTGGCGTTCGATAAGTAAACGGGCCAGGAGTCTGCCGATACGACCAAAACCGTAAAGCACCACATCTTGCACGGGATGATTATCTTGCTTACCAGCAATAGTCGCAAGTTGTTCATCAAGATAGGTTTTGATGTCCATATTTTTGAATTTGTCATCATGGTGATAAGCGTAAGCTAACTTACCTAAATCAATGTGAGCTGGTGCTAATTGAAGTTTGCTCATTTCTTCTAGAATTGGCCAACTTTCTCTTAGTCTAAGTTTGTCACCAGTATGGCGTCTAACTTTGCGATGTGATTTGATAATATCAATTGCGCTGGCCCCTAACATAGGTCTGCCAAAAATTGAGATTTCAACAGCACAATCACGATATAATTTACCTAGTACTGGCTGCATCAATTCAGCGTATTCTTGACGCTCCTGCCAACTGCCCATGAGTTCCTGTTCAAACTGCTGATTCATTCTTTACTACCCTAATTTGTTAATAGCATCAAAAAACGCGGCTATTCTAAAGGCAGTTATCCATATCACCAAACTGGTATAAAGTTTCATCTTTTAGACAAAATAGTAATGAACACTGATATTGAATGTAATTTTACCCCATAAAATTGGCTTATTAGGGAGAACAATCATTATTGCGCTAATTTTGATAGGATTTTCTGTAAGTATATTACAAAAAATATTTTAAACTATTTTATATAAAGGCCTGTTTAAGGCTAATTTTGTGGGGAAAACCTAACAGAAATAGAATTAACGCAATAACGTTGGCCTGTCGGTGCTGGACCATCAGGGAAAACATGGCCAAGGTGGGCATCACAATTTTTGCAAACTATTTCAATTCGCTGCATACCCAAGGAGTTATCTTCATGAAACGCGACATTATCATGTTTTGTGTGTGCAGAAAATGAAGGCCATCCACAACCAGAGTCAAATTTGTCTTCGGACGAGAAAAGAATACTGCCACAACATGTGCAAGTGTAGTTTCCCGTTTCTTTATTATGCAGTAACTCACCGGTAAAAGGTCGTTCTGTCCCTTTCTGTCGGCAAACTCTGTACTCTTCATCGGTTAACTTTTCTCGCCATTGTTCATCAGTTAATTTCATTACCCTCTCCCAAGTTGACTTCATTTAGGTTTAATCGTAGGTCCGTTTAAATACAGTAACACTTCGATAGGCTTGCAGGAACACGTTAGCTATTTTGGTTTTGGGTTGTAACGATATTTTTTTATAACGGGTATCTAATTCTAACGACCAATAACCCGTTTTAAGTTCGGGTAGGTGGAAGCGTACATCGTGATCGTATGTATTAAAAATCATTAACAAATGTTCATCAGTATGTTTAGGGCAGCCTTTTAACTCAACAGCGAAAGATTGTTTTTGGGGATCTTGCCAATCTGAGTCCAATTTATTTTCACCGTCTGGTCGATACCAATTCACTTCATCAACGTTGTGATGAAGATTATAATCATCATCTTTTAGGGATAAATCGGTTAAAATAACACTGCTTTTACGTAACGCAATAACCTGCTTACAAAACTCTAAGAAATCTTGTTGCGATTCATTTAATGTCCACTTTGACCAATTAACTTCGTTGTCCTGGCAGTACGCATTGTTATTTCCTAACTGCGTTCGACTCAATTCATCTCCACCCAATATATGTGGAATACCTTGTGAGAGAATTAAGGTCGCAAACAAATTCCGTTTCTGCTTCTCCCGCAAAATATTAATATTTTCATCTTTTGTCGGGCCTTCAACACCGTAGTTGGCTGAAAGATTATGCCCATGGCCATCTCTATTATCTTCTAAATTTGCTTCATTATGACGACTCGAATAACACACTAAATCATGCAAGGTAAAACCATCATGGTAAGTCACATTATTCACCGATGACTGTATAGAACGTCGCCCTTTTGGGAATATATCTCTAGATCCTAATAATCGTGTGGCAAAGTCGCCGGTTAAACCTACGTCTCCACGCCAAAAACCTTTAACCGTATCCCGATACTTGTCGTTTACTTCTTGCCAATTAGCAGGAAATTGCCCCAACTGATAGCCACCATAACCAATATCCCAAGGCTCCGCGATTAATTTAACCCCTGATAAAATTGGATCTTGTCTAAGGGTAGTTAAAAAACCAGAAGAACTAGAAAACTCATAAGGATCACGACCTAAACCGGCTGCCAAATCAAATCGAAAACCATCCACCCCCATAAAGCTCACCCAATAACGTAGTGCATCCATCACCATTTTCATGACATATGGGGAAGCCGTGTTTACACTATTACCGCATCCTGAATTATTAACATATTGCTCAAAATCCCTGAGGCCATGCTGATCTTTTTCAAAGAGATAAAAATTGCTATTGTCAAAGCCTTTAAAAGATAAGATTTGACCATCGTGCCCCCCTTCCGCTGTGTGATTGAAGACCACATCCAATATGACCTCTAAACCAGCCTCATGATACTTTTCTACTAGGGTTTTAAATTCAGCAATGGGGTCGTCAATGGCATAGCGCATTTCGGGGCAGAAATAATTAATTGGGTTATAACCCCAATAATTCGTAAGGCCTTTCTCAGTTATGTATGGCTCTGGCATGAATGCCATTACAGGCAAGAATTGTACGGCTGAAACACCGAGATCTTTTAAGTGTTGGATAATCGCTGGATGACACGCACCTAGGTAAGTTCCTCTGATATTCTTAGGTACATCAGGATGAAGTTGGGTTAAACCTTTTACGTGGGCCTCGTAAACAATGGTGTCACTTAAAGGTGTATGAGGTCTATTGTGGTCGTCTGTTAAAGGAGGATTGTTATTTTCCACCACAACGCACTTGGGCATCATCAATGCACTATCACCTTGGTACTTTTTACGATTCCAATGCAGTGCACGGTTTAGCTTCTTAGCATAAGGGTCAATTAATAATTTTTCTGGATGAAAAGCATTACCATTACAGGGTTTATTTTCGCCTTGGGTACGGTATCCATATAACTGCCCCGCTCTAATACCCTCAACGTGCCCATGCCAAACTTCACCGGTTTTTGCTTTTAATTCAATATACTCAAATGGTTCTTCAGTATCTGATTTAAACAAACAGAGTAAAACTTGCTGGGCATTTGGACTGTGTACGGCGAAATTACAGCCGTCTTTTGTTAACGTTGCGCCCAAAGGAAGGCACTTACCTTCCGTTACTGAAAAATCGTGTTTTAGTGAATTAGCCAAATCTTTACTCTGTTATTTGTAACATCAATGTCGCCAAAGGAGGCATATTGACGAGAATGGAATAAGGTTGATTATTCCATTTTACTGCTTCAGATTGTACTTTTTTAAGTACCTTATAATCGCTTCCCCAGTACTTTTTATCATCGGAATTCATGATTAAATGATATTCACCTTGTGCAGGAACACCAATCCTAAATTCACTCCTTGGTACCGGAGTAAAATTACTCACGGCAATCACTGTTTGCTTTCCATCCTTAGAGGTTCTCATTAAGGAAAGTATGGACTGTTCAGCATTGCCATGATCAATCCATGCAAAGCAACCGGGCTCATGATCACTTTCGTATAACGCGGGATAATTGCGATAAATATGGTTTAAATCTCGATACAAAGATTGAATACCTTGGTGTTTTTCGAAATCCAATAAATTCCACTGCAACGACCCATCGTGATTCCATTCGGCACTTTGGCCAATTTCATTCCCCATAAAGTTTAATTTTTTACCTGGGTGAGCATACATAAACCCTGCATAACAACGAAGATTAGCCGCTTGTTGCCATTCATCGCCGGGCATCTTTCTTAGTAGAGCACCTTTGCCATGAACGACCTCATCATGGGAGATAGGTAAGACAAAACTTTCACTAAAGGAATAAACCATACTGAAGGTAATTTCACCGTGATGATAACGGCGATAGGATGGGTCTTTACTAATGTAATGTAACGAATCGTGCATCCACCCCATATTCCACTTGAAGCCAAAACCTAAACCACCTTCAAATACAGGTTTAGAGACTTTAGGAAACGAAGTGGATTCTTCTGCAATAGTCATGGCGCGAGGAAATTTCTCATAGACCGCCTTGTTCATCCATTGTAAAAAGCTAATGGCCTCATAGTTTTCATTGCCACCATCAACATTTGGGATCCACTCCCCATCTTTGCGTGAATAATCGAGATACAACATGGATGCAACGGCATCAACACGCAAACCATCTACGTGGAAGTGCTCTATCCAGAACAACGCGTTTGCCACCAAAAACTGTCGCACCGTATCTTTACCAAAATCATAAATACAAGAGTTCCAATCAGGATGCCAGCCCTTTCGAGGATCTTCATATTCATAAACATGGGTACCATCGAAACGCGCCAATCCATGACCGTCTTCAGGAAAATGAGCTGGCACCCAATCGATGATGATACCAATGTCATTTTGGTGGCATTGATCAACAAAAAACTTAAAGTCGTCTGGATCGCCAAAACGACTTGTGGGTGAAAACAGACCGACAGGCTGATAGCCCCATGAGCCGTCGAAAGGAAATTCAGAAATGGGTAAAACTTCAAGATGGGTATATCCCATGTCCTTTACATAAGGAATGAGATCATCGACCAATTCTCGATAGGTTAAATAGGTTTTAGTTGGATCAGATGGTCGTTTCCACGACCCAAGATGCACTTCGTAGATACTCATTGGCTGCAAATATTTATCTGCCTTCGATTTTTCCAACCAATCAGCATCGCTCCATTGATAATCATTTTGATTGAATATAATAGACGCATGGGATGGATACTGTTCTGCACTGAAGCCGACAGGATCGGCTTTATGAGGTAGTTGGTTGCCTTGGGAATCTTTAATTTGATATTTATATCTTTGCCCAGCAGTTAAGCCGGGAATAATTAAAACCCAGTATCCCATGGACGTTTTCTGCATTGGATGACAACTACCATTCCAATAATTAAAGTCACCGATGACTGAAACAGCCTTAGCATTAGGGGCGAAAACGGCGAACCGTGTGCCTTCTATTTTTTCGTCTAATCCAACCTCTAAAGAAACAAGCTGTGCACCTAATTGTTGATAGACATTTTCTGGAGCGTGATCAACGTAATGCACGGCATGAAACGCTTGTTCTTGAAATTGGTAAGGGTCGATAAGGTCGTAAGTGGTCTCTTTGGTTTCAACTTTCAAAGCATAAACTAGGTTATCTTTAACCTGTTTAAATTGCCCACAAAACAAATCTGTTTTGTTTTTCCGTTTAAGCTTACCAATGTTTTTTCCAGAATCTAAATCAAACACGCTGACATTTTTTGCTCCCGGTAACCACACATTAAATTGGGTTAATTCTTCAATGGTTTTCTTACCTAAAAACTCAAATGGTTCCGTACAATTCGCTTGCTTTAATTCTTCTTCTATCAACATTGATTCGCCTTTTGGGTTAACGTCAGTTCAAATATAGAACCTTAACCGTTTAAGTAAAGTATAATTACAGAATTACTATGCGTTGTCTCTTGCCTCAGTTAATTTTTTCGCCAAAAGCGTCATTTCCAGATCAGAGAATATATGTTCTAAATCTTGGTTTAATTTGCGCTTCCAATTTGGGTATTCTTTAAAGGTTCCTGGTATGTTGACAGGTTTATTCATTTGTAACCAGTCTTCAAGTTGTAGGCTGAGTAAAGCACTAGACCCGGTAGCCATATGAATTTGCATGTCATAGTTTAGCTCTTTGCTCATACCAAGATTATCTACCTTGCGATCTATCCACTCTGGAATCGCATGATGCCCATGTAGACTATCTAGAATTTGCTGCTTGTTATTATGTCTACTGGCATACAATCCCGACAAAATCTCCTCAGTCGGATACAATCCTAGCTCTTTGCCCAGTTCTAAATCGTAGCAATGCCAATATCCAGATAGGGTTGGCATATCATGGGTGGTTAAGGTTGACATCGATTGAATTGGGTAATCGGAAGGTGAATAAAAACCGCCGTCTTTGGCTTGCTCAAAAAAGAACACCCTATATGAATAGACACCGTTTTCCGCCAACTTAACTCGAATTTCTTCAGGCACTGTGCCTAAATCTTCACCGATTACCAAACTTCTATGGCGTTGGCTTTCAAGGGCTAAAATACCTAAAAGATCATCAACAGGATAATAAACGTAGCCACCTTCTTTAGCATCGTCACCTTTGGCAACCCACCATAAACGCAGTAACGCCATCACATGATCAATACGTAAAGCACCGGCAGACTTCATATTTGAGTCAAACAAATCGATAATTGGCTGATATTGCTGTTCATACAGTTTTTCTGGATCCATGGGCGGTAAGCCCCAGTTTTGACCTAAGGGACCCAGTACGTCAGGCGGAGCTCCCACACTTGCTTGGGTGCAATATAAATCTTTATTTCCCCAAATTTCTGCACTACCTTCACTCACTCCTACGGCTAAATCACGATAAATCCCGATGGACATATTATTTTCTTTCGCGACCTGATTCGCAGCTTCTAGTTGCAAAGCAGCCTGCCATTGTAGAAACAAATAAAATTTAATTCTATTTTTATGCTTTTTAACAAACTTGGACACCGCAGGAGATTGAAAATCTGCGTATTCCTTAGGAAAAACCGGCCAGCCCCAAGAGGGTTTCCCTTCACTGGCTAAATGCTCTTGTAAAGCATCATAGGTTGCTAGCATTTGCAAACTCTCGCCCCCTTGGGTGACAAAGGTTTTGAATGCTTTATTTTGCTTAGTATTTTTACTTAAGAATTTCGAATTTTGATAGGCGAAAACCCGATCAAGTGCCTGTAACTTTAAGCGAGTAACCACCTCATAATCCACGTATTCGACATTACGCGCGTTATCTAAACTACGTTGGAATTCCACATCATTCACCAATGCTTGAACGTCATGAGTGTGGTAACCATCAATCGCAGTAACATCTAAATAAATAAAATTAAGCCATCGTCTGGAAGATGGTCCATAAGGGCTACAAGCCTCTGGATTAGCAGGATAAAGGGCATGAATGGGGTTTAAACCAATAAATTGAGCGCCATTTTTGGCTGCAGATTCAACCAACTGAGCCAAATCAGAAAAATCGCCGATTCCCCAATTATTCCGACTTCGCAGACAATAAAGTTGGACGCTTAACCCCCACACTTTATTGCCATCTAAAATGGACTGGGGATGATAACATGACGTTGGTGCCATTATCATTCGCATGGATGCAATTTGATCACCATCATCTGCCAACAACCTAAGTTGATGATAACCAAGAGGTAAAGTGTGATTAATTTTGATCAGGTATTCTTGAAATTCGATATCTTCAATAATGGTCGCATTAATTAAATCACCATCAATAGGAACAAACTTCTGTTCTAAAAGGTTGTTATTTTCACACTCAATGTTGATAACAAAATCGTCATTGACTAACTCGATGGGGAGCCGAACTGTAATAAATAATTCATCACTTTCTCGATTTACCTGTACTGGATTAAGTGGCGACATCCAAACCTGTTGAAACTCCTTTTCTACCTGATTAATTAACAATTCTTCATTGTCAACTTGGTAGCCCATCGCGCCTAATAATTTGCATTTACTTTGTTCGCTAATAATTTCGGGATTGCCCCAAGCATCAATGTAGTTCGTTTCTACACCTTTTATATCTACAAGCTTATCGATAAGAGGAGAAGTCATGTCGCTTTATGTCCTATTAATATAGTACTTTAACGAGTTTTTAGAAAAACTCGTCTCATATGAAACTGAAATTTTACCTGACAGGTGGTAAATTTACCTATAATTATGTTGTTGAGTAGTTACCTACAACCTACCTAAGGAATTAAAAGACTTACCATCATAGGGTCACAAATCTTTTTGATTGACCTTTTTAGGCTAATAAATGGCGTCGCGTTTCACAACAAAAATAAAACTGACAACCAAGTTGGTAGTAATTTTAACCGCAAACTTTGCTATGATGGTAGCTACATTATCCTTCAGAATGTTAATAAATCGTTATTGAATACGTTTGCAGTGAATATATCGTAATAAAACAACAAATATTCGGGTTTTTTTTGCCTTATAGGCAATAATGATCCATAATTTTTGTAATTATCTTACAACCAAATGTAAAATTGAGGAACCTTCATGGCAATCAAAATTGGAATTAATGGCTTTGGCCGCATTGGACGATTTGTATTTAGAGCTGCGTGCGAACGCTCTGATATTGAAGTTGTAGCAATCAATGATCTTTTAGATCCGGATTATATGGCTTACATGCTTCAATATGATTCTACTCATGGAAAATTTAAAGGTACGGTTGAAGTCGTTGACGGTCACTTAGTCGTAAATGGCAATACAGTACGTGTTACCTCAGAGCGTGATCCTGCTGATTTGAAGTGGGATGAGGTGAATGTTGATGTGGTCGTTGAATGTACTGGCTTATTTCTTACTGATGAAACTGGCCGTAAACATATTCAAGCAGGCGCAAAAAAGGTGGTGTTTTCTGCCCCATCTAAAGATGCTACGCCTATGTTTGTTATGGGTGTTAACCACGAATCTTATGCTGGTCAAGACATCGTTTCTAACGCGTCTTGTACCACCAACTGCTTAGCGCCACTGGCTAAAGTACTGAATGATAAGTTTGGTATCGTTGACGGATTAATGACGACAGTGCATGCAACGACTGCGACACAAAAAACCGTAGATGGACCTTCCCATAAAGATTGGCGAGGCGGCCGAGGGGCAAGCCAAAATATCATCCCATCTTCAACAGGTGCAGCAAAAGCAGTAGGAAAAGTAATTCCTGAATTGAATGGCAAATTAACCGGTATGGCATTTAGAGTGCCTGTAGCAGACGTGTCTGTCGTTGATTTGACCGTTAATTTAGAAAAACCTGCTACTTATGAAGCAATATGTGCTGCAATGAAGGAAGCCTCAGAAGGCGAATTGGCTGGCATTTTAGGTTATACCGAAGATGCAGTGGTATCCCAAGACTTTATTGGCGATGTGAGAACATCTATATTTGATGCCAAAGCAGGTATTGCCTTAACAGACACCTTTGTAAAAGTTGTGTCTTGGTATGATAACGAAATTGGCTATTCCAACAAAGTTCTGGATTTAGTCGCTCACGTTAGTCAATAAATACACTTGCAATTGTTCACATAAAGCGACCTTAGGGTCGCTTTTTTTATGTTATTCCAATCAAGTTTAGTAATTATGATTTTTCGATCATATATTAGCTACTCCAGACTTCTTAATTAACCCACTTTTAAATAGGTATCTGAATATGAACACACCATCTAGTATCTCCACTGCGAAACGAGGTGAGAACGATATATTAGAAATTAACAATGATTTTGCGAAAGCTACAATTTCTTTATTCGGTGGGCATATTTTAAGTTTCATCCCAAAAACAGACAACATCGACAGGCTTTGGGTGAGTGATGCAGCAATATTTGATAACAAAACGGCAATACGAGGTGGTATTCCCATTTGTTGGCCATGGTTTGGCGATGGACATAAGCAAGATCGCGATGACCTCCCCTCACACGGTTTTGTTCGAACCCAAACCTGGTCCCTAGATTCAGCACAGGAAAGTAATCAGGGCACTCAATTGGTATTAAGCCCGAAAAGCACGCAAGGACCAGGTTGGGCATATAAGAGCACATTAAAGCTAAGGGTTACTGTGGGTAAAACTCTAGTCGTGGAGTTGATCACGCGCAATTTAGACCCTCAGGATATGAATCTTGGCTGTGCTTTGCATAGTTACTTTCGTATCGATGATATTGATCAAGTTTCCTTGGTGGGTTTGACGGGGCCATATTTAGATAAAACCAAAGGTTACGAAGAATTTGAACCCCCTGAGACGTATAAAATTCAACAAGAAACCGATCGTGTACACTTACATCCAGCGGTGCTAGTTGAGATTAACAATGGTCGTAATATTAGCGTACGCTCGACAGGACATGACAGCATCGTTGTTTGGAACCCATGGAGAGACAACTGTCTAAGAATGAAAGATATGCACGAAGATAGTTTTGAAAGCATGATTTGTGTTGAAACAGCGATCACTCAAGGAAAGATAGTCAAAAGCAAGGAAGAGGTAATCGTTAAACAGCAGATAATTTAATTATCTGCTGTTAGCAAACTATGTATTGGGAAAGGTTAGAGGTAACAATCATAAAAACTATTTAGAAAGGGTCTTAAAAAATGAATCAAGTTGGGAAATACAGAGCCGTAACAACACACTTGGGTAAAGACTCATAGGAATTGACTTTCGTTTTAAATGGCGGAGTGGACGGGACTCGAACCCGCGACCCCCGGCGTGACAGGCCGGTATTCTAACCAACTGAACTACCACTCCGCATTTTAAAACAGAATAAATTTGCTGGCGGAGTGGACGGGACTCGAACCCGCGACCCCCGGCGTGACAGGCCGGTATTCTAACCAACTGAACTACCACTCCATTCGCAAATTTTTTTCAATATGTTGGCGGAGTGGACGGGACTCGAACCCGCGACCCCCGGCGTGACAGGCCGGTATTCTAACCAACTGAACTACCACTCCGCTGACCTATTGAAACGCTATTAACTAGTTTTGTAGAACCCCCTAGTCAACCGCGGCGCAGATAATAAGGGTTCACTATTGGCGAGTCAACCAGTTTTTTCGGATATCCGAATCTAATGCATCTATTTGTTTTAATTTTGCGCAAAACGCCCAAAAATGTTCAATAAACACACGTCAATTACTGAGAAAAATAAACAAGCCTATTTGCTTAAGTTTTATTTTTTGGGGATGGTTAAATCAATAATCCCTGAATCTTCATTATTTTTTTTAGCAGGGCTGGCTTCTGGTTGTTCCACAGCTTTTTTTGAAAACCTGTTTTTAATTTTATTTAATAAGCTTATTGAGGAGGTTTCAGTGTCCTCAAGCTCTGAATCTAGTGCTTTTTTAGAAGGCTTTAAATACAACCATAGGCTTACAGCGCCAATCACAATAATTATCAGATTAATCCCGATAATAAGCCCCCAAAACAACCCTTTCGACATTTTTTCATCTTCAACTAACAAAGGATCAGTTATCGTCGATTGAACAGAAGCGGAATTATCACCTGTACCAATAGTGCCATCTAAGCTAGTTGACTGAGGTGGCGTTTCTACTACCACTTCTGGCTCTTCTACTAAGTATGTATATTCGGGTACATCCAAAATGAAGTCGCGACCGCTCTTTGTATTGCCATAGGCGGTGAGTTTGATGCGATAGACCCCTGATTCATAATTAACAATCAAGTATTCTCTGGCATTGGGTGTTTGCTCGGTTAACGAAAAGTTTTGAACATCGCCATTTGGAAAACGTACCTTGCCATCTATCAATAGCGAATTCATATCAACATATTCGCGCTCTGCATCAATCACTAGTTTGTGATATCCGTCTCCCCCACCATCTTCGATCATGTTTATTTTAATGGGGTTGGGATACAGCATTAGCGGTGGATCTACCTGCTCTCTGGTTAGCATAGGAGTACTCACCATAAATACTGGGGTCCACTCTCCATTAGCCACCGAAAGGTTAAACTGACCAGTAAACACGCCATCTAATGGCGTTTCGTCCATCCCACGACCATTATCTTCAAAGGTCGCTATAGTTGCGATTTCTGCACCGAAATTGTTGTAGTTCGGGTTATTGGTACTTACAAGCTTAATTTCTAATGAGACAACATCACGAAATTCTGTGGCGCTAATGGGCTCTCCGCCATTAGTCAATTGTGCCGTCTGTTTTAGTATTTCACCTGAAAATAAAATACTCGGCAGTGGTTTTGCGTGAAGTTCAATATCAGTGATCACCATTACCCTGCTATCTGGCAAAATCTGCCCTACTGCTTGCCAGGGTCCTGGCGTTGGATTTTTGATGTTGACTAGATCATAGGTCGCAGAGTCGTACCAAAAAATAGTTTCACCATCGGCATCTGACTCAAATATTTTAGAACCATCAGGTTTCACCAAAACAACCGGTGCACTGCCGAATTCGCGAAAAAACACCATGGTGATTTCTTCAACTTGGTAATCTATTCGAAAGCGATTCTGCAACAATTTAATGCTGTTGTGGTATTTATCCCCTAATTCAGACAAAGGTTGTTGGTTTTTTTCATTAGGGTCTTGGGCATAAACTTGCGTCATGCCCATCAGCAACAACACTATCATTGTTGCCCATTTTACCATTAACTTAATGTGGCTGACGCCAGATACAAGAACCACTGCTGTCCTCTACAAGTTGTAATCGAGCTTGATGTTGTTCTAATTCATCGGCAGAAGCTTGAATAACCTTGAATGGTTTTCGGTTTGCATCTAAACGTTGAATGGTATTTTCACTATTATTATTGTTCTCGTTTGCTTTGTTACCGCTTAAATTTAGATCGGTTTGCCCCCCCGTCATTAACAAATAAACATCTGCTAGAATTTCTGAATCCAGCAAAGCGCCATGCAATTCACGATGGGAGTTATCGATTCCATATCGCTTACATAAGGCGTCCAAATTATTTTTTTGACCAGGGTGTAGTTCTCTAGCGAGAGTTAGGGTATCAAGAACGGTACAGATCTCTCTGCTTTTTACCGGGCTAACCGGATTCATTAGCTGAAATTCATGATCCATAAAACCGATATCAAAAGGTGCATTGTGGATCACCAACTGTGCCCCGCGAATAAAATCTACAAACCCTTGGCTAATTTCTCTAAACTTAGGCTTATCCGCCAAATATTCATTGGTTATACCATGAACTTCTATGGCTTCAGCTTCTACAATACGCTCAGGATTTATGTAAACATGGAAATGATTACCAGTAAGCTTTCGGTTAACTAATTCAACACAACCTATTTCAATAATTCTATGACCCTGTTTAGGATCGATTCCGGTAGTTTCCGTATCTAAAACGATTTGACGCATTTATATCAACTCAATTGGCATTAGTAGTGGCTTTCATTATACTTGCCTACAACTTTAAATCACGAATATTTCCATGAAGCATATTACAATTTTTACAGATGGCTCTTGTCTAGGTAACCCAGGTCCTGGTGGTTACGGTGCGGTACTCAAATTTAATCAACACAACAAAGAAATCAGTCAGGGTTTTAAACATACAACCAATAATCGTATGGAGTTATTGGCAGCCATTGAAGCCTTAAACACGCTGACAGAGCCTTGTCAGGTTACGCTCACCACCGATAGCCAATACGTTAAGAATGGCATTAATCAATGGATTAAGAACTGGAAGAAGAACGGCTGGCGGACATCCGACAAAAAACCAGTCAAAAATGCAGACTTATGGAAACGGCTCGATGAGCAAGCACAAAAGCACAATATTCAATGGGAATGGGTGAAAGGACACTCAGGTCACCCTGAAAATGAACGCTGCGATGAGTTAGCTAGAACCGCGGCCGAATCTTCAAATTTATTGGAAGACAACGGTTTTCAATAGTTTTACAAACATATTAAGCTAGCAGGGGGGATCCCCCTGCTACTGCTACCACTTACAAATTAATTTACCAATGGTGTCATTCACTTCCATTCGAGCATGAGCCTTAGCAATGTCTTCAACCGCGTAAACGGTATCAATTATCGGTTTTAACTTAGCCGATTCAAATTCCCCTAAAAAACCTTGGCTGAAATCATGGATTAATTTAGTTTTATACTCATCACTTCTATTTCTTAATGTGGAACCTTGTAATTTCGCACGCTTACCTAACAATAACGCCATATCTAATTTATCGCCAAATCGACCATTTAATAAGGCTAACTGAACAATACAACCATCCATATTGAGGACTTTTAGACTTCGATTTGTGTATTGCTCACCGATAAAATCAATCACCACATCCGCTTTAAAACGTTCAGTTGATAATACCTCGGCAAAATCTTGTTCTTTATAATTCACTAACGTGCCTGCACCTAAATCCGCGCACACCTGCAGTTTTTGAGGTGAAGATGCCGTTACCGCTATTTTTGCTCCAATCAAGTTTGCTAATTGAATGGCCGCAAGCCCCACTCCACTAGCACCAGCATGAATCAATGCAGATTGTTTAGGTTGCAGTTGACCAATTTCACATAAACTTTGATAGGCAGTTAAAAACACTTCCGCAATGCCAGCTGCCTGCTCACAACTGAGACTAGCTGGTGTCTTAATCACATGAGCACTTAAAATTTTCGCGTATTGTGCATAACCACCACCGGCGACTAATCCAAACACCCGCTCACCTTCTTTTACGTTCGTAACATCGCTGCCCACAGCGACAACAACACCCGCAATTTCCAAGCCCAAAATTTCACTTTCACCTTTTGGCGGTGGATACTTTCCCTGTCGTTGCAATGTGTCCGCCCTATTCACGCCAAAGGCATTCACTTTAACTAATACTTCGTCTGCATTAATGTTGGGAATACTTGTCGTATTTAATGTAAGCGTTTCAGGGGATCCGCCTTTTTCAAAATCCACAAATGACATGCTCTGTTGACTGTTCAAAAAAATCACTCCTTAAATTAAACATAAAATCGGATTTAGCTATCATATAGTGACTGCTGTACAATCACAAAATTAGTCTTCTTTCGCTAAATAAATTAGTCACTTGGGTCTAATTTAATCAACATTGGAATTTTTTATGAGTGCATCTGTCATTCTGCATCCCGGTAGGGAGAAATCATTACTACGCAAACATCCTTGGATATTTGCAAGCGCGATTAAAGAACACAAAGGAGTAGTACGTAACGGCGACACTGTCGACATCTTCGCTGATAACGGTGAGTTTCTCGCTAAAGGAGCTTGGTCAACCCAATCACAAATACAAGTGAGAGTATGGACTTTCGATCGTCAGGAAGTGGTAGATAATGGTTTCTTTTTACGCAAACTCGACCAAGCTATGGCACTGCGAGAGCCCATTATTTTACAACATGGTTTAACCGGATATCGGATAGTTGCCGGGGAATCCGATGGTTTGCCAGGTATCACTATTGATAAGTATGCCAATGTCATTGTCTGTCAGTTACTTTCAGCTGGAGCGGAAAAGCACCGTAAAAAAATTGTTTGGGCCCTAACTAAGCGCTTTCCTGAATGCAGTATATTAGAACGCAGTGACGTGTCTGTTAGAGCGAAAGAAGGTTTACCTGAAATCATTCAAACCTTACATGGTGAAGTACCCGATGAAGTCATTATCGAAGAAAATGGCATTAAAATTATTGTTGATCTCAAACAAGGCCACAAAACAGGTTTTTACTTAGATCAACGAGATAGTCGCGCAACCGCTGCTACTTATGCAAAAGATAAGCGAGTACTAAATTGCTTTAGTTATACCGGAACCTTTGCGTGTTATGCACTCAAAGGTGGTGCCACAAGCGTAGTAAATATGGATGTCTCAGACAATGCGTTGGCAACAGCAAAACGAAATATTGAGCTGAATGATCTAGATTCTGCTAAAGCCAGCTTTGTAAAACAAGACGTGTTCGAAGCGTTGAGAGAATATAGAGACCAGGGAACAAAATTCGATATGATCGTGCTTGATCCACCTAAGTTTGTTGATTCAAAAGCATCATTAACCCGAGCCTGTCGAGGCTACAAAGATATTAATATGCTAGCGATGAAGATCCTTAATCCTGGAGGTATACTATTAACCTTTAGTTGTTCCGGTTTATTGTCATCGGATTTATTTCAAAAAGTGGTAGCTGATGCCGCATTAGATGCCAATAAAACCGTGCACTTTTTACAGCGTTTGGGACAAGCTGCTGACCACCCCGTAGCCAGTAACTACCCTGAAGGGTTTTATTTAAAAGGATTGGTTTGTTCAGTAAGTTAAACTATTACTGAAAAACAATGTAAATGACCAAGAATCTGCCCCCTTGGTCATTTATAAATGAAATAGATTAATTCATTTCGTTAATTTCAACACCAATAATACAACTGCTATCAGAGCTGCGTTCACAGCGCACAACTTTGGCTTTGGCACTTAACGAAGGGATCTGACTACTGGTGGATTCAATCGCCACATCAACAAGCGTGCCTATCTCGACAGATTCTTCTTCCACTTCAAAAGACATGCCTGTGGCACTAATATCTTTGCAAACTGCGGGCATGGAACGAGTGGACTCATCATCGTGCACTGTCAATTCACAGGGTGAATTCAACATCATTCGAAAAAAGTTTCGCTTGTCATCGTATCCCAACATCTTTTACCTCATCCTAACTATAAACACCTATGACTTTTATAGGGTGCATCTGCTATAAAGTCAACGAACATCGTTTAAAATGATAGCAATTGATTTTCAATTCGCTTCACTGAAATTGGCATAGGAGTACCAAGTTGTTGCGCAAAAAAGGATACGCGCAACTCTTCAATCATCCAACGCACCGCTTTTAGGTCTTCAGGCACCTCTTTGCCTTTAGGTATTTTATTTAATGCTGCCTGATACCGCCCTTGCACTTTTTCTATATTTAGTTGATGTAACCGATCTTTATTGGGATCTATGGGTAATTTTTCTAAACGTCTGGCGATCCCTTTAATATAACGGTTCCAATCGTCTATTTTAACGATACCAAATTGGCTTATAAAACCTGGAAACACCAGAGAGTTTAAGTGTTGTTTAATATCCCCATGGGCACTAATCATATCAAGGGAGACATTACCTTTTAATTTCTTTTGTATTTGATGAGCTTGAGTTAACCCTACTTCGACTTTTTTTGCTATATCAAGAACCACTTCGTTAATGTCTTTTCGAACAAAGTCTCGCGCTTTATCAAACAACTCTGGTGAACGAATAGGCACACCCATATCGCTTTCAAAACGAGCGATTAAGTGATCAACTCCAGCTTCTATACAATCATTGATTAGTGCTTGTATTTGCCCAAACGGATTAAAATACAGCCCTAATTTTGCTTTATTAGGTAACTTTTCCTTTAAATAACTTAGGGGTGATGGAATGTTCAACATAATTAAGCGTCGCAGTCCCTGTCTATGAATGTTTAGTGCTTTTTCTGGATTTTCAAATAACTTTATCGCTACACTCTTATTATCATCCACTAAAGCTGGATAGGCTTTCACTTCATATCCCTGGGAATTATCAATATACTCTTCTTCGAGTACTGAAAAACTCCATTGGGTGAGGCCCTTTTTCTCAATCTCTGGAGACGCCGCTTGTTTTAACGTGGTAGAGATTTTATCTTGCAGTCCATACTTAAGTACATGCAAGTCACGACCTTGTTTTAATAGGTTGCCTTTGCCATCCACCACTTTAAAGTTAAACTTTAAGTGCTCTGGTAAGCCTTGCCATTGCCATTCATCTTCCGCCACTGTTACACCCGTCATTTTCAAAAGCTTTTTACTCAAGGCGGTTAAAAATGGTAATGGATGACCTTTAATATCGGTAGACGGCATATCTAACATACACGCATCTGCAAAATTTGGGGCAGGCACAAAATTACGCCTCAATCGCTTTGGCAACGATTTAATCAAGGTCACGATTAATTCATGTCGGAAACCAGGAATAAGCCAGTCAAAGCCGGTTTCTTCTAATTGATTGAGAATGGGTAATGGAATTATTAAGCTCACGCCATCATCTATTTGGTTAGGCTCGAAACAATAGCTTAATGGCAGATTCAAATTGTTTTGCTGCCAAGTGTCAGGGAAATTGAGATCATTGACCTGTTCTGCCTGATGTTTTTTGAGTTGCTCAGGGTCGTACTTTAAACTTTCCCTTATGGTTGAATCGGCTTTATTCCACCACTTTTTAAAACTACTTTCGCTACAAACATGCTGAGGAATTGTTTGCTCATAAAATGCTACCAGTTCTTGTTCATCGACTAAGACGTCGCGACGACGGGACTTTTCTTCAAGTAATTGTATATCTTCAATAAGGCTTTGATTATAGTGAATAAAGTCGTAAGACAACTTAGTTTGAGCATTAACTAAGGCTTCGCGAATAAAAATTTCGCGACTTACTACGGCATCGATTGTGCTAAAGTTAACATGCCGATTGCTGACAATTGTTAGGCCAAACAACAGCACTTTTTCCAATGCTTGAACTGTCCCACGCTTCTTAGACCAAACCGGTTCACTGTATTGATATTTAGTTAAATGTTTGGCCAGTGGTTCGATCCATTCAGGCTCAATTTTGGCCGCTAAACGACCAAATAGTCTGGAGGTTTCCACTAATTCGGCGACCATAGTCCATTTAGGCGGTTTTTTGGATAAATTTGAACCAGGAAAGATCACAAACTTCGATCCCCTCGCCCCTTCAAATTCACGCTCTTTATCTTTAAAACCAATATGCGACAACAATCCAGACAAAATGGCTTTATGCACAGCATCAAAATCGGCGCTCTCTTTATTTAATCTAAATCCAACGTCTACAATAGATTTTTTAAGTTGGCTGACCACATCCTGCCATTCACGCATTCGCAAATAATTAATAAAATGGCTTCGACACCATCTACGCAACTGATTTGACGACAGCTCTTTTTGTTGTAATTTAAACTCTTGCCATAAATTTAATAAGGAAACAAAATCAGACTGTTTATCTGCATAC
This sequence comes from Aliiglaciecola aliphaticivorans, assembly GCF_054782055.1. Classification (NCBI taxonomy): domain Bacteria; kingdom Pseudomonadati; phylum Pseudomonadota; class Gammaproteobacteria; order Alteromonadales; family Alteromonadaceae; genus Aliiglaciecola; species Aliiglaciecola aliphaticivorans. The sequence goes on from NZ_BAAGTF010000010.1 coordinate 113,909, forward strand.
TTTTCATGCTGTTGGTCAGCTGCAGCACGTTTTTCCTGGGGCCGCTCTCTGGGATCTTGAATACTCAGACCCGCGGCAATAATAATTAATTCTGAGACACAATTATGCTGTCCGGCTTCCACTACCATTCTGGCATATCGAGGATCAACGGGTAATTTAGCTATTTGTCGTCCGGTTTCGGTCAAGGTCAGCTTGCCCTGACGTTTTTCCACGGCAGTAAGCTCTTCTAACAAACGAAATCCATCATTAATGAATCGATTGTCTGGGGGCTGAACAAATGGAAAGTCCTGAATATTGCCTAGTTTTAGCGACAACATCTGTAATATAACCGAAGCAAGATTGGTACGTAGAATTTCAGGATCGGTAAACTCAGGGCGTCCTGTAAAGTCTTCTTCTGAATATAAACGAATACATATACCTTCAGAAACCCGCCCACAGCGCCCTGCCCGCTGATTCGCAGAGGCTTGAGATATAGCTTCGATGGGTAGGCGCTGGACTTTACTGCGATAGCTATAGCGAGACAACCGTGCAAAACCGGGATCAATAACATATTTAATCCCTGGTACGGTGAGCGATGTTTCCGCCACATTTGTCGCTAAGACGATTCGACGATTACCGTGTGATTGAAATATTCGGTTTTGCTCCGCGACTGAAAGCCGCGCATAAAGTGGCAATACTTCCGTGGCTTTATAATTCTGTTTATTTAAGGCATCAGCAGTGTCTCTAATTTCGCGTTCACCACTTAAAAACACCAAAATATCACCCCGTTTTTCACGGCTTAGTTCGTCAACCGCTGAAATAATCCCCTGTATTTGGTCACTCTCTTCATCATTATCTTGTAGTGGGTTATAGCGTATTTCAACTGGATAGCTGCGGCCACTTACTTGAATAATAGGCGCATTGTTAAAGTGTTTCGAAAATCGCTCAGGATCAATGGTTGCTGAGGTAATAATTAATTTGAGTTCAGGTCTTTTAGGTAAAAGTTGTTTTAAATAGCCTAAAATAAAATCTATATTTAAGCTGCGTTCATGGGCTTCATCAATAATTAAAGTATCGTATTTACTTAAAAACCTATCAGCTTGCATTTCCGCGAGCAAAATACCGTCGGTCATCAACTTAATATAGGTATCATCTCCCACGTGATCCGAAAAGCGGACTTTAAATCCCACTTTTTCACCGATGGAAGTACCTAATTCTTCAGCGATTCTGTTCGCAACTGTTCTGGCTGCTAACCGTCTAGGTTGGGTATGACCAATAAGTCCATCTACCCCGCGACCAAGTTCTAAACAAATTTTTGGGATTTGGGTGGTTTTTCCCGAGCCAGTTTCACCCGCGATGATCACAACTTGATGTTTTGCGATTGCCTCACTAATCGCATCTTTATGCTCACTTACAGGCAATTCCGGATAGTCAATATCTGGAATGTTTTGCAGTTTAAATTGACGTACTAAAGTGGATTTTTCAATGGCAGATGCCAAAGATAACCACTGAGCATCAGTTGATTTACTTTTGACTAAACGATTTAACTGCTTTTGCAGTTTAAAAATATCACTACCTAAGCAACCTGAAAGCTGCTTTTGTAAATCGTCGCGAGTTGGAATGGCTATATTCTGATTATTAGACAATGTATTCTCAAAAAATTCGATGCATTAAAACGCAACGGATCCTAGAAGAAACGCCAGCAAATTTCCAGCAAAGTAGCCTATTAAACCCTTTTAGGCGCGTTTATACCCGTCTCTTAGTTGTACATCTATAGCATAAAGGACATCAGCACGACTTATGGTACCGATGAAATAGCCATCATCGTCAACCACTGGGTATAGTTTTGTCCCTTCATTTAAGAATCGTTGTGCCACTTCAATTATCGAATCATATGATTTCACAGCTAATACGTCTGTCTTCATAATTTCTTTAACACGAGCCACTTGCTCTCGGTAGTAACTCGATGTAACCATTCGCGCAATGCAGTCTTTTTCAGACAAAAATCCAATGACTTTATTGCGTGGGTTTAGCACGGCGCCACCTGATTGTTTACCCGTCAAAAGACGTTCTACCGCTTCGGCCACTGGCATTTCATCAGTAAATGTTACGGGCCGACGATTCATATAGTGATTTACTTTTAATGATTCCACCCTTTCTCCTTAGCTTCGAAAGTGCTTTGATTAGCTATCAATTTATACAACAAATTGATCACCTAATATAAAGATAGTCTTAACCGTTTAAAAAACATAACTTTTTAAAAACATTTTTGAATTTTTAAAAGGATTGACTAAGAATGCCTTTGTAGATAGCAGAACCTATTGGTTTCTGTATAATTCTTATTTTACCCTATTCAGAATCACTGCAAAAAATAAGACATTCAGTTTTTTATTCTATTGGTGATTAGGGGACTTTTAATTGTAGAGAGTAATGACGTTGAGCCCATCAATTCTTTGGCACGATTATGAAACCTGGGGAGTGAACCCTCAAAAAGACGTTCCTTGTCAGTTTGCGGGAATAAGAACCGACCTTGATCTCAATATTATTGATAAACCAGTAAAATGGTACAGCCAAATTCCAAATGATTATTTGCCTAACCCTCATGCGGCCCTGGTAACGGGTATTACCCCACAATTAACCTTGCGCGACGGCTTAGTTGAAGCTGAGTTCATAGAAAAAATACAACAACAGATGACAATCCCTGGCACCTGCAGCGCAGGCTACAATAGTATTCGATTTGATGATGAAGTGACGCGCTACACTTTATATCGGAATTTATACGACCCCTACGCTCGAGAATGGCAAAATGGTAATAGTCGATGGGATATTATTGATTTAGTAAGAGCGTGTTATGCATTAAGACCAGAAGGTATAAACTGGGTTTACAAAGAAGATGGTACTCCGAGCTTTAAACTTGAAGATCTTACTAAAGCCAATGAGATAACCCACACGGATGCCCATGATGCCTTAGCTGACGTTTATGCCACTATTGCTATGGCGAAACTAATTAAACAAGCCCAACCCAAGCTCTATGAATATATTTTTAGTCTTAGAAACAAACGTAAAGTAGCTGAGCATATAAACATCGATGCTCAGGTTCCTCTCGTCCATATTTCGTCAAAATTACCAGCAAAGAATGGATGTTGCACTTGGGTATTACCGATTGCATATCACCCAACCAATAAAAACGCCATCATATGTTTAAATTTAGGCTTGGATCCTAAGCCTCTTTTTGATTTAGACATTGAAGAAATAAAAGCGCGGTTATATCAACGAACCTCTGATATGCCTGAGGGGCAACAAAGACTGCCGGTGAAACTCATTCATCTAAATAAGTGCCCTTTCGTCGCCCCTGCAAAAACCCTAAATGAAGAAAATGCCCAGCGATTAGGCATTGACCGCAGTCAATGTTTGCAAAACTTAGCGAGCATAAAAAGTCAAACCGGTTTAGCCAGTAAACTCGTAGCCGTATTTGATGAACAGCGGGAGTCTACTCCATCCATAGACCCTGACTATGCCCTCTATACAGGGGGATTTTTAAGTGATTCAGATCGCCAAAAATTAAATCAAATTCATCAAATCGCCCCTAGCAATTTAGGTGCAAAGGAGTGGGAATTCGACGACTCAAGACTCGCTACCCTACTTTTTCGATATAGAGCACGAAATTATCCGTTGAGCTTAAGTGAAGAAGAGGTCATTAAATGGCAACGACATAGACAATACCGTCTTACTGATCCTGACTCACCGGCAAGTATGCAATTGCCTGAGTATTTAAGTTTGTTGGAACAATTAACCTTCGAGTACCAGAATAACCCGCCCAAAAGAGCCATTATTCGAGCACTTCATCAATACGCAGAAAATTTATAAAAATGACCTACTCAAGACAGCGTAATGGTTAAAATAATTCTTTGGGAATTGAATCGAACAGCGAGTACATTTGACATTTGTTGTGATATAAATAGATGCTAATTGATAGCACCATATTTAACCTGTTTGTTCAACTCTTAGAACTCGTAATGATAGTTGGACAAAGTGGTAGCTAGCTGTTCATATGAATAACCCATGGTCATAGGTTGTCTATAATTAATACATTCATTTCTATAGTCGATAAAGCAGTAACAAGTAGATCAGATTAAATTTAGGTGGTAATAATGAAAGGCATCAATTTTAGGCTTGATGATAGCGGCAAATTTTTAAATTTGGTTATAAATCCAAGTGATGTAGCCCCCAATGTCGACACTAAATCTCTGATTAACAGCTTTAATAACAGTAACTATGCAGACTTGTACTTGTCTGAAGAAAACGTGATTAATGCTAGCGATTTATTGATCAAAGCGCGAAAAGAAGGGAACAACGAAATCATTACTGAAGTCATTGCTGAAAAAAAGGATGCAAAGGTAAAATTTCGTATTGAAGATAATGATATGTTCGCTTTTATCTCTATCACCGCAGCATACGGAGGCCATACCCCCACGGCGTCTGAATTAGTCAAACTTGCAAATGACAGTGGTGTCGTAAGAGGCTTAAGTAAGAAAATAATCGATGACGTTGCAGTAAAAGCGAAAGCCGCAAAACCAGGTACGATTATTGAGGCACTAGTGGCGAAGGGCTTGCCTGTTAAAAATGGTAAAGATTCTAAGCTTAACCCGTTAGTACCTAATGCCCTGGAGCGAATATTAAAGCCGCAAACCAGTGGCTCAAGCCGAGTAGACATGCGAAATTTAGGGGATGTCATTTGCGTGAAAGCAAATACTGAAGTTTTACGTCGCATTGCCCCATCAAAAGGTCGTAGTGGTTTTAATGTTAAAGGTGGTTTAACTGCTCCCAAACCAGGCGCTTGGATTAAATTCAAACCCGGTGATGGGATCAAAGTCAGTGACCATGATGAAAATTTATTTTTAGCTGCGATCACTGGCATGCCTAAATTTCAAAATGGCAAAATGTGGGTAGATGATACCTTTATTTGTAAAGGTGTAAATGTAGGCACTGGCAATATTAAATACGATGGTGCCGTATTAGTGAATGGTGATGTAACTGAAAAAATGGAAATTACCGCCAGTGGAGATGTCACTATTAATGGCTTTGTTGAATCGGCTACCATTAAAGCCGGTGGCGATATCATCATCACCGAAGGGGCAATGGGCAAAGTTAATGAACACAGTACTGAATATAGTACCAAACTGATTGCCGAAGGAAGTGTCCACGTGCAGCATGGGCAAGGGCTTAAAGTGCAGTGCAGTGGAAACGTTACCATCGGACGTCAATTGGCTTATAGCAAAATAAACTGTGGTGGAAGCGTTACCATAGGCCCAATTGATAAACCAAATGGCAACTTGTTTGCCTGTGATATTCAATGCAAAGGTGCGATAACCGCCGGCACTTTAGGTGCAGTATCTGGCAGCCATTTAAATATCGACTTTAGTCAGGGATTTAATACCCTACTGGAAAGAAAAGATACGGTCGAAGAGTTATTGCTGCAGTTACGAGACAATAATCTTCGCCACAGAGGCAAATTTGAGTTAATGCGCAGTAAAAACATTCATCCAGAACTGCAGCGTAAATTCAAACAAGCAGAAGAGATGTTTAAAAGTGAATCCCAATTGCTGGAATGGCTAGAATCAAAATGTGAAAAAATGAAACTAGCCAAAGATGCCTATCAACAGGATATTAAAATAATCGCAAATAAGCGTTTGTATGCCGGTGTTGTAGTTAAACTTAACAACCGCACATGGCGTGCTGAACGTGAATATGCCAAAGCCAAAGTGCATTATGCGGGCCATCAGTGGAACTATGAACCGATAATATAAATATCATAAAGCCGCAATAGCAACCTACATGAGATAAATATGTCAGACTCGATTTACGATTTTCAAATGCCAATGAGCAGTGGTGAAGTAAAAGATTTTTCAGATTATAAAGGCAAAGTGCTATTGATAGTAAATACCGCTAGCAAATGCGGATTTACGCCCCAATATGACGGCTTACAAGGACTATATAAAAAATATAAAACACAGGGATTAGAAATTTTGGGATTTCCCTGTGACCAATTTGGACATCAAGAACCCGGTTCCGATTCTGAAATTGAACAATTTTGTACTCTGAATTTTAGCGTCGACTTTCCTCTTTTTAAAAAATCAGATGTAAATGGCAAACATGCCTCTCCTCTTTACGAGTATTTGAAAGCTCAAGCTCCCGGTGTGTTAGGTAGCAAAAGTGTTAAATGGAATTTCACTAAATTTTTAGTAAACAAAGACGGAAAAGTTATGGGTAGATATGCTCCAAAAACCAAACCAGAAGCCATTGAAAAAGATATAGAAGCACTGTTGTAATATATCTATCACCTCAGAATCATAGCCAAAGCATAAGAGACGAGCAGAATGAAAACACTATTTTTCAGTAGTAAATCTCATGATATTACTTACTTTACTAAACAAAATGCAGATTATAACTTCACCTTAGACTTTCAAGAAGCTAGGCTATCAATTGATACCGTAGCCTTATGTCAGGGTTATGAAGCCATCTGTGTCTTTGTTAATGACCAAGTGAATAAACAGGTTATTGAACAGCTAAAAGACATGGGAGTAAAGCATATTGCGTTGCGCTGCGCTGGGTTCAATAATGTTGATTTACAAGCGGCAAAACAACTTGGAATAAACGTTTCTCGCGTACCAGCTTATTCTCCTGAAGCCGTTGCGGAACACACTGTTGCGTTAATGATGACCTTGAATAGGAAGTTACATAAAGCGTACAACCGCGTGCGTGAAAACAACTTTAGTCTCAACGGTTTAATTGGTTTCAATTTTCATGGCAAAACTGCTGGTATTATTGGCTATGGTAAAATAGGAAGATGCACAGCTAATATACTACTCGGCTTAGGTTGTAAGGTAATTTGTTATGATCCAATTGCTCAAGATACTCCCTCTAAAGATGTCACTTTTGTTTCCCTTGACACCCTTTTAGCTAATTCAGATATCATAAGCTTACATTGTCCACTAACCAGTGAAAGTCAATATATGATAAACGATGACTCGATCCATAAAATGAAAGATGATGTCATGCTGATTAATACATCCCGCGGCGGATTGGTCGATAGTAAAGCGGTAATACGAGGGTTGAAGTCTCGAAAGATAGGCCAACTGGGCTTAGATGTGTACGAAATGGAATCAGATTTATTTTTTGAAGATAAGTCTTGGGAGATTATGCAAGATGATGTTTTTGACCGGTTAGTGGGGTTTCCCAACGTATTAATTACCGGACATCAAGGATTCTTCACCCACGAAGCATTACAACAAATTGCCCAAACCACCCTTAACAACCTTGCGTTAATGGCAAAAAAACAATCAGATCCTAATACCTTTTTAGCTTAAGGATCCGTTATTCAGTACTCGTAATAAAAAGTGGTTGCTGGGTCAATTTACCCCGAAATCAGGAGTTACAGCGAAGAATAAGATGGAAATACTTGCCCAACCATTTGTATGGTTCCCTATGACCATATTTTATTTCAGCGGCTTTAATCTTTTCGTATTCGTCGGTTTGCTTAGTGATATCCCTTAAATAATCATGAAAGCAACGGATACCCGCGCTGCTAATAATTTCACACGGCAAGTCATCTAGATGATGAATAACTTTTTGCGGTTCTAATGCATTATTAGGATTCAATCTCACGGTATTTTTATGCTTCATATCAGCTGCAACATAGTCGAAGTTACCGTACAGCAGATTACCAAACCTATGGGCATCCTTATTGAAAAAGCTTAAAGACAGTACCCCACCCGGCTTTACTTTTGTTAGCAAAGAAGAAATAGCCTCAAGTGGCGACTCTAACCACTCTAAAACGGCGTGGCATATCACCACATCATAGGTCTGTTGAGTGGGCAAATCACTCAATGAACTGCACACAAAGCTCACATTTTCATAATTTGCTAAATTTTTTTTAGCCATCGCCACGGCATCTGCAGACAAGTCATTAAATGTAAGTTTATGCCCCCATTCAAGCATGACTTTACTCATGATTCCTGTACCGCCCCCAACGTCAATAATGTCGAGCGGTTTATCGTTATGATTGATATACTGATTAAGATTATTAACTAACAATTCATGGCGCAGTTTACCTTTACTGGAACCGTAAATATTGTTAGCAAATTTATCCATCAATGAATCAAAACTTTGATCTGATTTTTTACTCATAGAATGATATTTTTTGACAAGAGGTTTAGCCTCTCACTGTACGTGACTTTAATGGAGATCATTTTACGTGGATTTGTTCCTTTTTAAAAAGTTTATCGGTGTATTCTTAATGCCTTTACCGGTAATTTTAATATGTTTAATCACCGCGTTAATTTGTTTATGGCGAAAAAAGTACGCTCGAGCCAATCTGTTTATGATTGTCGGCATAGTGAGCTTCATTTTAGTGTCTTTTGCCCCCGTACCCAATACGCTTTTGCATTCCCTGGAGCGACAATATCCACAATACGATTTATCCAAAAAGGTAAATTTTATCGTTGTACTTGGCTGTTCTCACATCAATGATAGGGCCGTCCCCATCACGTCTCAACTATCTCCTTGCTCGCTCATCAGAGCTACCGAAGCCATCAGAATATTACAATATAATCCACGGGCAAAGATATTGACTTCAGGTAACGTCGGTAGTCAAACATTTAGTAATGCCTATATGAATGCGCAGTTTCTCATTGCCATGGGTATTCCAGAAAGTCGTATTATTGAGGTTCCTTTGTCAAAAGACACTGAAGAAGAAGCCGCTAACTTGCGCGACACACTGCAGAACAACCAATTTGCGTTAGTCACCTCAGCCTCACACATGAAACGTGCAATGCATTTATTCCAACAACAAGGGTTAATCCCCATTGCAGCACCAACCGAGCACCTAGTCAGAGATTCAGAAGACGGCGACAGCGGTTATTTGCTACCGAACTCTAAAAACATATACAAATTTGAACGCTGGTGGTACGAATGGATGGGAAACACTTGGGTTAAAATAAAGAGTTGGTTCTAATCAAAAACTAAGTGCTCCTTTAAAACTAAGCGGCGAAAAAGTCGTCTTAAACGGGATTGTCTATATCTACAAACGTCACATCTATATCAAAGGACCGGGCTAAATATTCACCTACAGCCTTAGCGCCATAGCGTTCAGTAGCATGGTGCCCAGCAGCGATAAAATGAATGCCCATTTCCCTAGCAACATGAACCGTTTGTTCTGATATTTCACCGCTTATAAACGCATCCACACCCTGTTCTGCTGCCATTTCTATATAGCTCTGACCGCCACCTGTGCACCAAGCAATTGATTTAATATTGTGATCGCCAGCATTAATTATCTGCGGTTTTCTTTGTAAAGAGGTTTCAATATTGATTGCCAGTTCATGCAGCGGTAGAGGCATTTCAAATTGTCCTAACATGGCAACACTTTGCGGATTTTTTTGCTCTAAACCTCCAATAACGTCAATATTGAGCCGTTTTGCTAATTGCGCATTATTCCCCAATTCTGGGTGGATATCTAAAGGTAAATGGTAACCATAGAGGTTAATATCATTATTGATTAGGTCTTTAATTCTCTGTCGTTTCATCCCTATGATACAAGGGTTTTCACCACGCCAAAAATAACCATGATGAACAAAGATGGCATCTGCATTTAACCCTACAGCGCGATCAATTAACGCCTGACAGGCTGTCACCCCAGTAACAATTTTACGAATTTCGGGAGTTCCTTCTACCTGTAATCCATTAGGACAATAATCTTTAATCTTTTCAGGTTTAAGTAATTGATTGAGATAAGTTAACAACGTTCGGTTATTGATGCTCATAGCCACCCTTTAACACTTTATTATCATTTAATATACATAATTGTCGAAATTAGACATTTTTCAGAAAACACGGTATAAAAGCATTCCAACAATAGCAATAAATTTTAGTAAAAAGGTGCAGACCCTACAATGAGCAAATTGGACAAAGAACAGATCATCGAAAATTTTACCGAAGCATACAAATCCGCACATGGCAAAACACCAACTATCGAAGCTAAGGGTGGCTGGTACAGTGTCGATGGTGGAAAAAATGTCCGATTGTCTGCCCTCGAAGAAATGACTCATGACCTTACATCAGGGAACGCTAAAAACGAGACACTTAAGAAAACAGCTAAATCAGAACCGAAACCAGATTCAGCAACAAAAACAGTGACAAAATCCAAAGTAAAACATAGCTTTTCAGTTAAAGACTATTGGCAAGAAAAAATTATGGCTCAAAATCCTGGTTCAAAACTGCCACGTTAATTTGTACAATGGCTAATAATAATCGATGACAGCGGCTTATTAGCCGCTTTTTTATTTCTGTTATAAAAAGGAAAAGCACATGACGTTCAAACGTACTCAAAGCGCACTATTTGTTATTGCTGCCTTAGGGTTAGCAGCATGTGGGGATAAACAAGAAACTTCTCCTCAATCTGAACCTAAGGTGTTAACAAAAAAAGATGCGCAGCAGTTTGTTGAAACAGCACAACAGGATCTTGCAGAAATTCTTATTCCTGCGGCTCAAGCCGAGTGGGCTTATCAAACATACATTAATCAAGACACCGCAGCGTTAAGCGCATACTTCAATGAAAAATTCACTTCCTTAGCAACAAATTATGCCAAAGAATCAGCAAAATTTAATGCCGTTGAAGTTGACCAAGATACGCGCAGAAAATTAAATTTAATGACCAATAGTTTAGTTATGCCCGCTCCTGAAGATCCTAAAAAATCTGCTCGTTTAGCACAAATAGGATCAGAGTTAGGCGGAATGTATGGTTCAGGAAAGTATTGCCGCAGTGAAAACGAATGTTTCAGTCTGCCTGAAATGTCCAATATTATGGCCACCGAACGTGACCCCAAACTATTGTTAGAAATGTGGGAAGGTTGGCGACAAGTATCTCCTCCGATGAAATCACTATATGCGGAGCAAACTGAACTGGCGAATTTAGGTGCACAAGAATTAGGTAAAAAAGATTTAAGTGAATTGTGGCGCGGTAGCTATGATATGGAAGCAGATGCATTTAGCCAAGAACTTGATCGATTATGGGGACAAGTTAAACCATTTTATGAAGCACTACACTGTCACGTACGTGCCGAGTTAGGCGAAAAATATGGTGAAAATGTTGTGCCTCAAGGTGAACCTATCCCTGCTCACTTATTGGGTAATATGTGGGGGCAATCCTGGGGAAATATCTATGATATCGTAAAGCCACAACAAGAAATGGACGTTATCGATATCACCAAAGCCTTGGAAGAGCATAATTACGATGAGATACAGATGGTTAAGCAAGCCGAATCTTTCTTTTCATCCTTAGGTTTTGCGCCTTTGCCTGACACCTTTTGGGAACGTTCGATGTTTACCCAACCCACCGAGCGAGATGCCGTATGCCATGCTTCAGCTTGGAATATAGATAACATTGACGATCTGCGAATTAAAATGTGTATTCAGAAAAATGGTGAAGATTTCGCTACCATTCACCATGAATTAGGCCATAACTATTATCAACGAGCCTATAATAAACAGCCAATGGCATACCAAAACTCGGCTAATGATGGCTTCCATGAGGCAATTGGTGACACAATCGCGTTATCCATTACACCAAAATATTTAAAAGAAATTGGTTTAGTTGATTCGATACCTGATGCCTCAAATGATATTGGCATGTTGCTTAAATTGGCTTTGGATAAAATAGCATTTGTGCCCTTCGGGCTTATGGTTGATCAGTGGCGTTGGAAGGTATTCTCAGGGGAAGTAACACCTGAACAATACAATACTGCTTGGTGGGAACTTCGCGAGAAGTATCAAGGCTTGAAAGCCCCAGTTGAACGCCCTGCTGATGCATTTGATCCAGGTGCTAAGTATCATGTACCAGCAAATACACCTTATACACGCTACTTTTTAGCCCATATCTTACAGTTCCAATTCCATAAGAGTTTATGTGAAATAGCCGGTGATCAAGGCCCTGTGCACCGCTGTTCGATATACGGTAGTAAAGAAGCTGGCACAGCTTTGAATAACATGTTGGAAATGGGACAAAGCAAACCTTGGCAAGAAGCATTGGAAACCTTAACCGGTAAATCAGAAATGGATGCCACGGCCATTCTTGATTACTTTGAACCATTAAAAGCTTGGTTAGATGAGCAAAACCAAGACAGACAATGTGGATGGTAAATAAATAACCAATCAGCACAAAAAAGAGCGACCTAGGTCGCTCTTTTTTGTCATTGCGTGTAAATTAATCGAGGGCTATTTAAACAACGTCTGACTTTTAGACCAAAGCTTTACAAAAGCCGACTCAATCCCAATAGACGCGGCTTTACCAAACTTTTCTGCTAGACCTTTTTTCTTACTGTATTTAACGGAAAAAATGTTGCGACTGTCTAATTTACTCATCAAGAAATCATCCGATGTTTGGATAGTATCCACCAATCCAAGCTCTTTTGCTCGACTTCCATACCAATATTCACCGGTCGCCACTTTATCTATGTTTAAATCTGTGCGGTGTGAAGAAACAAAGTCTTTAAACATGACATGCACCTCTTCTAACTCTTGTTTGAATTTATCACGTCCCTGCTCCGTATTTTCTCCAAACAAGGTTAAAGTGCGCTTAAAATCACCCGCAGTGTGCTGCTCAAACTCAATATCATTTTTCTTCAAAACTTTATGAAAGTTAGGCAGTTGCGCAATCACACCGATAGAGCCAATAATCGCGAACTTAGCGCTCAATACGTTATCTGCAACACAGGCCATCATATACCCTCCGCTGGCAGCAACTTTATCCACAGCAGCAGTAAGATGAATATTTTTATCTTTGAGGCGTTGTAACTGTGATGCAGCTAACCCATAACCATGGACGACCCCACCACCACTTTCTAAACGCACTAAAACTTCGTCTTGTGGCTGAGCTGCACATAAAATTGCGGTGACTTCCTCACGCAAACTGTCGACTTCGTGGGCATCCATTGAACCTTTAAAATCGACAACAAAAAGATTCGACTTTTGACTATCTTGATCTTTCTTTTTGGCTGCTTTTTCTGCTTTTTTCTGTTCTTTTTGCTTTTTCTTAAGTTGCTCTTTACTTAAAAGGAGGTTTTGCGCATGTTCTTTTAACTCCTCGAACTGCTCAGACATAGATTTAATTTCTAATTGTCCATCGCCCTGTTTTTGCTTGGAAGCAAGTGCAACTATACCGCCAACTGCCAATAAAATGGCCACCACAATGGTGATTGCTTTGGCTAAAAACAACCCATATTGAAATAAAAACTCCAAGCGTAACTCCTTTGTATTGATTTAAAAATCAACTTCTTCAAATTATTAGATGAGGAGCGGAATAAACCGTTCCAAATAGTAATCCCTTAATGTGGGGACAAAATAAGAGATTAAAAGCGCATTATTTGCAGATTTCAATAACCCATAAATAATGACGATAGTCAGAATATAACCCAGTCCTTAGTGGGACAACATATAAATGTATAAACGGAAGGCAAAAAAAAGCCAAGTCATCGACTTGGCTTATTGAAATATCATCTTACCTTAATTGGATACTACTGATGGATCAGAAATGACAATGGTTCCGCCGGTGGCAAAAAATGCCGCAGCTTGTTTTTGCATTTCAGTTGTCACTGCAGCACTAGGTGTAGGACTTAATAAACTGGAATGTCCTCCGGCAATAAAACGCACTAACCCATTACCTTCAGTGGTGCTTGAAACTCCGCTTAAACCTGCAAAACTTGCCAACGGCTCTGTACCTGCAAAGGTTGATGAATTGACTGTTGTGTTAGGAATAACCTGATCTGGCAACGCAGTTGAACCATCATCATTAATCCCGCCACCAATCACTTCTTGAAACATGAAGCTTGTATTGGAAGCAAGTAAAGACGCAAAGTTATTTGGATCTGACGCATCAATAATAGTCTGGGCTGCAAACACGAAACTAGCAAACGTAGCATTAATTTCAGCTAGACCGGTGTCATCAAGTTGCGCTTCATAAGCAATAAATGCAGGGATTATTGCTTCTTCAGCTGGGACTTGATTTTCCGTAGCATAGTCAACTAAGAAAGCTTGAAACTCTGCAGATGAAGATGCCAGTAGCGACCCTTTAATTAAATTGCTAAAGCTAGGTGATTCAATCAAGAAACCGCCAATACCGCCACCAGGAACGCTGAATACCGCGGTTTCAAATTGATACATAGAGTCAAAGGCAGCAAGGGGACTAGATTCACCGAATGATCTATTCGAAGAAGCGACAGAAGAAATACCGGTAATAGAACCTAGACTCTGTCCAACATAAGAAACCTGACTACCATCTAAATCTACACTTCCACCAGTTAGATCAACAACGGCATTCAAACCTAATCTTAACCCCATGACATCAACAATGCTTTGTCGATTGTTATCTCGCGTTGTTAATAACGAAGCCAGATTTAAATAATCCGTAGTTGAACCACCAAAACCAGTTGATGTATTAACAATTTCACCGTCAATAGTAAAACCTCGGCTACCGTGTAAAGGGTGATCAATTGCGACTGTTGCGTAACCAGCAAGGGATAGCGCCCCGGTAATTGCTAAGAAGTCTTCTTTTTTAGAGGTAATACCGTGCTGTAAAATTACCACAGGCCAGCCTGATTCTGGCTTGCTAATGGCAGTTACACCTGAATCAGGTATTGTTGCTAAGACGGCAATCACAGTGGGATCAGGAACGGTAACTTGCACATCAATGGTTTGCGTACCATCTGCGTTTGTTCCTTGAGCCGCTGGTATTGGGCTGTAGCGGGTTACATGACGTAAGTCATTGACGCCCACATTAGTCAAATCCAAATCAAGGAGTTGGCCGTCTGATGCTGCTTGACATAAGTCGTTATTCGGCCCAACAGAAATAGTGCCATTAGCGATTAATGTCGCTATCTGCTCACTGCCTAAAGTTTGTAAAGCTAAGCCATTTGTACAAGCGGCTTCCCAACGTCCATTTAACGGATCGGCTGGATCACTGTAATAAGGTAAGTCAATAACTCCGGCTTTCAGAGAAGCGGCACAAAACGCTCCGACTTGCGGGAAAACGCTAGCAGCAGTTTCGAATAAAGGCGACGAAGGATCAGAAATCGCGGAAATCATACCATCACAGGTATTGAGTCCTACCGCCGTAAGGCCGGCCATTTGCTCTTCTCCCAAAAGGCTTGGTGCCAACATATCAAACGCCGTTGAAACCGGTGCGTCCGATACCGGGATAACTGGTAAAAATGCCGCAGCATCTTCAACCGAAAGCCCAGATTGAAGAGCTTGTGCAAAAGGTGCAATTTGCAATTGTTTAACGGTATTGATGATTTGCGTAGTTGATTGAGTAGTAAAAGTATAACTAAATATTATCTCATCCTGACTCAAGCCCCCTTGGCTCGTTAATACAGCTTCATAAGAATTGATTATTCCTTGTAAACTAAGCTGAGATTCGGTTGCCAAAGGTAAGGTGTTGATGTCTTGTCTTACTAACTCATAGGTTGTTGACGGCTTTAACGCTTGTCCACCGGCGGTCAATTTATTGGTTGCTACCACATAATAAGAAGTAGACTCTTTGAAAGGTTTAAGGGGCACGATAGCCACATCATCACCACTTGCTGTGGTGATAAAATCAACCCCAAAGGTCAACTCTTCGCCCACCTTACAGCCTGTAATCGGTGAAACATATGTGCAATCGGGAGCATTCAAATCACCACCAATGGCACCTTCGAATATCCTAACTGCGCCAGCACTAGCGACCGACTCAGCGTCTAAACTCACGCCTTCTGGATGAGAAGTTGAAAAAGTAAACGGGTGTTGCGTTGACCAACCATCTAGCGCCCCCAAGGCGGCTGAAGGGTTGCCAAAATCAGGGGTCCCGCCATTAGCCTGACCCGCAACCTCATCCGGCATTTCTAAAGTACCATCATCAGTCACTTCCACTAACGCAAAAAATAAGTCATTTGGTACGTTCAATACACTATTGGAGGGGTCAAACATAATACGTGAAGCGGGAACTGTTTTCGTTGTATCTTGTTGGATTTCTTTGAGTTCGTCGCCACCACCGCAACCAGCGAGCACAAACACTGCAGCGATACTTGTGCTGATTAACAGTTTTTTCATTATTTCTCCCAAATACAGTTAATTCATTGATACACATGTGAAAAGTCGATTTTTTAGGCAACATCTGTACATTGTTTGTGCCTTCCACCTTTCAACAAGTATGACCAGTTGTCATTGCCCCCATAGTATTGGCTTTGTTAGTTTTTTGCAAATGAGTTTGTTAAAATAATGTTAGACTGGCTACTTGTAAAAGAGTTATGTTTTGCTGGTTATGTATAAATAACCGTCACATTAGACTTTCAACGATTTCTTTCTTGAGCTTATTTGATTCCCCAGTTAATTTAAAAATGAATACCTCAAAAAGCCCATAAATGTTAGAATTCCATACCTTTTGTTTAACTCACATTTTAACATGCTCAATTTTTCTGCCCCTTTAAATGCCCTACAAAATAAAACAATATTAATCACTGGTGCCGGAGCAGGCATTGGTAAGTCGGCTGCTATTCACTTTGCCAAACATGGGGCCACAGTTATACTGTTAGGCCGCACAGTTAAAAAACTTGAATCAGTCTACGATGAAATAGTCAATGAGGGTTATCCAGAGCCCGCCATAGTGCCATTAGATATGCAAGGCGCGACAAAAAAGCACTATCAGGATATGGCCAACACCATTATAAATCAGTTTGGAAAATTAGATGGTGTGTTACAAAATGCGAGTGTGCTGGGACATTTAGAACCGTTCAAGCAGATTGAAGAAAATATTTTTAAGCAAGTCATGCAAGTGAATCTAAACAGTCAATTTCTAATGACACAAGCATTATTAGAAGCCCTTGAACTTGCCCCTACCGCTTCGATTGTTTTCACAAGTTCCACTGTCGGCAGCCAGGGAAGAGCCTACTGGGGTACCTACTCCATATCAAAATTTGCCACTGAAGGAATGATGCAAGTTTTAGCCGATGAATATGCAGGTACCAGTCTACGCTTCAATTGTATCAATCCAGGCGCAACTCGCACTTCCATGCGCTCTAAAGCTTTTCCAGGTGAAGATGCAAGTACACTGAAAGCACCAGAAGATATCATGCCGCTATATTTATATTTGATGTCGGATGACAGTAAAGAAGAAAACGGAAAAACCTTCGTTGCTCAACCAAAGTCTTAGTATTTTGAGCAATGCCAAAGGCACGGTATTGAGTTAAACAAAAACAACATAATTAAAGAAAAAATGCGACTTATAAAAGCCGCATTTTTTCTTTCCATGTAACTAAAATTGTAAACTAGGCTTATACCAACCTAATCGCCAATTTTTGCCCAGGTATCTCGCAAGCCCACGGTACGGTTAAATACCAATTTGCTTTCAGTACTGTCTTTATCTTTGCAGAAATACCCAGTGCGTTCGAATTGCACGGTTTGATTAATTTCAGCTTCTAACAAACTAGGCTCTACCCAGCCATTTTTGACAACTAATGAATCTGGGTTAATACAGTCTACAAAGTTCTCTTCAGCAGCAGGGTTAGGCGTTGTAAACAATCGATCATAAAGTCGAATTTCAGCAGGCAAGGCTTTACTAGCACTAACCCAGTGGATCACACCTTTTACTTTGCGTCCATCGGCAGGATCTTTACCCAATGTATCGGGATCATAGCTACAGAAAATGGTGGTGACTTCCCCTTCCTCATTCTTTTCAACACGCTCGGCCTTAATCACATAAGCATTTCGTAAACGAACCTCTTTTCCCAGAACTAAGCGTTTAAACTTCTTATTCGCTTGTTCACGAAAGTCGTCAGCTTCGATTAATACTTCTTGCGTAAACGGAATACTGCGGGTTCCTTTGCTTTCATCATTTGGATGGTTAGCTGCGCTAAGCTGTTCAACCTGATCCTCAGGATAATTCTCGATTACCACCTTCACTGGCGATAAAACCGCCATTGCCCGATTTGCATTTTCGTTAAGATCATCACGGATACAGGCTTCAAGCATGCCCATTTCAACCATATTGTCCATTTTAGTCACACCAATGCGTTTACAAAATTCACGCACTGAATCTGCTGTATACCCTCTACGGCGCAATCCGGCAATGGTAGGCATACGCGGATCATCCCATCCACTGACATGCTCTTCTTCAACCAACTGAATTAATTTACGTTTGCTCAATACCGTGTATTCAAGATTCAAACGTGAAAATTCGTATTGACGTGGTTGTGACTGAATATCAATATTATCTATCACCCAGTCATACAAACGACGGTTGTCCTGAAACTCTAAAGTACAAAGAGAATGAGTGATACCTTCGATAGCGTCTGATATACAGTGGGTAAAATCGTACATTGGGTATACGCACCATTTATCACCGGTTTGATGATGGTGAGCAAACTTAACCCGATAGATGACAGGATCACGCATACACATGAATGCAGACGTCATATCAATTTTAGCCCGCAAAACACACTGCCCTTCAGCATATTCACCGGCTGTCATTTTACTAAACTCTTCCAAGTTTTGTTCAACACTGGTGTCGCGATAAGGACTATTTTGTCCTGGTTGGGTTAAGGTGCCACGCATTTCTCGCATTGCTTCTTGGGTTGAGAAGTCAACATATGCCAACCCTTTCTCGATTAATTCAGTCGCATAGGCATGCAATTGATCAAAATAGTTTGAAGAGTAACGGGCATCTCCTTCCCATTCAAACCCTAACCAATGAACATCGTTCTTGATTGAGTTAACATAATCAATATCTTCTTTGTCAGGATTAGTATCATCAAACCTGAGGTTACAGGTTCCTTGATAATCTTGTGCAATACCAAAATTCAGGCAGATTGACTTCGCATGGCCTATATGCAGATAACCATTAGGCTCAGGCGGAAAGCGAGTGTGAATTTGTTTGTGCAACCCTGCTTGCAAATCTTTATCAATAATTTGACGTATGAAGTTGGTCGGACGAATGTCTGTCTCGGCCATTAATAGTTCCCCTGTAACACGTGTATTAGAAACGAAAAAAGAAGCTATTATAACACTTTGCTAGGAAGGCAAAATCTTTTTAATCAAATAATTTATAAAGCTTTACAGGTTAAGCCGGTGCTTAAAAGTAAGCGACTAAACCAACTCCAGATAACAGCATCCCTCAATAATATTAGAAAGTAATCATTATGAAAGTAAATGCAACCTCATTGGATATTTCCCAATTAGGTGACGTATCCCAATCCACCTCGTATTTTAAATCAAGCCGGTATGCAAATAATTCATTCTTATTTTCACAAGGATAGCTACCACATTTAGTCACATAGACATTATCGACATCAGAGAAATAGTTAAATTGACTAAAGCCGATATCCGCCAAATATAAGCCATTATACAAATAAAAAATGGAAATATCGGAGTCAAAATAAGGTATACCTCTTTCATCCTCTGCACTCGCGAATCCCCCTAGTAAACCGTTTTAAACTCACTTTTCATGTTTAATTAAGAAAAGTACGCTGCCACTGGTAATTTGTCAGCTGCTTGCCAATCAGTATTACCCCTGAAGTTTTGAAACTCATCTAAATCCTGATTAACTTTGATACTACAAATTCGTTTTGAGAATTTATATTTTGTTAGCTATCAGATGCGGTTTTTTAAAGGGAGTAAACCTAGTATTTTCGACAATTAATGGAGGATTTTTATACTACGACTAAGTTAAATTACAAAGAATAATAGGCATAAAAAAACCCGCTAGAAAGCGGGTTTTTCACAGCAAATTAATTGCAGATTACCAACCGGTAATTTCACGCAAGCCTTTACCAATATCAGCAAGCGAACGAACTGTTTTAACACCTGCATCTTCAAGTGCTTTAAACTTCTCGTCAGCTGTACCTTTACCACCGGCAATGATTGCGCCAGCGTGACCCATACGCTTACCAGCAGGTGCAGTTACACCAGCAATATAAGAGACAACAGGTTTAGTTACATTAGCTTTGATAAATTCAGCAGCTTCTTCTTCTGCAGAACCACCAATTTCACCAATCATCACGATTGCTTCAGTTTCTGGATCTTCTTGGAACAACTTCAAAATGTCGATGAAGTTTGAACCAGGAATAGGATCACCACCAATACCAACACAAGTAGATTGGCCAAAGCCTTCGTCTGTAGTTTGTTTAACTGCTTCGTAAGTTAGGGTACCAGAACGAGAAACGATACCTACTTTACCAGGCTTATGAATATGACCAGGCATGATACCGATTTTACATTCACCCGGAGTGATAACACCTGGGCAGTTTGGTCCGATCATACGAACACCTTTTACCGTCAAGTATTCTTTTACGAATAACATGTCGATGGTAGGAATACCTTCTGTGATACAAATAATCAATTCGATGCCTGCATCAGCAGCTTCTACAATTGAATCTTTACAGAAAGGTGCAGGTACATATATGACAGAAGCAGTTGCGCCAGTTTCTTCGACAGCTTCGCGTACTGTATTAAATACAGGCAAATCTAAGTGAGTTGTACCACCTTTACCAGGTGTAACACCACCAACCATTTGCGTACCGTAAGCAATTGCTTGCTCAGAGTGGAAAGTACCTTGACCACCAGTAAAACCCTGACAGATAACTTTGGTATGTTTATTAATTAATACTGACATTATTTGCCCTCCGCAGCTTTAACAACTTGCTGAGCTGCGTCAGTCAAACTGCTTGCAGCGATAATATCTAGGTCAGATGAAGCCAATACTTCACGGCCTAGTTCAGCATTAGTACCTTCAAGACGTACAACAACAGGTACGTTCACACCCACTTCTTTAACTGCACCGATAATACCTTCAGCGATCATGTCACAACGTACAATTCCACCGAAAATATTAACTAATACTGCACTAACGTTGCTGTCAGAAAGTATGATTTTGAATGCTTCTGCAACACGTTCTTTAGTCGCACCGCCGCCAACATCTAGGAAGTTAGCAGGCTTGCCACCGTGCAAGTTGACTATATCCATAGTTCCCATTGCAAGACCAGCACCGTTAACCATACAACCAACGTTTCCGTCTAGTGCTACATAGTTTAGTTCCCATTTAGCCGCTTCAGCTTCACGGGCATCATCTTGAGATGGATCGTGCATAGCTTTAACTTTAGGCTGACGATATGCAGCGTTGCCATCAATAGCCACTTTAGCGTCTAGACAATGAATATCACCGTCATCTTTTATAACAAGAGGGTTGATTTCGATAAGTGCGATATCTAAATCAACAAACATTTTCGCTAAACCTAAAAAGATTTTAGTGAACTGTTTGATTTGAACACCTTTAAGGCCTAACTGGAATGCCATATCACGCGCTTGGTACGGTTGAGCACCAACAATAGGGTCGATTTCAGCTTTCAAAATCTTTTCAGGTGTTTCTTCAGCAACAGTTTCAATTTCAACACCGCCTTCAGTAGACGCCATGAAAACGATACGACGAGAAGTACGGTCAACAACCGCACCTAAATAAAGTTCATCAGCAATATCCGTACAAGATTCAACTAAAATCTTGCTAACTGGTTGGCCATTTTCGTCAGTTTGGAAAGTAACTAGATTTTTACCTAACCATTTCTCAGCAAATGCTTTGATTTCATCTTTAGATTTAACTAATTTAA
Source organism: Aliiglaciecola aliphaticivorans (assembly GCF_054782055.1). Classification (NCBI taxonomy): domain Bacteria; kingdom Pseudomonadati; phylum Pseudomonadota; class Gammaproteobacteria; order Alteromonadales; family Alteromonadaceae; genus Aliiglaciecola; species Aliiglaciecola aliphaticivorans. Next base: position 135,568 of record NZ_BAAGTF010000010.1, read on the forward strand.
CACCGCCAGCCTTACCTCGGCCACCTGCGTGTACTTGGCACTTTACTACCCACTCACTTCCGCCAATTTTATCGGCCGCTGCTGCAGCTTCTTCTGGAGAATCTGTAGCAAACCCTTCAGATACTGGTAAGCCATATTCTTTGAATAATTGCTTACCTTGATATTCATGCAAATTCATGGTGTTTCTATCCGTTTAATTTAATTTAAAAGTCGCATAATAGCGACTTGATTAAAGGTGCCGATAAAATACCGACATTTGGATAGATGATAGCTCAAGCTACCACCTATCAATTCGATTTAGTCCAAAATATTATACGTCTAAAAGTAAACGAGTTGGATCTTCTAACATTTCTTTTACCGTAACTAAGAAGCCTACGGACTCTTTACCATCAACAATTCGGTGGTCATAAGATAGTGCCAAGTACATCATTGGTAAAATTTCAACTTTTCCATTTACCGCCATTGGACGTTCTTGGATTTTGTGCATACCAAGAATAGCACTTTGTGGAGGGTTAATAATTGGAGTTGACAATAATGACCCAAATACACCGCCGTTAGTGATAGTAAAGTTACCACCTTGTAAGTCATCCATGGCTAATTTGCCATCACGACCTTTTATCGCAAGAGATTTAATACCACTTTCAATCCCTGCCATTCCTAGAGCGTCACAATCTCGTAAAACTGGAGTGACCAATCCACGAGGAGTTGAAACCGCAATAGAGATATCAAAATAGTTATGATAAACGATATCATCACCATCAATTGATGCATTAACCTCAGGGAAACGCTTCAATGCTTCTGTCACAGCTTTCACGTAAAAAGACATGAAACCTAAACGTATACCATGGCGCTTTTCAAAACTTTCTTGATACTGCTTACGCAAATCCATAATTGGCTTCATGTTGATTTCATTGAAGGTAGTCAACATTGCCGTAGAGTTTTTCGCTTCCAATAAACGACTTGCAATGGTTTTACGCAGACGTGTCATTGGTACTCGTTTTTCAGTACGCTCGCCAACTAGCGCGGCTGGAGCTGCAACTGCGGCATCTTTTGATGCTGGTTTAGACGCGCCTTTCAGATGTTTTTCAACATCTTCTTTGGTAATACGACCGCCTTTGCCAGTGCCTTTGATATTCGACGCATCAACGCCTTTTTCTGCCAATAAACGTCTTACTGATGGGCTCAAGGCGTCATTCTCTTCTGCAGACTCAGCTTCTGTAGATTCGCTAGCTGCTGGAGCAGATGCACCTGCACCTTCAGCAAAATTAGCGATAACTTGCTCAGCAGTAACAGTGTCACCTTCTTGGGCAACGATGTCAGTTAGTGAACCGTCAGCAGGAGCAACGACTTCTAACACTACTTTGTCAGTTTCGATGTCCACTAGGTTCTGATCCCGAGAAACCGCTTCCCCAGGTTGTACATGCCATGTTGCGATTGTTGCGTCAGCTACCGATTCTGGCAGCACAGGAACTTTAATTTCCACTGATTTACCCTTTGTACTTGATGTAGTTGGTTGACTAGCTGCGGGTGCTGCAGGTGCTTTTGCACTGCTAGCGCCGTCGCCTTCTTCTAGTTTTGCAATAATTTGTTCACCAAGGACTGTATCACCCTCAGCATCCAATATTTCCGTAATTGTACCTTCGTCTGGTGATACAACTTCTAACACTACTTTGTCGGTTTCAATATCAACAAGGTTTTGATCTCGACTGACTTTGTCACCAACTTTGACATGCCATGTGGCAATCGAAGCATCTGCTACTGATTCTGGTAGCACCGGTACTTTAATTTCTATTGTCATACTGGTTCCTAATTATAGAGTAAGTGCGTCATCAACCAACGCTTTTTGCTGTTGATTGTGAACTGCGTTATAGCCAACTGCAGGAGAAGCAGATGCAGTTCTACCTGCATAAGTTAGTTTTGCTCCTTCTGGGAGCGATGCCCAGAAATGATGCTGGCTACAATACCATGCTCCCTGATTTTGTGGTTCTTCTTGACACCAAACCCAGTCTTTAACGTGAGTATACTTTTTAGTGATCTTTGCCACCACGTCCTCACTTGGGAAAGGATAAAGTTGTTCAATTCGAACAATAGCCACATCCTGTTGTTCGTTTTTACGACGTTGTTCTAATAAATCGTAGTAAACTTTTCCTGAACACATTACAACTCGTTTAACATCAGCTGGCTTAATATCATCAACTTCGTCAATCACAGTGTGAAAAACACCATCAGTTAATTCATCAAAGCTAGACACTGCCAGAGGATGACGTAAAAGTGACTTAGGTGACATAACAATTAGCGGTTTACGCATTGGACGAATCGCTTGACGTCTGATCATGTTGTAAACCTGCGCTGGTGTAGAAGGCACACACACCTGCCAGTTATGATCTGCACATAATTGTAAAAAGCGCTCTAATCTAGCAGAACTATGCTCAGGACCTTGCCCCTCATAACCATGTGGAAGCAATAATGTTAATCCACATAAGCGTCCCCATTTTGCTTCACCAGAACTTAAGAACTGATCGATAACCACTTGTGCGCCATTGGCAAAATCACCAAATTGTGCTTCCCAAATAGTTAAGGTACCAGGCTCAGCCGTTGCATAGCCAAATTCGAAAGCGACAACCGCAGCCTCAGACAGCACTGAGTCGTAAATTTCCATTTTACCTTGGTCTTCACTCACATGTTGCAATGGCATATATTCCGCGCCATCGCTTTGGTTATGTAGAACCGCGTGGCGATGGAAAAATGTACCTCGACCAGAATCTTGACCAGTTAGGCGGATATTTGTTCCTTTTGAAACAATATCGGCATAGGCTAAATTCTCAGCCATCCCCCAATCGATAAGCTTTTCTCCTGCAAGCATAGCTTCACGATCGCCATAGAGCTTTTTCACCCGCGATTGCAATTTAAAGCTCTCAGGATAATTGACAATAGATCGGCCAAGCTCAATGAGTTTATCTTTATCAATTTGAGCATTGTAAGGCGCATCCCAGTCATGCCCCAAATACGGAGTCCAGTCTACAGAATGTTCTGTCATAGGACGCCACTCTGGAACAACACACGCGCCGTGATCTAGCGCTGCACGATATTCACTGACTAATTTCTCAACTTCGTGATCTTCAATACTGCCTTCAGCAGTTAATTGATCTGCATACAATAAACGTGGCACAGGATGCTTTTTAATTTTTTGATACATCAATGGCTGAGTCGCATTTGGCTCATCAGCTTCGTTGTGACCATGACGACGATAACAAACCAAGTCAATCATCACATCACGTTTAAAAGTATTACGATAATCTAGCGCTAATTTTGTGACGAATAAAACAGCTTCAGGATCATCAGAATTCACATGGAATATAGGTGCCTGAACCATCTTCGCAATATCAGTACAATATTGTGTTGAGCGGGTATCTTCTGTTTTAGAAGTAGTAAAGCCTACCTGATTATTAATTACGATTCTAACTGTACCACCCACTTTGAATCCGCGGGTTTGAGACATATTAAATGTCTCTTGTACAACACCCTGCCCAGCTATGGCTGAGTCACCGTGTATAGTAATAGGTAAAACCGTTGAACCATCAGAGCACTCACGACGGTCAAGACGCGCTCTTACTGAACCAATGACCACAGGATTGACTATTTCTAAGTGAGATGGGTTAAATGCTAACGCCAAATGCACATTACCACCTTCGGTAGCAAAGTCAGAAGAGAAACCAGCATGATATTTAACATCACCTGCACCTAGGGATTGATCATGTTTACCAGAGAACTCATCAAATAAAACCGAAGGGTTCTTACCTAAGACATTTACTAGAACATTAAGTCGTCCACGGTGAGCCATACCAATAACCACTTCTTTAGCACCATTAGCACCAGCGTGGTTAATTAAGCCTTTAAGCATAGGCACTAATGCATCACCACCTTCTAATGAAAAGCGTTTTGCACCTGGAAATTTAGCCCCTAAGTATTTCTCCATACCATCGGCAGCAACTAGGCCCTTTAGAATATTGATTTTTTCATCACGACTAATTTCAGGTTTTGCCTGTACCGATTCTAAGCGCTGCTGTAACCAACGTTTCTGTTCAGTATCAGTGATATGCATATATTCAGAACCGATAGAGCCACAATAAGTTCTATTCAAGGAAGTGAATAGATCTTTCAACGTCATGGTTTCTTGACCAATGGCGTAAGAACCTACATTAAAATGGGTATCGAAATCTTTTTCAGTCAAATTATGGTGGGATAACTCTAGGTCTCGAACCCTAGGCTGCTTCCATAAGTCCAAAGGATCTAGATTGGCATGTTGATGCCCTCTAAATCGGTAGGCATTGATCAACTGCAATACTTTAACTTGCTTTTCATCACTACTTGAAGCTTTAGCAGGTGCACTGCTAGTTGCTCTGGCCGCAGGACCTAAAGCAGCTAAGGCTTTGAATTGCTCTCTTATTAAAGAATGGTTGGTATCTAATTCAACGCCATCCACTTTAGGCAAACTTTCAAATATACTTCGCCACTGCTCTGAAACACTGTTTGGATCGTCCAAAAATGTTTCGTAGAGTTCTTCTATATAAGCAGCGTTGCCGCCAGCCATGTGTGAAGAATCCCACCATGCTTTCATCACGCTTTGTTGCATTATTGTCCCTTTAAAAAGTAAGGCTAACAACCGGATATCTAGTATGCGTAAATATCCAAAAAATTAAAGTAAATAAACCAATAAGGTTCGATTTTTTAAGCAAAAAAGCCATCCTACGAAGGATGGCTATTTAGACTTGCTGTCACGATTAACACCACTGGTGTTAAATGACTAAACTAAACAGCCCGTTGTAGCAGCATCGACTTGATATGGCCGATGGCTTTAGTTGGATTAAGTCCTTTCGGGCAAACACTCACACAGTTCATGATTCCGTGACAACGGAACACGCTAAATGCGTCATCCAAATCACTGAGTCGTTCATCAGTGGCGGTATCACGACTATCAATTAGGAATCGATAAGCGTGTAACAATCCGGCGGGACCAATAAACTTATCTGGATTCCACCAAAATGAAGGACATGATGTAGAACAACATGCACACAGAATACACTCATACAAACCATCTAGCTTAGCACGCTCTTCAGGAAGTTGAAGATGTTCGCGAGCTGGCGGATGTTTATCATCATTAATTAAAAACGGTTTAATTTTTTCGTATTGAGTATAGAACTGACTCATATCAACGACTAAATCACGTACCACAGGCAAACCAGGTAAAGGACGTACTACAATTTTTCCTTTTCCTAATGCGGAAAGCGGGGTAATACATGCTAAGCCGTTTTTACCATTCATATTTACGCCATCTGATCCGCACACACCTTCACGGCATGAACGTCTAAATGACAACGTAGGGTCTTGTTCTTTAAGGGCGATAAGTGCATCAAGCACCATCATATCTTGCCCTTCTTCCACTTCAAGCGAATATTCTTGCATGCGTGGAGCGTTATCAACATCCGGGTTGTAACGATATATTGAGAAAGTAAGATTCATCTTCGTTACTCCAATTAATAAGTTCTAGCTTTAGGTGGAAACGCTTCGCGTAATTTAGGTGTCATGTTTACATCACGCTTACGCATAGACTCTGACTCTGGTAAGTAAACAGAGTGGCACAACCATTGTGAATCATCACGATCTGGATAATCGAAACGACTATGTGCCCCGCGACTTTCTGTTCTAAAGTTCGCTGCTACCGCAGTACTAAATGCAGTTTCCATTAGATTATCAAGCTCAAGACATTCAATACGCTGAGTATTGAAATCGCTACTCTTGTCATCAAGGCGGGCAAATTTCAACCTTTCTCTGATTTCTTTCAGTTCAGCAAGACCTTCGGCCATGGCATCCCCTTCGCGGAAAACAGAAAAGTTAAGTTGCATACATTGTTGTAAATCTTTCTTGATTTGTACTGGATCTTCGCCTTTACCAACCTCTGAGCTCTCCCAGCGATTGAAGCGTACCATAGCTTCTTCCACATCAGTTTGTGATGCTTCAGTAGAATCAATTTTATCAATAGCTTCACCAAGATGCAGACCTGTAGCACGACCGAAAACAACCAAGTCTAATAGCGAGTTACCACCTAAACGGTTGGCGCCATGAACAGATACACAAGCAATCTCACCACATGCAAACAATCCACCAATGGGTTTTTCATTGCCATCTTTATCAATGCTAATTGCTTGGCCATCAACGTTAGTGGGTATACCACCCATCATATAGTGACAAGTTGGAATAACTGGAATAGGTTCTTTTACTGGATCAACGTGAGCAAAGGTACGAGACAACTCAAGAATCCCTGGTAATCTTGATTCCAAGACGTCTTTACCTAGGTGATCAAGCTTAAGTTTAATGTGCGTACCCCAAGGACCGTCACAACCGCGACCTTCACGAATCTCAGTCATCATTGAACGTGCTACCACGTCACGGCCCGCTAAATCTTTCGCGTTTGGTGCATAACGTTCCATGAAACGTTCGCCGTCTTTATTAAGAAGGTAACCACCTTCACCGCGGCACCCTTCAGTAACTAGCGTACCAGCACCGGCAATACCAGTTGGGTGGAACTGCCACATTTCCATATCTTGAACCGGTACACCCGCTCTCAATGCCATACCAACACCATCACCGGTATTAATGTGAGCATTGGTAGTTGAAGCATAAATACGACCTGCTCCACCTGTAGCCAAAACGACGGCTTTAGACTTAAAGTAAACGACCTCACCACTTTCAATGTCAATAGCAGTACAACCGACTACATCACCATTTTGATTTTTGACTAAATCAAGGGCGTACCATTCACTGAATACTTTTGTTTTATTTTTCACATTCTGCTGATAAAGCAAATGTAATAAAGCATGACCTGTACGGTCGGCTGCAGCAGCTGTTCGAGCGCCTTGTTCACCGCCAAAGTTTTGAGATTGACCACCGAAAGGACGCTGATAAATTCTACCGTCTTCGAATCGAGAAAATGGCAAACCCATATTCTCCATTTCAATAATCGCTTCAGGACCTGTTTTACACATGTACTCAATTGCATCTTGATCACCAATGTAATCAGAGCCTTTAACTGTATCGTACATGTGCCATTCCCAGTTATCTTCATGGGCATTTCCTAACGCAACAGTGATCCCGCCTTGAGCAGACACTGTGTGTGAACGTGTTGGAAATACCTTTGAAAGTAACGCACAGGATTTACCTGATTGAGAAATTTGTAAAGCTGCTCGCATTCCAGCGCCGCCAGCCCCTACTACTACCGCATCGAACTCATGAACCGGAATACTCACTTCACACCCCACAAAACAAATAAACCAACTGCAACATACACAAATGCAATAATGTTAAGTACATATTGTAACGTTGCTCGTAAACCCGGACCTTTGACATAATCAGTTAAAACTTGCCATAGACCAATTCTTACATGATACATAATTGCAACTAGCGTAATGAAAGTGAAAACTTTCATAAATATGCTAGAAAATAAATCTCTCCAAATTTCAAATGTCACCACGGGTGTGGCAATGAAAAAATAGGTCATGTAAAAAGAAAATAAGGTAATGATAAGTGCCGTAGCACGCAGAGTAACAAAATCTTGCACTCCGTTACGTTTTAAACCCGCTTGTTCGGTTACCACAATATAACTCCTATAACGATCGTCACTAATACCCACAAACCAATAGTGGCTTGTGCGCTTAAGTTGCCTGAGTCGATTTCTTCCCAATGACCCATATCCATAATCACGTGACGGATACCGCCAAGAATATGGTAGGTCAATGCGGATAAGGTACCGATAGCAACGAATTTACCAAGAGGCCCTGCCATCACTTCTTGCACCGTATTAAACCCATCAAGGCTTGATACTGATACAGCCCAGGCCCAGATCACAAAAATCAGGGCGAAGAACATAGCAACACCGGTTGCCCGATGTAAAATAGAAACTATAGCTGAAGGGGGAAAACTTATCGTATTGAGTTGCAGATTGACTGGTCTTTGTTTTTTCACTTTATGTGCCTGTAATCATTGTTGAGGTTTGACGCATTTATTTAAAGTTATTATGTTGTATAGTGCATAAACGAAAAATAAAGTTAAGCTAGCTCAACTGTTAACACTTTGTTAATTAAGTATTAAACCTTTAACAACTAAGCGTTTTTTTCATTTAGTGTCACAAAGTATATCCACCGTAGAGATTAATTACAATTTTTGTTCTTGATAAAAACGGTTTAATTATGGATTTAGGTATTTATGAGTAATACGGACACATTTTAAGAATAAATATTAAACATTCGTGTATTAAAATTGACTTGCGCTAACTTTCTAAGTACAAATAGCACACTTTTTTTCATGGCTGTTATTATTGTATAAATTTTTAACAGTTTAAGAACTTAGTCTAAGGAGAACATCTTATGGCAGAAACTAAAGCCATTTTAAAGGTAGGCGACAAAGAGGTAGAACTTCCGGTACTTTCGGGAACTGCTGGGAACGACGTAATAGATGTTCGAGCATTAGGCTCTAGCGGTTACTTCACTTTTGACCCTGGTTTCATGGCTACTGGTTCTTGCGAATCATCCATCACCTTTATTGATGGAGCTAAAGGCGTATTACTTCATAGAGGGTATTCAATTGAAGAGTTGGCGAGAGACGCCGATTATATAGAAGTTTGCTATATGTTATTACACGACAAAACGCCCACTTCTGAAGAATATGCTGAATTTAAAAACACCATTACACGTCACACCTTAGTTCACGATCAATTAACAAACTTCTTTAGAGGCTTCCGCCGTGACGCTCATCCAATGGCCATGTTGTGTGGTACAGTTGGTGCGCTATCTAGCTTCTATCACGATGATTTAGATATTTCTGATCCTGAACAACGCTTAAGAAGTGCTTACCGCTTAATCGCAAAAATGCCTACTTTAGTGGCCATGTGTTACAAATATAATGTCGGTCAACCCTTTGTTTATCCAAGAAATGATCTAAGTTATGCTGAAAACTTCTTAAACATGATGTTTTCTGTACCTGCTGAAGATTATGAAATAAGCCCTGCTGTCTCTAGAGCAATGGACCGTATCTTTACATTGCATGCTGATCACGAACAAAATGCATCTACTTCTACAGTCAGACTTGCGGGTTCATCAGGCGCTAATCCATACGCGTGTATTGCCGCTGGCGTTGCATCTTTATGGGGGCCTGCTCATGGTGGTGCCAATGAAGCTTGTTTGAACATGCTGCAAGAAATTGGCAGTGTAGACCGCATTCCTGAGTTTATAGCTCGTGCTAAAGATAAAAATGACCCGTTCAGATTAATGGGCTTTGGTCACCGTGTTTATAAAAACCACGACCCTCGTGCAACTGTGATGCGCGAAAGTTGTCATGAAGTACTTGAAGAGATGAACATTGATGATCCATTGCTGAATGTGGCTATGGAACTAGAAAAAATTGCCCTTAGCGACCCGTATTTCGCTGAGAAAAAGCTTTTCCCAAATGTGGATTTTTATTCAGGTATCATTCTTAAGGCAATTGGCATCCCTACTAACATGTTCACTTGTATTTTTGCACTAGCAAGAACAGTGGGTTGGGTATCTCATTGGCACGAAATGTTAAGTCAACCTGGACAAAAAATTGGGCGTCCTCGTCAGCTTTATACTGGTGAAAATGCTAGAAAGTACAACCCAATTAAAAAGTAACTATTATTGACTATTCAAAAATAGCGCCTCAAGGCGCTATTTTTTTCTCTGTAGTTAAATAAAAAATTAATTCTGGTCAATAAGTTAGCTTATTGCAGCAAACAAATGTTAAATATAAGTAAATAAACAAGTTTGATTACATTAACAAATCAATAACACCACAAAAAGTGATAAAAATGCTTAAATACCACGCCAAAATATTAGGTTATGCTGGATTAACCCCATTTATTTTTCTGCCTTTTTTTATACTTTGGGAAACCGTTTCCTACTTTGAAGGAGTTGGCTTTTTCATTCAGTATTCTGCCATTATTTTATCTTTTTTAGGTGGTGTATTATGGTTTGATGGAATTAATAACAAGCGCTCTATAATCTTAATATACTTGGCTATGCTGCCTTCGATTGTAGGTTGGTTGAGTGTTATTTGGTTTCCGCCCGAGGCTGCATTAATTACCCTGGCTTGTAGTTATATCTTGGTTATTTTTTACGAATTTAAACTCTCTAGCCTGGCCACATGGTATAAATCCTTGAGGATCCGCTTAACTGCAATTACCGTAGGCAGCCATTTAATGATAATTTGGTTAATTTACCAAATGTCTCAATAGTTAAAATAAATCAGTTCTTCAATCAAATTTTTAGCAAAAAAATAGCCCAGTAGGGCTATTTTTTTAATATCGTCACTTCTACAACAAAGTTAAGCGCGAATAAGCGCCAATAACTCAGCTGTTTTTTCTTCCATCAAGGCAATATCTCCTGAGGATTCAACATTTAAACGAATAACAGGCTCGGTATTCGATTTTCTTAGATTAAATCGCCAGTTGCCAAACTCCAATCCTACACCATCTGTATCGTCTATCACTTCTGCCATAGGCTGATATTTAGCAATAACTCGATTAAGTGCAGCATCAGCGTCCTCCAATAGACTGTTAATTTCACCTGATGAAGGGAAAGCCGCTATTCGTTGCTTCACTAATTCAGACAATGGCTGAGCACTGGTGCAGATTAACTCTGCTACTAATAACCAGGGGATCATACCCGAGTCGCAATACGCAAAATCTCGAAAGTAATGATGGGCGCTCATTTCACCGCCATAAACAGCATCTTCTTTACGCATTCTTTCTTTAATGAAGGCATGGCCAGTTTTGCTTTTAATCGGCGTACCGCCAGCAGTTTTTACAATGTCTTCAGTATTCCAATATACACGAGGATCGTAAATAATTTTGCTCGAAGCATTTTTATCCAAAAATGCTTTAGCTAACAAACCTACAATGTAATACCCTTCAACAAATTCGCCAGTCTCATCAAACAAGAAACAACGGTCAAAATCCCCATCCCAGGCTATTCCCATATCAGCTTGATGGGCGATGACAGCATTGGCTGTATCTGCACGGCTTTCTGGTAACAATGGATTAGGTATACCATTTGGAAAGTCACCATCCGGTTGATGATGCACTTTAATAAATTCAATGGGTACTTTAAGGGATTTTAACGCTTGTTCAATACTATCTAATGCTTTACCTGCAGCTCCATTACCGGCATTTACAACTAGCTTTAATGGCTTGAAGTTTGTCAAATCCACATAAGACAATATATGTTCAACATAAGCAGGTAAACATGAACGTTGTGAATATTTACCAGAAGCGGTGAGTTTATCAGTGGAAACACTGCCCTCGCCTTTTAGGAATGCTTCATCGCTACTGCGTTTATCAGAGAAAAAACTTAAACGCGATTCAACTGTGTCTTGATCATATTGTTCAGCAATATCTTTGATAGCAAACAAGCCGGTATCGCCGCTAATTGGGCGAGACTCACTTTTAACCAACTTCATACCATTGTAGTCAATCGGGTTATGACTAGCAGTCACTTCTATGCCGCCATCAACCCCTAAATGTTTGGTAGCGAAGTAAATTTCTTCTGTGCCTGTCATACCCAAATCGATGACGTTAGCACCACCATCGACTAGGCCGGCACTCAATGCTAATTTTAATGGTGCTGAAGTATGACGCACATCACCACCAACAACCACGTCATTGGCATTTAAATATTCGGCATAGGCTCGGCCAATTCGATAAGCCACATTTTCGTCCAATTGCGTTAACAATTTGCCACGAATATCGTACGCTTTAAAACAACTAATTTGCATCTTAAGTCCTTATTTACTTCGCTGTGCGACCGTATCTATCTGAAAAACGAACGATATCGTCTTCACCTAAATAACTACCTGATTGCACTTCAATAAGCTCAAGTGGAACTTTACCTGGATTTTCTAGCGCATGGACGATACCAATTGGAATATATGTAGACTCGTTTTCAGTGACTAAGAAGGTCTCTTCACCGTTCGTTACTTTTGCGGTTCCTGAAACCACAATCCAATGTTCGGCTCGGTGATGATGCATTTGAACTGAAAGTTTCTCACCCGGATTAACCGTAATGCGTTTCACCTGGAATCGGTCACCGTTATCGATGGAATCGTAACTTCCCCAAGGTCTAAATACTTCACGATGAAATTCAAACTCTGGTCGGTGTTGCGCTTTGAGTTCATTAACCACTGTTTTAATGTCTTGAACTTTATTTTTATTTGCTACCAAAATTGCATCTTTGGTTTCTACCACAACGACATCGTCTAAACCTACTACAGCAATTAGTCGTTGTTCAGAATTAATGTAACTATTATTTGTGTTGGTTAACATAACATCACCCACACAAACATTACCTTGAGCATCTTTGCTGTCAGCTGTTTCCCATAAAGAAGACCAGCTACCTACATCATTCCAACCGGCATCTAATGGAACCATAGCTGCGTCGTCGGTTTTTTCCATTACCGCATAATCAACTGAGTCATCTGGGCAAGTGGCAAAAATATCAGCATCAACACGCACAAAGTCTAAATCTTTAGATTCTGAAGAAATCGCTTCTTTACATACTTTGAGCATTTCCGGCGCATACTTTTCTAGCTCTTGTAGATAGCGGCTAGCCTTGAACATAAACATACCGCTATTCCAAAAATAATCACCATTGGCAACGTACTTTTCAGCAGTTTCCATATCTGGCTTTTCTACGAACTGCGATACTGCAAACCCCGTTTCAGAATGATTTAACTGCTCTCCTCTGCGAATATAACCGTAACCAGTATGGGCACAATCAGGAACGATACCAAAGGTAACCAACTTCCCTTGTTCAGCTAACGCATTGGCGTGTTGAATCGCTTTATGGAAAGCCTTGTTGTCTTTGATTAAATGGTCTGCAGCTAAAACCAGTAGTACAGGATCTTCACCTTCGCTACACGCCTGCAACGCAGCTAATGCGATAGCAGGAGCAGTATTGCGACCCACAGGCTCAAGCAAAATTCCGCCGTGATCCCTGCCTTGCTGACGTAATTGCTCGGCTACAAGAAAGCGGTGTGCTTCATTACAAATAAAAATAGCTGGATCCATGTCTAAACCATCAAGGCGACTGACAGTATTTTGCAACATAGTGTTTTCATCGGTTAACGCTAAAAACTGCTTTGGCAATGCAGCACGTGATTTTGGCCACAATCTACTTCCAGATCCGCCCGCTAATACAACTGGTTTCATGTATTTTTCCTTTTTTATATTTTAATGATGTCTAGGCCCATGACTCACTCGCAATGAATGCGTTAAAGCTCGTCAAATACCTGAAACCATCCGTTCCACAAACATAGTTAAAAGCATGCTATAAAAGCTGCGCTTAGTAATCAACAACTGAATAGCAATAAGCTAAAAAACATAACAATAACGTCAAAGTTACCCATTATATTCACTTTAAAACTGCATACTTTTAACATCTCTTTGTGACATAAATTAGCAATATTGATAGTAATTGTTATACTGCGCGAAATTAAAAACATGACAAACAATTTTCATTTATGCAGGAACAAAAATCGCGTTTCGGTGGTACCGAAAGACTCTATGGTTTAACAGAAACACAACGTCTTAAAAAAGCGCATTTTTGTGTTGTTGGGATCGGAGGTGTAGGGACATGGGCAGCCGAGGCGTTGGCTCGCACAGCGTTAGGAAAAATCACTTTAATTGATTTAGATGATATTTGTACCACTAATACCAATCGACAGATTCATGCATTAACCGATACCGTTGGTGAGGCCAAAGTAGACGTCATGGCAGCGCGTATTAGGCAAATTAATCCTGAATGTGAGGTCAATTGCATTGAAGATTTTGTGACGCCAGAAAACCTGCAAGAATACATCAGTAAAGAATTTGATTATGTCATTGATGCCATCGATAGTGTCCCTGCAAAAGCAGCTTTAATTGCCCACTGTAAACGAAACAAAATAAAAATCATTACGACAGGCGGTGCTGGCGGTCAAATTGATCCAAGTAAAATAACCATTTCAGATCTATCTAAAACCATCCAGGATCCCCTCGCCGCTAAACTTCGAAGCCAGTTAAGACGATTTCACAACTTTAGCCAAAACCCTAAAAGACGTTTTGCAGTTGAATGTGTATTTTCCACTGAACACCTGCGTTACCCACAAGGTGACGGTAGCGTTTCGTGCCAAAAATCGGAAGCTCAAAGTAGTGCTAGATTAGATTGTAATACCGGATTCGGAGCAGCGGTTTCGGTAACGGCTTGTTTTGGATTTTTCGCCGCTTCTCGTGCAATAAATAAGTTTTTATCCCTGTAAGTTGGGTTTAAATAGATACAGTGATTAGGTTTTCTGTTGAGTTGAACGCGCATTCCTAACATCTAAAACGATTGCAATAATTAACCAAACGCAAACTATTGATATCATTAACCAGGTACTTTCCGCCACTTGCATGATTTCTTCGCTTAACAATGCAGTTGAGGTTATTAGCACTAAGTAATATGGAAGATTGAGTAAACCTGCCATCCAAATCACTCTTAAAGGCCCATTTTTGCTTCCTTGATTAAACATGAAGAAGGCCAATGAATTAATATGTATCATCGCTAACAACAGCGCTTTTAAACTAATTTTAGAATGCTGAGAGTCGTCGTTTCTACTCAACTGTCCGAGTCGGTAGTTAATGTATGAACCCATCGTTGCCGCCGCAACCATGGCAAAGGTTAAGAATAGAATATCCGCGACGGTTGGTTTGGATAAAATCACCAATACGACGGCAAAAAACTGCCCCGGAAAGTAAAACCCCACGTAAACAATTGACTCTGCTAAGATAATGAAAAAAATCAAAGCGTAAAAGTACTCACCGAAATATGACTTTAAGTCTTCAAGTATAGTTATCCCAGCAGGAATAACGTCAAAATGCACCAAAGATGAAATTAAACCCAGTGCAAATAACGCGGTTGTTGGTAGAACAAATGCATACTTCATATCAACTTTACGTGACTCAAAGATTTTGGGATCAACATAGCGGCTTTAACTCGTTATTAAAATATTAAAATTAAAATATCGAATGTTTGAGAAAAGAAATAAGCAAATTTGCCGATATCAAACAAGCATATGATCAATATCCAATGGAAAATTAGACAAAAAGCGATTATATCGCCACAATCACATTACTGTATAAGACAATACTGATTAATTTAAGGATGCTCCATGCGCATGACCCAAGAAGAACTCAATCAATTGATGGCAGATAGTGCTCAAAATGCGATTGATACCACGTTGGATGAATTTAAACTTGTATTAGATGGGACAGTTGAAAGTATCTCGTTAGTTGACGATGTGATTTTAGCTTGGATTGAAAGATACAAAGATCAAGCGTTAGAAAATGACGCTGTTTTTACCATATCGAATATTTACGGAGCTTATTTAGGCGAAATATTTAAACAGCTTGTGGGCGGAAATTGGCGCTACGATGAATCAGATAAAGATGCACCTTATGTGGTCATGGAGTACTCAGGCAAGTCTTATGCATTTGCTGGTATTTGTTACCAAAGACTAGTCAATGATAGTCAAATAAGTGTACAAGATTATTTTCAACAGGCTGTGGCAAATAGTGTGCAGTAACCATACAAAGCGCCCCTAGAAAATTTATCAGGGCTGATTATCAGCCCAATCCGCTATCATATAGCGTAAATGGCGACTTTTTAAAATCCAATAAAGTATCACCACATCAACTAACATCATGGAAGCAACCGGCCAGGAAAACTGCCAGTATTGGCCGACCGAAATTTGCATTTGATGGGCCAAATCAAGTAAAACGGTTAAAATCAAACAAGGTTTTATGAGTCGCCTGATAAATTGCCACTTGCTATCCCACCACTTTTCTCTGTACGCCACAATAATTATCGCAATTAACGCTCCACCGCCAATGCCAAAACCAATGTATAGTTCACTTTTTTGCGGATAAAATATTTCAAGCAATCCATCTGCATCTCGAAAATTACTGAGTGAAAGAACAAAAATGGCATAACTTTTTGCGAGAAATAAACAACACCACCAAAAAAATCGTGGCGGTTTAATTCGCCCAGCCTCATCATAATGGTTTAAAGGTAATAGTAGTTTCGCCATTTTAGAGTTGAATAGCGTCTAAGCACTGAAACTGTGGCCGAAGCCAATGGAAATTATTCACTTTCAGTTTGAATTCCAAGGGACAGTAACATGTCATCAAGCACTTCATCTAAATCTACAAAGGTTCCACTGGAAATATAGATACTCATACTAGAACGAATACTTACTTGTTGACCACGTTGCTCACCCAAAATCGTATTCTCCAATGCATATCGCATACGTTCAAAAAATGATTTTGCAGAATCTTCTTCTATATCAGTTAGGCAGACGATGAATTGCTCCGGTGCAAATCTACCTAAAATATCGCGTTCACGCGTAACCTGGCTTAGGGTTAAGGATATTTGTTTTAACGCTAACTCACTATTGGTTGCCCCTATTTGCCTATTCACATCTCGAAAGTTGCCTAAATCAAATAAGGCTAATGCATTGGTTCGTCCAGGTGAAGGTTCAGGTACTCGTTTAATTTTTGCCAATGCGGCTTTACTATTAAGTAGGTTAGTAACCGTATCAAAAGATAAACTATTGAGATAACGGTGACGTAGCCAAAATATGATTGCAACAATAACAATCAGGAGCACGCAGACCACAATAACGATGGTTTGAATACGATCACTTTTTGACGCTTGCAAACTAGTCTCTAAGCTTTGAATTTGGCTATGTAGA
Source organism: Aliiglaciecola aliphaticivorans (assembly GCF_054782055.1). Taxonomy (NCBI): domain Bacteria; kingdom Pseudomonadati; phylum Pseudomonadota; class Gammaproteobacteria; order Alteromonadales; family Alteromonadaceae; genus Aliiglaciecola; species Aliiglaciecola aliphaticivorans. Next base: position 152,401 of record NZ_BAAGTF010000010.1, read on the forward strand.
TTAGCCACTCCCAATATTTTACCTGATTCTTGTTGCTCAATAGCCTTATTGATCATTACCTCAGAAAAAGTGTTGAAGGCTTTTTCAGCGTTTTCAATATCGCCCAGATACAAGTAGACTTGTACGATAAATTTCAAGTAGTCTTTATTTCTATTAACAAAGATTTTGTAACCTTCATTGGTATTTTTTTCATCTTCTAAAAATTGCTTTAGACATGCAATGTCATTATCTTCATAACAGACCACCGCACTATACCAACGATACAAACTATTAAATGTGGAACTATTGATGCTTTCAAGATAGATTTTCCACTTTGCAAGACTATAGCGTAACTGTTCAATATTATTGGTTCGATAATGGTAGCCCGCTTCAGCAAAATACAACCACACATTAGATAACGCTGTATCAACGGAAAGATTGACGCGTTTAAATTCTTGAATCGCTTGTTCGGCTTTTTCAAAATTCCCAGCGGCCATGTGAGAAGAGATAACGCTCATTAGCGTGGCCAGTAAGTTGGAACTTGTGTAGGTATTTAACCCTAACTCGTAAGATTTTTGAAATTGCTCAGCGGCTAAAACCTGTTGACCTAATGAGCCATAAAGGAGCCCTATATTATTGTGAATATGAGCTAAAGCCGCCTGATCATTTTTAACCGCATAGGTTTCCAACAAAGCGTACATTTTACCGAGTTTGACACCATCATCCATGTTAGCATGACAAACCGTGATCAAACCCAACTGCGCACTCAGATTAATCCCTTCAAATTTGTTCTGCGAAAGTTGTTCTGCCTTTCCATAATATTCACAACGATCCAAATTTTCTTGAACATCATAAATGAAACCTAACTGGTAAGTAGCTGAGGCAAAATATTCCATCTCTCTATCTACTTTGGGATTATTGATAAGTGCGATCAATGCTTGTTTAGCTTCTTCGTGTTTTCCAACACAAATTTGCCAATGGGTTTTCATCACCATTAGTTGAAATTTCTGGGTATCGCTCAATTCTGAAAGATTCAAATAACTGTCGATTGCTAGATTTGCATCGTCTTCGGGGCAATCATAGGGCTCAATTGTTGAGGTGAGAATAAAGTTATCAATTTCGCTAATTTCGGCAGCAAAACCCACCGAAGAATTGATCAGCAAAACGATTAAAAAATAAAAGTACACTGATTTTCTAATCAAGGTAATATCCGAACACGCGTAAAAAGGAAGCTGTCAATAAACATGATTTAATTGTTCTTATTGTTATATTATGTTTTAAAGCTAAACAATCAGCCCCATGAAAATCTAATTATAAGTTTAATTCTTTCTAGTTTTAAGCACAAGATGGAATGAGGTAGTTGAAAACGCCTAAAAATGCGAATGTCGTGGCTAATAGATAGTCCCCTTAATGCCAATTTCTAGCACCGAAAATTAAGTTTTAGCAGCCATTGTAAACATCATTGCGCTCTATAAATTGACGTTAATATCTGATTAGACTTAGTTTTTACTAGACGCTATCACCGCAAAGGACAATCCTGTATAATTCAGCGCGTAAAATAACCAATTCAGGCATGGCTGTCTAATTTGACTGCATTTTAAGCTAGTCCAATATTTTCAGATGGTTAAGTCAACTCATTTAAATAACACCTGCAATAGCACAAGGCGTAAGATGACCGTAGAAATCGTTAACCCCAAGCAAACCACTACTCTAGAAACACCAGTGAAAATCTTGGAATCAAATACTGTAACGAAAGCAGCTTCAGGCACCAAGATAGGGTTTGTGAGCTTAGGCTGCCCTAAAAACTTAGTCGACTCAGAACGCATTTTGACTCAGTTACGGACTGAAGGCTACGATGTCGTGCCCACCTACAATGATGCTGAATTAGTGATTGTAAATACCTGTGGGTTTATCGATTCTGCTGTACAGGAATCCTTGGATACCATTGGTGAAGCACTGGCCGAAAACGGCAAAGTTATCGTTACTGGCTGTTTGGGTGTCAAAGAAGACGAAATTCGCGAAGTGCATCCTAATGTGTTGGCGATTACCGGCCCTCACGCCTATGAAAGCGTGGTAGAGCAAGTTCATTTTCACCTTCCCAAGCCTAAACACGACCCTTTTATGCAGTTAGTACCTGACCATGGAATTAAGCTGACTCCTAAACATTATGCTTACTTGAAGATTTCCGAGGGCTGTAATCATAGATGCACTTTTTGCATTATCCCCTCCATGCGTGGCGATCTAGTCAGCCGCCCAGTCGGCGAAGTGTTGGATGAAGCCACTCGATTAAAAAATGCAGGAGTAAAAGAGCTTCTTGTTATTTCTCAAGATACCAGTGCATACGGCGTTGACGTAAAATATCAAACCGGCTTTTGGGATGGAATGCCAGTGAAAACTGACATGCTGGGACTATGTAAAAAATTGGCAGAAATGGGTATTTGGGTGCGCTTGCATTATGTTTACCCCTACCCCTCGGTTGATAAAGTCATTCCGTTAATGGCAGAAGGGAAAATATTGCCTTATTTAGATATTCCTTTCCAACACGCTACACCACGAATACTGAAGTTGATGAAACGTCCTGCTGCGGCAGAAAAAACCCTCGAACGGATCAAAGCTTGGCGCGCCATTTGCCCTCAATTAATTATACGTTCCACCTTCATTGTCGGCTTCCCAGGTGAGACAGAAGAGGAGTTTCAACAACTCCTAGACTTTTTAAAGGAAGCTCAACTCGATAGAGTGGGTTGTTTTAAATACTCAGACGTTGAAGGGGCTAAAGCTAACGATCTACCGGATCCTGTGCTAGAAACGGTTAAACAGGAGCGTTTCGAACGTTTTATGGCCTTACAGTCTCAAATTAGTGCTGAAAAACTACAGCAAAAAATCGGCTTGGAATACCAAATATTGATTGATGAGGTTACCAGCGAAGGTGCCGTAGGGCGTTGTTTCGCTGATGCACCGGAAATCGACGGTCAAGTGTATTTAACGGATGAATTTGAGGTTAATCCTGGCGATCTCATTTGGGGGCAAATTATTCATGCAGACGAACATGACATGTGGGCAGTGAAAGTAGAAGACTAATTCAACCTTGTTGGTTTCATTGCCAAGCTCTGTCAAATGCGAATCGTAAGTACTCGGTGTAAGTAACCTGTGCGCGCACACAAAGCAAATCTTCTGCGCAAGTGCAATTCGGGCTGATAATCAGCCCGTTAATTTACCCGTTCAAAGGCTTTACTTGCTCACCATGTCAACGGCTTAATCATCTCCATTATCGTCTTTGGCCTGATCAATTAAATCCTGCCTAAGACGTTTATTGGTTTGCACCCCAAGGTGCCGAAATTGTTCTATTTGACGAACAAGATTTCCCTTTCCTGAGACTAACTTATTGGTTGCTGCGTCTACGTTTTTTTGCACTGATTCAACGGATTTGCTGATCTTCTCCATATCTTCCACGAAACCATGAAATTTGTCATACAGCTTGCCAGCTTGAGTGGCAATTTTTTGCGCATTCTGATTTTGGTATTCGTATTGCCAAATATTATTGATGGTACGTAGTGCCACCAATAAGTTAGTGGGGCTAACTAACATAATATTATTGTCCAGAGCCAACTTTACTAACTCAGGCGCGTGATCTATGGCCACTAAAAAAGCAGACTCTATGGGAATAAACATCAACACATAATCCAGCGTGCGTATACCTTTTAGATCTTGATAATCCTTTTTCCCTAGTCCCTTAATATGATTGCGTAAAGAGTGGGTATGGGCCACTAAAAACTGCTGACGGGAAAGCTCATCATCCTGACAGTTAAAATAACGTTCGTAATCCGCCAGTGATACCTTGGAATCAATAACGATGTCTTTATCGTTAGGTAAATGCACCACCACATCGGGCTGGTATTGTTTTCCAGATTCATTTTTAAGGCTGACCTGGGTGTCGAACTCGTGCCCTTCTCGTAAACCAGATTCAGTTAAAATGCGCTCTAAAACAACCTCTCCCCAATTACCTTGTTGTTTGTTATCCCCCTTTAAGGCTTTGGTTAATGCTGCTGCATCTTGCGTAATTTGCTGGTTAAGTTCCTTGAGCCCTAAAATTTCAGTTTTGAGGGAAGCTCGCTCTTGACCTTCTTTGACGTACTGATCAGAGACTTGCTTTTTGAAGCCTTCGATTTGTTCTTTAAGGGGAGTTAGCAAAGCATCGAGCCCAGCTTGACTTGATTGCGTAAACTTCTGTTGCTTTTGTTCAAATATTTTATTTGCCAGGTTTTCAAATTGTTCCTGTAAACGTTTCTCAGCACTGGTCAGTAAATCAAGTTTGTCTTCTAACGCGATACGTTCTTGGGCAAAACTGGCCCCTTGGGATTCAAGTTGAGAATAATATTGATTCGACTTGTCGTTAGCCTTTTGCGCATTTTCTTGCCAAGTTGCAAGCTGAATAGACAATTGTTCTATTTGCAAATCTTTTTGCTCTAACTCACCAAATTTTCGCTGTGCAAGAAGTTGCTGTTGATGGGCTTCATCAATTTTTGTCTGCATCTTTGTGATGTCATCATGTAGCTGCAAAATTTGATTTTCGAGCTGTTGCCGAATGAGATCCTGTTGTTGTTGTGCCTCTTTTTTGTCGCTCAGATGCTTTTGACGATTAATTACATTAGTCACAAGCGTCCCTAGCAACAGTCCTAAAAAACCGGTAGCGACTAACAGTAAAACAGTATTTTGGTCTAAATCTACATTCATATTAATGGATTCTAATTAATAAAGATGGGTAAAATTGCGAAGTACTTGATGAAATAAAAGCAGTGCATCTCAGGCGAGATGCACTCTTGGAACAACTAAACTGAGGCTTACTATGCCTTGTTTAAATCCTCAATTTTCACTTTCCAAATAGCTGGACCCGTTTCGTGAGCATTGGCTCCGGTACTATCAACGGCAACGGTTACCGGCATATCTTCAACATCAAATTCGTAAATTGCTTCCATACCCAAATCTTCGAAAGCAACGACACGAGATTTTTTAATCGCTTTTGATACCAAGTACGCTGCGCCACCCACTGCCATTAAATAAACCGCTTTGTGTTTAGCGATACTATCAACCGTCGCAGGCCCTCGTTCAGCTTTACCAATCATTCCCATTAAACCAGTTTTCTCCAACATCATGTCGGTAAATTTATCCATACGAGTGGCGGTTGTTGGACCTGCAGGACCAACAGCTTCATCACCCACTGCATCAACAGGCCCCACGTAATAAATAAAGCGATTAGTTAGGTCAACCCCTTCTGGTAAACCCTCACCATTATCCATCATGGTTTGAATACGTTTATGGGCGGCATCACGACCAGTCAACATTTTGCCTGAGAGTAAAACGGTTTCTCCGACTTTCCAGTCCAAAATATCTTCTTTTGTGACGGTATCGAGATTTACACGACGGGTATTGTCGCCCACTTCCCAAGTAATATCTGGCCAGTCTTCTAATTTAGGTGGCGTCAATTCTGCGGGTCCGCTGCCATCAAGGTGAAAATGTGCGTGTCGCGTGGCGGCACAGTTGGGGATCATGGCGATGGGTTTTGAAGCCGCGTGGGTTGGCACTGATTTAATTTTAATATCGACTACTGTTGTCAAGCCGCCTAAACCTTGCGCCCCAATACCGAGGTCATTTACTTTTTTGAAAATATCTAAACGCAGTTTTTCTTCAGTCGTTTCAGCGCCCCGCTCCATTAACTCTTGAATATCAACGGGATCCATTAAACTTTCTTTGGCCAATACCGCTGCTTTTTCAGCTGTTCCACCAATACCTATACCTAACATGCCAGGAGGACACCAACCCGCGCCCATGGTTGGCAAAGTTTTAACCACCCAATCAGCGATATCATCACTTGGATTAAGCATAACCATTTTTGATTTATTTTCAGAACCGCCGCCTTTGGCCGCAATCATCACTTCAATACCTTCACCTGGTACCATATCGATATGGACTACAGCTGGGGTATTATCTTTAGTGTTTTTACGAGCACCGGCAGGATCAGATACGATGGATGCTCGAAGTGGATTATCTGGATTAAGGTAAGCGCGACGAGTTCCCTCATCAACCATTTGTTGAATGGTCATGTCAGTCTTATCCCACTGCACGCCCATTCCAACTTTGACAAAACAAGTTACGATACCTGTATCTTGGCAAAGGGGACGTTTGCCTTCAGCTGACATACGAGAATTGATCAGTATCTGAGCCATAGCGTCTTTTGCTGCCTGACTTTGTTCTCTGTTGTAAGCTGCTTCAACCGCTTTTACATAATCTATAGGGTGGTAATAGGAAATAAATTGTAATGCATCTTCAATGCTATCAATTAAATCTTGCTGACGAATGAGTGCCATAGGTGCCTCTAAATCAATTGTAGGGAAGTTTTTTGTGTCTTAAATATCCGCCAATATGATACCCTCTTGGAATCAATTGCTCCATCGCTAAACGCGTATAATTTAAATTTGTTGGTAAAATTTCCATGCAGCATAGCGCTTGTAAAAGCTCTCGTATTCAAACACTTGCTATTCCTTCTTCAACAGACATTACGGAATTGTTTGCCCATTATTGCCAAACTAAATGGTCAATATTGCTCGATTCAGCTAAAAGTACACACAAAAATGCACGCTTTGATATTGTAGTCTCTGATCCCATCGCGGCGATAACTGCCTATCAAAATGTATGCGAAATAGAGTATTTTTATGATCCCTTAGATGAATACATCCCCACAGAAAAGACAGTAAAAAGAGACGGTCAGCCAATCAGTATTTTGCGGTCGTTATTGCAATCTTGTCTACCAAAAGAGCCCCCAGCGCCGATGGAAACCGAAACACCATTGCCTTTTACCTCTGGTGGCATAGGCTATTTTGGTTATGATTTAGGACGATGTTATGAAACTTTGCCTAGCTTGGCTAAAAATAGCCATCACAATCCAGACATGGCTGTGGGAATTTATAGTTGGAGTGTGATCAAAGATAATCACACAGGATTGTTTTACCTGACAGATATCCCTGGCCTCCCCTCGCCAAGTAAACAAGAAATTGAAAACGTGTTTATGAGTCCAGCCCCTGATGAAACGCAATTACCATGGGAATTGAAAACAAATTGGCAATCCAATATGTCAAAGGCTGACTATATTATTAAATTGCAGCGTATTCTTGATTACTTACACGCCGGTGATTGTTATCAAGTCAATTTGGCACAACGTTTTAACGCCCAGTTCAATGGTTCGACCTGGCAAGGCTACTTGCGGCTTAGACAAGCTAATCGAGCGCCTTTCTCTGCTTATATTCAGTTAGTTAACAGTACTGTTTTAAGCATTTCACCAGAACGATTCTTAAAAGCCAAAAACAGATTTGTAGAAAGCCAACCCATTAAAGGCACGCGTCCGCGTTCAACCAACCTACAAACTGATCAACAAAATATTGAAGCGTTAAAACATTCAGAGAAAGACCGTGCAGAAAACCTGATGATTGTGGACTTGTTAAGAAATGATATGAGTAAGTCATGTGAAGATCACTCTATTCAAGTCCCAGCGCTTTTTGCCATTGAATCCTTCGAAGCCGTTCATCACCTTGTTAGCACAGTCACAGGAACCTTAAATAGCTATGATGATAGCCTAAGCTTGTTACAAGGCGCGTTTCCAGGTGGTTCAATCACTGGAGCGCCTAAAATACGAGCGATGGAAATAATTGATGAATTAGAACCAGATCGACGTAATATTTATTGTGGCAGTATTGGTTATATAAATAGAAACGGTGATATGGATACAAGTATTTGTATTCGCACTTTATTATGCGAAGATTCGCAGATATATTGTTGGGCAGGCGGAGGAATTGTATTAGATTCAAATCCTCAAGAAGAATATCAAGAAAGTTTAGATAAGGTGTCGAAAATTTTACCCATATTGGAAAACGACTATGAATAAAGAAGAGTTTGTTCGTCGCTTTCAACATATCAGAAAAATCAAACCAGAAGCAGATTTTCCCTTAACTGAAGTAGGCAAACCTGCTGCTGTACTGATCCCGATTATAGAGCGAGCAGACCAGTTAACAGTATTATTTACTCAACGCGCAATGCATTTAAAGAATCATCCTGGTCAGGTAAGTTTCCCGGGCGGTAAATTAGAAAAAAGCGATACTGATCTAGCCCATACCGCGCTGCGTGAAACAGAAGAAGAAATTGGACTAACGGCGGATAAAATAACCTTAATTGGTAGCCTTCCGAAATTTCGTACCGTTAGTCGTTTTGAAGTGACACCATTTTTAAGTTTTGTTGAGCCTGAATTTGAACTGACTTTGGATAGAAATGAAGTTGACAATGTGTTTGAAGTGCCATTTTTGCATCTTATGGACAAACAAAACCACTTTATTCATTGGACGAAACGTAAAGGGGTTAGGCAACCAATTTATTTTATCACTTGGCAGGATAAAACTATTTGGGGTGCAACAGCGTCATTTGTAAGACTGCTATCAAATCACATTGACTATGAGTCACTCGATGAGACTGTATAAGTTTTATTTACGCTGTCATTAACAATTCTCGTTTAAAAATCCCCGCCAACCACTTGCCCTCCTGAGTAACTATCAGCATAGTATTATGATATTTATTAAAGTGAGGAAAATACGGTAATGATCAGCGTTTTTGACATGTTTAGTGTTGGCATTGGCCCATCGAGTTCACATACAGTAGGACCGATGCGCGCCGCAAATGCCTTTTGTCAGCAACTTTCTTCAGACAATTTGCTTTCCAACGTTGATCAAGTCTGTGTAGAATTATTTGGCTCACTTGGGCAGACTGGAAAAGGTCATGGTACAGGAAAAGCCGTCATTTTAGGCTTACTGGGCTTCGATCCAGAAACTGTTGATGTGTCGAAGGTTGATACATGGCTATCGGAAATTGAACAATCTCAACAGATCAATTTAAACGGCACACATAAGGTCAAATTTCCCCGTGAAGGCGCGATTGTATTCCATCGCCGTAAAACCTTACCCTTGCATTCAAATGGCATGACAATTCATGCTTATCAAGATAACCAACTCGTTGTTAGCCAAACCTACTACTCTATCGGTGGCGGCTTCATAGTCAAACAAGAAGATTTTCAATCTGTTAAAGACATGTCGTTGGAAAAACAACAAAAACCTCTACCTTTCCCCTTCGCAAGCTCGTTCGAATTAATTAAACAGTGTAAAGAAAACGGTCTTTCAATTAGCGCATTAATGTTAGAGAACGAATCCACCGTGCAACCTAAAGCGGACGTGATCGACAAGCTATGGGAAATTTGGCAGGTCATGTTGGAGTCTGTTAATAACGGAATTCATACTGAAGGAATTTTGCCTGGTGGACTGAAAGTGACTCGCCGTGCCCCCGCCCTTTACCGTCGATTAGAAACGGAACAAACAGCCGATCCAATGCAAGCCATGGATTGGGTGAATCTTTTTGCGTTGGCAGTAAATGAAGAAAATGCGGCCGGAGGTAGAGTGGTAACAGCACCGACTAATGGCGCTGCTGGTATCATTCCCGCAGTGTTGTGTTATTTTGACAAATTTGTCCGCAAAGTTGAAAAGCCCACGGCTGCAAGATACCTTCTCACCGCAGCGGCAATTGGAATTTTGTATAAAAAGAATGCGTCCATCTCTGGTGCAGAAGTGGGTTGCCAAGGTGAAGTCGGTGTTGCTTGTTCAATGGCCGCAGGTGCATTAACCGAGATTATCGGTGGATCAGTTGATGCGGTGGAAAATGCCGCAGAGATTGGTATGGAACACAATTTAGGGCTCACCTGTGACCCCGTAGGCGGCTTAGTCCAAGTGCCTTGCATAGAGCGCAATGCCATGGGCGCAATTAAAGCAATTAACGCTTCACGATTAGCTTTAAGAGGTTCAGGCCAACACAAAGTATCCTTAGATAAAGTCATTAAAACCATGTGGGATACGGGTAACGATATGAAGTCTAAATACAAAGAAACCGCACGAGGCGGTTTAGCGGTAAACATAATAGAGTGTTAGCGTTACATACTCACTCTTAAACATAAAACGTTACCCGTTATTTAACGGGTAACGTAAGTCCTTTAAACATTTTCTCTACTTCATCGTTATTCTTTTGCATCATAGCGCGTTCTACCACGTCTTTAGTCAGATGAGGCGCAAAGCGTTCGATGAATTCATACATGTAGCTACGTAAGAAAGAGCCCTTTCTAAAACCAATTTTGGTGGTGCTGTATTCGAACAAGTGGCTGGCATCAATTTTCACCAAATCACTATCCAGTTTGTCATCTACTGCCATTGAGGCAATGACCCCTACTCCAACGCCTAATCTTACGTAGGTTTTAATTACGTCAGCATCTGTCGCAGTAAACACTATTTTAGGTTCCAAACCTGCACGGTCAAACGCTTGGTCTAATTCAGAACGTCCAGTAAATCCAAACACATAGGTAACTAATGAATACTCAGCAATGTCTTGAATAGTAATTGTGGTCTTTTTCGCTAAGGGATGATCGCGATTAACAATAATACTTCTGTTCCAGTGATAACAAGGCAACATCACTAAGTCATTATACAAATGCAAAGCTTCGGTAGCGATTGCAAAGTCAGCTTCACCTTTAGCTGCCAAATCGCTTATTTGCGAAGGTGTACCTTGATGCATATGCAATGACACTTTTTTGTATTTACCCATGAAGCCCTTTATCACATCAGGTAATGCATAACGTGCTTGGGTATGAGTAGTCGCGATATTTAGTTTACCTTGATCAGGTAAAGTGTGTTCTCTGGCTACAGCTTTAATACTTTCTACTTTAGCCAGGATTTCTCGTGAAATATTAATCACGTCTTGGCCAGCATCAGTGACATGAGTTAGATGTTTACCACTGCGACCAAAAATCTGGACGCCGAGTTCATCTTCTAGCATGCGAACTTGTTTACTTATCCCCGGTTGTGAGGTGTATAGATTTTCTGCAGTAGCAGAAACATTCAGATTGTTGTTTAAGACTTCAACAATATATCTTAGTTGCTGTAATTTCATTTTTATTAACCAAGTGCCTTTGAGAACATATACATATATGCAAAACATATTTACTGTAGGTTACATTAATTCCAAAAAATTTTAATAAAAATCTGCTTTTTTATTCCAGTTAAGTAAAATTTTTGGTAAATATCCCTTAGTTCAGGGATACTAAATCTTTTGTAGCCCAGTTCAATGAGTATTACAGTGACCGTAAAAGAGCAACAATTAATCGACTTTTCCACCGTACTAGCCGCTGCCGTACACGACATGAAAAGTTCACTAAATCTCTTACAACAGTCTATTGATGGTCTAAATAAAACGATTGAACCGGAAAATCGCGCTGCACAGCAGTTATTATCTAATGCTCACTACGAATCATCACGCTTAAATACGGGTTTAGTACAACTTTTGTCTTTATATAGGGCGGAAATGGAAAATCTGCCGATAAATGAAGATGAGTGTTTTATTGACGATCTATTGGAAAACATTTTTATTACCCATGAACATTATTTGGGACATAAAAATATGACCCTTGAAATAGAACAGACACCAAGGCTAGTACGTTATTTAGACCAAGATTTAATTCATCTTTTATTAAATGACATTTTGGTAAATGCAATACGCTATGGCAGTTCTAAGTTGTTAGTTTCTGCCTATGAAGAAGATGATTGGTTATTTATTAAAGTAGAAGATGATGGTGAAGGTTATCCCAGTAAAATGTTAGTTAACAATAAAATTGAAATGCAGGATATTAAATTGGTTAACGGTCGAACAGGATTAGGAATATTTTTTGCTAGATTAATCGCTTCAGCTCACCGCAGAGGTGATAAAAAAGGTGAGATATTGTTATCCAATGGCGGAACATTAGGCGGCAGTGTTTTTACACTTAAGTTGCCTTAACGTCCGGTTTTATAGAACAAAAAGTCAGTTGTTACAGGATTTAAAGGCTAAATGATTTTTCCTATCATAATAATTTTAATCGTCTCGTTAGTTGTGGTTGCAATTGTGGTAAACGCATTGCAACAGCACAAAGAAAAAATCGAGGCTGAAAAACGGACTGAGATTGCCAAACAAAAATCGGTAATTGATGAGACGGAAGATATCCTAATGACTGTCGATACGATTCCTGTATCTCAACGTTTAGTGGCTGTGTTACAAAATCGAATTCTAAATGCCCTCAAAATTATGTATGAGCTCAACCCTGGTATTCCGGAGTTAAAACAGCGGATAAAACAGAGCCAAGACCGTTTAAAAATGGTTGATATGGAATCCCCGCCTCCAAGTCACGATAACTTTGTTTTACCTGATAGTGACAAGATGGTGATTCAATATATTCAAGCTGTGAAAAAATTTCGTTCGCTGTTGCGTTCAGAGCATGCGAAGGGAAAAGTCGACACCCAATTATATAGCGTAGAAGATAGACAACTTTCCGCTCTGCAAATTAAAGTGAATGTAGAAACATTGGCGAAACGGGGTAACACCGCGTTACAATCCAATATGTTAGGCTCCGCTCGTCAATACTTTGAAAAGGCCATTGCCGCTCTGGAAGCACAAAACCAACCTGACCAATACAATATTGAGCGTAAAGCGGCCCTAGAAGATCGCTTAAAAGTTATTCAAGATAACCTACGCAATGCCAATGCTAAAGACAGGCAGAAAAAGCAAGAAGAAGAAAGAGACGAACTAGATGAGTTATTTGCCCCTAAGAAAAAGTGGTAATATCGTTTTCACCTTTTTCCATCAACAACTGCCACAGTGTTTCAGCTGGCACCGACAGAGACTTTCGAGACGCCTTAACCATCCCTATTCGACGGATGAGGTTCTCACCTTCAATGGGTAGACATACCAGCTCAGTATGACTAAATTGTTGCTGACAAATGCCCGGCACAACGGATACACCAATATCTTGCTTAACGCACTCCCCTAAGGTTGCCAATTGGTTTGCCTCCGCCACTATATTCAAATTAATGTGATTTGTACGGGCAAAATTTTCAATCCATTTTCGTACAGACGATCCTCGGTTCAACACCACAAATGGATACTCACATAATTGTTGCCAAGTGACTTTTGCACTTGTTGAAAGTGGATGGTTTGCGGCAACTACGGCGATGAACTTATTGGTCATTAGAGGATAGAAATCTAAGCCGTCCAACTGATCATTCTCAAAAGTAAAGCCAATTTCGGCACGACCCTCGCGCACGGAATCAATCACATTTTCCATCACAACGTCACGAATGGTTAAGTTAATATCTTGCCAGCGCTGATGGAAAGACTTTAATACCCCCGGTAAAATACTACTCGCAAAAGATGGCATAGCTGCAATTGTTAGCCGCCCCCTTTGCATGGCAAACAAATCTTGCATATCGGCAATGGCCGTTTCCCAATCGTGCATTAAACGTTTAGCAATAGGTACAAATTCTTTGCCTTCATGGCTTAATTGAACTTTGCGAGTAGTACGTGAAAATAATGCCCCTCCCAAAAACTCTTCTAATTTCTTGATGGAGGTAGATAAAGCGGGTTGTGAAAGATGTACTTTTTCCGCTGCTTCAGCAAACGTACTAGAGCGAGCTAATGTAATAAAACACTGCAATTGTTTATAGGACAACATGTTCGCACCAATTAATAAATAAAACTTATTAATAAGCATATTAAATCAATTTTACTTTAATTCAAGTTGGATTAATACTAAGTTAAATTTTTGTAAAGAAGAGGCTTTTATGAGCGGATTTAATAAAGTTGTTACCAGCTATGAAGACGCGTTAGCAGGCTTGCAAGACGGTATGACTGTGATTGCCGGTGGATTTGGTTTGTGTGGCATACCGGAAGGATTAATTGCCCAGATCAAAAAAATGGGAACCAAAGATCTTACCGTTGTTTCAAACAACTGTGGCGTAGATGGGTTCGGTTTAGGCTTGTTGCTTGAAGATAAACAAATTAGCAAAATGATTTCCTCTTACGTAGGAGAAAATGCCCTATTTGAAAAGCAACTATTAGATGGAGAATTAGAGGTTGAACTGACTCCGCAAGGCACTTTGGCTGAAAAAATGCGCGCCGGTGGAGCTGGGATCCCTGCATTTTATACGGCAACGGGTTACGGTACTCCGGTAGGTGAAGGCAAAGAAGTTAAAGAATTTAATGGTCGCCCTTATATATTGGAAGAGTCAATTACCGGAGATTTTGCTATCGTTAAAGCTTGGAAAGCAGATATTTTTGGAAATTGTATTTACCGTCATACAGCCCAGAATTTTAATCCTATGGCAGCAACTGCGGGGAAAATCACCATAGTTGAAGTAGAAGAAATTGTGCCACCTGGTGCTATTCCACCAAGTCAAATTCACACCCCTGGTATCTATGTAAATAGAGTGATTAAAGGTGAATTTGAAAAACGCATTGAACGTCGTGTTGTTGCAACAACCAAAGGAGATATCTAATGGCTTTATCGCGAGATCAAATTGCTATGCGCGTAGCTCAAGAATTTCAAGACGGAGATTATGTTAATCTCGGCATTGGTATTCCAACACTAGCGGCCAATTATGTGCCTGAAGATATCGCTGTAATGTTGCAGTCTGAAAATGGCCTTTTAGGCATGGGTCCCAACCCAACAGAAGAGCAGCTAGACGCAGATATGATAAACGCTGGAAAAGAAACCGTCACAACAATCACCGGAGCATCAATTTTCAACTCAGCTGAAAGCTTTGCGATGATCAGAGGTGGCCATGTAGATTTCACTGTATTAGGTGCTTTTGAGGTGGATACAAGTGGTAATATCGCGTCTTGGATGATCCCTGGAAAACTAATAAAAGGTATGGGCGGGGCAATGGATTTAGTAGCAGGTGCTAAAAATATCATTGTAACAATGACTCATGCAGATAAATATGGCAATTCAAAATTATTGGAAAGTTGTACCCTCCCACTTACTGGTGTGAATTGCATCAATAAAATTATTACCGATTTAGCCGTAGTAGAAGTTAAAGACGGCGCATTTCATTTATTAGAACTTGCTCCTGGCGTTTCTGTTGATGAAGTGAAAGAAAAAACTGCTGGTAAATTAGTGGTCAGCGATGCAGTAAAAGAAATGGTATTTTAAGTCGCGTTTTAAAGTGTCATTGAGGGATATGTTCCCTGCCCTCAACGACACTATTTTACATGCAAGCTCCTCCCTTTGAATGTTTGCTATAATCCTTTGATTTGCCCCTTTTTGTCCCCTCTCAATTAACTTAATTTGATTACTTTTAATCCAGGTTCAATTACAATCCTACTAAAAGGCCACGATTATTTTTAAACAACCATTAGTTTGAGATTTATGTTGAAAAAAGGAATATTAAGCACAGCGTTGTATTGGGTATTTGTTTTTCCGTGTTTTGCAAATAAACAAATGATTGCCATGCCTATTCAAGATAAGTTGCAAGAAGCTAGAGATTATTTATCTGTGTTACCAGAGAGATCATTGGCTATTTTAAGTAACAAAGAGCATTTATTGCGCATCAGCAACCATGAAATTTTAGCCGATTGGTATGATGCAAAAATGATTGCGTCAATCAGAGTCGCAGACTTAGATCAAATTCAAGATGCACTAATTCATCTTAGCAAACTACAAAACACTGACTTTTCCAAAACAAACCGGACAACCTGGTTAAATGGCCTTGGCATTTGGATGCGTAAGTCAGGATTCTTACTGGATGCCAAAATAAGTTACCTGTGTAGCGCTAACAATAACAGCACGGAAGTGGGTAAAGTCATACCCATAATGAATTTAGCTATTGTGGAACTAAGATTGGGTAATACTCAAACAGCAAGGATATTATATGAGCTTGCCCTAGGAATAGCAGAAAAACACGAACTCGCATCGGTATTTGCTATTGTTGAAAATGGGCTCGGAAATATCAGTTTAATCGAAAAAAAATATCCACAAGCACAAGTACATTTCAGTGAAGCTTTAAAACTCAATGAAAAACTCCAACGTCGTTCTGGTGAAGTATTATCAGGGGAAAATCTATTATTAAGTTTTTTGTATCAAGATAAATTAGATTTATTCGCCCGTCTATCTGATCGTATAAAGCGAAAATTAAAACGTTCTCAAAGCGGCAGTCGGACTGCTTACTTTGCAATATTAAAAGCCATTTATGAAGCGAGAATTGATAGTACTAAAATAGCTGCATCAACCGACACTATAAGCGCTAATATGACGTTATTAAAAGATAAAGCCCTGAGAGATGTTCTGGCAGAACTTATCGGTACCTATGGTTTAGCTTGGCAAGCTGAGATACCAATTAAAAATGAAGTACAGCGAGATAGCTTAAAAACTTTATATCCAATGTGTAATTGGGAGAAGTTTTCGGATGATAATTACATCTCTGTGTTAATATCTCAACTAGCTCAATTCCAAGACTTAAAAGAGAACTAACCTTGCAATTTAATGATTTCCCCTTAGACCATCGAATTTTAAAAGCCTTAGAAGTAAAAGGCTTTCAAGAAGCCACCGAAATCCAGGCAAAAGCCATTGGACAAGGCTTGCTAGGCAAAGATTTACTTGCTTCATCTAAAACTGGGTCGGGGAAAACACTAGCGTTTTTAATTCCAGCGCTGCAACGGGTTTTTAAACAACGAGCGTTAAGTAGAAAAGATCCCAGAGTATTGATTCTAGCGCCAACTAGAGAGTTAGCTAAACAAGTATTTATGCAGCTCAAATGGTTGATTGCCAATCAAAATATTTTTGCCACCCTCATTTTAGGCGGTGAAAATTTTAATGATCAGGTGAAAGCCCTTAAACGAAACCCGCAATTTGTGGTAGGGACAGCGGGCAGAATAGCGGATCATGTTAAAGGCAAAAGTCTATATTTGAATGGTCTTGAACTACTTATCCTAGATGAAGCAGACCGCATGTTAGATCTCGGGTTCGCCGATGAGTTAAAATTAATAGACCGCTGTGCAGATCATAGAAAGCGCCAAACAATGATGTTTTCTGCCACATTAGACTCAGCAGAATTGCATTACTTAACAGAACGTATGTTGAATGCACCGCAACGCATAAGTGTCGGTGACTCTAGAGAACAACATCTCGACATCGAACAACAATTTTACTTAGCAGATCATTTAGATCATAAAATTTTACTGCTCAAAAAACTGCTAAAAAATGCCGACAACAAGCAAGTAATTGTATTTACTGCCACCAGAGAAGATACCGAGAAATTATCATTACTATTAACGGCTGATAACATAGATAGTGCAGCCTTGAGCGCGAGTTTAACTCAATCTCAACGTAGTAATATTATGAACTCATTTAGTCGTGGTCAACATCAGGTATTGGTTACCACGGATGTGGCCTCGCGGGGCTTAGATTTACGTAAAGTCGAATGGGTTATCAACTTCGATCTGCCTAAATTGGCAGACGAATACATTCATAGAATTGGACGCACGGGCCGAGCAGGCAGTAAAGGTAATGCAGCCTCTCTTGTTGGCCCTAAAGATTGGCAGAGTTTTATTGCCATCAAGGGTATCTTACAACAAAGCATAAGTTTCAGTGAGTTTGAGGGGCTTGAAGGAAAATTCAAAGGACTTAAACCTGCTAAGCAAAAAGCATTAAAAGGTGCCGTACAGAAAAAAACCAAAAAAGTAGCACAACAAAGCACGCCTAAACCACAAAAACGGATCCGTTCCCAAGAAGGCGTTGATGTAGGTCACATTCCCATGCGTAAAAAAGCCCGACCTACCGAGCCTGAAGATTAAGAGAATCGAAATCCCATGCAAGTTGAAGATATAAGAGTATTTATACCCAGTTTAGATTATGAAAACTCCATAGGTTTTTATCAACAATTGGGATTCGATTGTGAATTCGCCAGCGATGATCTAACTTTGTGCAAAAATGGGGAATGTTATTTTTTTATTCAACGTTTCTATAATCAACAGTTAGCCGAAAATTTGATGCTACAGATATGTGTAGAGGATATCGAACAAGCCTACTCTCTTGCTCAAAATGCCGAACACAAGACAAAACTATCGGAAATTCAAACTGAGTCCTGGGGTCAGGTGTTTTATCTCTGGGGGCCGGTTGGCGAGTTGCTCCACATAACCCAACTCAATCATTTATGAAATTAATCTCTTGAAATTTAGACCTGATCTGACGAAAACCACTTTATCTATACCTTGAATTTCATCTAATTCTAATTAGGAATTGAGTATCTGTTCCTATTTGAATTGGTTTTGATTCCTTTATTGTCCGTTCAGCTATCGCAAAAAGCCGCTTTCACAGGCATTAAGCATGTTCATGTAAACTGATGTTTCGACCACCTAAATAACCAAACACACCGCATAACAAACTCGCTAAGGCGCATAGCCACAAGACCGGTGCCCAACTGCTGAAATACGAATGTAACCCCCCGGCAAACATTGGGCCTATAGCTGCCAATAAATAACCAATGCACTGTGCCATTCCAGATAACGAAGCCGCTTGTCTTGAATTGTGGGTGCGCAAACTGATGTAAGACAAACCTAAGATAAAAATAGCTCCAGAGCAAAAACCTAACGTGGCAGACCAGACCAAAGCAAAACTAGGTAGATACAGTAACCCTAAGGCACATAGGAATCCTAAAATAGCTAACAATAGCGCCAGTATTTTTTGATCTTTTAGTTTAGATAATAATGGTATTAAGATAATTCCAGGTACAGCTGAACCTATTAAAAATACGCCGTGATAGACAGCCGCTTTTTGCGCTTCCTGCCCTCCTTCGATCAATATATTAGGTAACCAAGCAATTATTATATAAGTAAAAAAAGAATTGAGACCAAGACACAAGGTCACATACCACGCAATGGCATGATGCCAAATCTTCCCTTTAGTGAAAGACTGGGTAAGATCTTTGGTAGGCTTGGTATGTAATTTTAACTGAGGTAACCAAACTATAAGGCCCAATAATGTGATTAAAGCATAACTGGCTAGGGCCATTTTCCAGCCGAAATCCTGATAAGCAGCCAATGGAATGATCACAGCAGAGTAACTGCCTCCAAACACTCCCATTGCTAATACATATGCTGAGGTCATAACCGCTACTTTATGGGGAAAGTCTCGTTTAATTAAACTGGGTAATAACACGTTACCTATGGCGATTCCTATACCAATGACTGCAGTACCTAGGTAAAGAATAATCACTGAGTCGAACAAGCGAATACCAAGTCCAAAACCGATTAAGGCCAGCGCAACAAATAAGGATATTTCAAGGCCATATCGTTTCGCTAAACTTGGAGCCAACGGCGAAGCAACAGCGAATGCCAGTAACGGTAATGTGGTTAACATCCCCGCCTGCGAAGCTGTTAGTTGGAAACTATCAATAACTTGATCTAATACTGGACCAATTCCAGTAATGGGGCCCCGCAGATTGGCAGCGATCAAGAAAATGCCTAGTATTAAAATGGCAGAGGAAAAAAGGGAGCGAGTAGATGGCATTGAGTTCATTACAACAATTAACAATTAAATCGAAAGATGAATAATAACAGACATTTATACACCCAACAGCAGTTTCCAAGACTAACGGTGTAATAAGTTAAACAGCTTGTATTACAATTACTTTGTTTTCTTCGCTGCTAAATAACTAATTTCAAAACGCATTAGATGAACCCGAATTCAATTGCATGGAATAATGCCAAAGCACTCTAGTGTTGGCTGATTTGGGCGTATTTTGCACCCAGCAAGCTGATCATATCATCGGCTGCTAATTCAATTTCTAACCCCCTTCGCCCGGCACTGACGAAAATCGTTGGAAATTTTTGAGCATTGCCATCAATAATGGTTTTCAGCCGCTTCTTCTGGCCTAAAGGGCTCACGCCCCCTATAACATAACCCGTAGTTCGCTCCACGTCGGCTTTATTGGCCATCTGAGCTTTTTTTACGCCCAGAGCTTTGGCCATTAACTTCATATTTAAACTGGTATTGACGGGTAAAATGGCGACAGCTAATTCTTTACCATCAAACTCCACTACCAAAGTTTTAAACACCTGCTCCTCATCTAAACCGAGCTTTTCAGCAGCCTCTAAACCGAAAGATTTAGCATCTGCGTCATGCTGATATTGATGAACAGTAAATTGAATTTTACGTTTTTTGGCCAGGTTGATTGCCGGTGTCATTTTCCAATACTCATTCTATTAAGTAAGTTACCAATTAGGCTTCGCCATTCCCCAGATTACGAGCTTGCATATATTCAGCTAATAGGTTTGCCATGGGATCTGTACTATTGGTTAAGCCTGATAACACGCCAACTTGATCTTCATGACTACGATGTTGCCCCAGCTTTTCTTTTCCTAGAACGTCATTTACTTCAAGTTTAAAACCGATCACAGCTTGACGCAGACGATGTTGAAACCCCTCGGGCATTGTGACCTCATCTTTCAATAGACTGGGTTCGTAGTGAGATACCAATTGGTGCATTCTTATGGCTGTCTCACTTTCGTCCAACAAATGAATATCACCATAACAATGAACGGCCACATAATTCCAGGTTGGCACTGCGGGTTTCTTATCATACCAGCTAGGTGAGATATAAGCATGAGGCCCGTTAAACACGACTAGTGCACGGGTATTATCAATGGTTTTCCAGTGTGAATTGGCCTTCGCCATATGGGCATACAACCAAAGCTTACCGTTTTCGTCTAACTCACAAACAAAGGGTAAATGAGTAGCATTTAAATCGGCGGTTACCAACAGTCCAAAGCTATTTTGTGCAATGATATTTTGCAACTCACCGAGATCTGTCAGTTGAAAATGTTTCTCAACATGCATGAATAGCTTTCCTTAGATCACATTATCACTATCGAACATAAAAAAGCCCCTTACGGGGCCCTTATATAGATTTATCAATCTATGGAATTAATATTCCCACCACGCTTCTTGCCACCACTCTAAAAACTCTTCGAAATCGATGAACCCGTCGTTGTTTTCATCAATAAGGGAGAACCCTTCTTGCACATGGCTCGCTTTCGTTTTTGGCGAAAGAATGGTTAAAAGTTCAATAAACTCAGGTAAATCAATTTGACCGTTTTTATCATGGTCAAAAAAATCGAACTCTTTGCGAATTTCAGCAATTTTGCTGTCATCCAATGGTGTTTTGTCGGTCATATTTAAGTCTTATAATACTTACTAAATTAATTCAAACATCAGTTTAACGCGATATAACTGCGTCTGTCTATGCTGACTTACCTGCTGCTATGCGTCTTTCTCTGCGCTCAGCGGCTTTCTGTTGTCGACGGAGTTTTGTTGCCTTTCTCGCTTCTGATCCCACATGTTCTTCATTTCGCTCTTTAGCCAAATTCACCTGCTTCTCACGCTCACGAAAACGTGCTATTTGCTCTTCTGTATGTTTGCCAAAACACTTAGGGCAACTTACCCCTGGTTCATACTCTGGCGTCTGTTTATCTTCTTCAGTAATAGGTAAACGACAAGCATAACAGGCTTCGTAATGGCTCTTTTGCAATTTATGATCAACCGCCACGCGGTTATCAAAGACAAAACAATCCCCTTTCCACATGGTATTTTGTTCGGGAACGTCTTCTAAATATTTTAAGATCCCACCCTCTAAGTGATAAACCTCTTCAAATCCCTGTTCTTTCATAAACGCAGTCGATTTCTCACAACGAATACCACCTGTGCAGAACATAGCAACTTTCTTATGTTTTTTAGGATCAAGATTATCAGCAACGTACTGTGGAAACTCTCGAAATGAGTCAGTTTTAGGATTGACTGCGTTTTCGAACGTCCCGATCTCAATTTCATAATCGTTGCGAGTATCGATAAGTAACACCTCTGGATCGGATATTAACGCGTTCCAGTCGGCAGGTTTCACATAAGTCCCTACTGTTTTTTGCGGGTCAATTCCTTCAACGCCCATAGTGACAATCTCTTTTTTGAGTTTCACCTTGGTGCGGTAGAACGGCTGCACGTCGTCCAGAGATTCTTTACAGGAAATGGGGTTGATGCGGATATCACTATTGAGGTAGGCAATGAGACTATCAATGCCTTCCCGAGTACCAGATACCGTGCCGTTAATACCTTCACTAGCAAGTAGCAAAGTTCCTTTGATATTGTGACTTTCTAACACGTCAAGGAGTGGCTGACGCATTTCTTTATAATTTTCAAGCGCAACGAATTTGTACATTGCGCAAACAATGAATTTAGACATATTTTACCTTTTTGCGAATTGGAACGTAAAACCAAAGCATATTTTTGCGGCGCGGATTATACCAACTAGTAATAATTTTGCAAAAACCATAATTTCATTAAGGTTAAATATAACTAATCAATTCATTCCATTTAAAATATCGTAGAGTTTGGTTTCATCTACATCAATTTTGCTTGCTTCATTGCAATGGAATCGTTGTTGAGTTTGAAAACCACAATTAATAATCACTTCGGGTTCAATTCTTTTCGCATCATTCAAGGTGGCCAATGGCTGGGGATGCATTTTTTGCCAAAGAATAGCGTCACTGATATTTTGTGTCATTAGCTCACTTGTGGTGCGCGCAAATGACCAGTCTCGGGGTTCTGCTTCAAGTGGCGTTTGCGGATAGTGGTGTTTGCTAATACTACTAGGAAAATGGCTAGGCTCATGGTCTTCGTCATGAATGTTTGGGCGTTGCAGATAATTGTCTTCCAACATTGCCAATAACAATGCGAACTTTTCCCCTTGCTGCAAGGCACGATTGAGGGTTCCAGACCATTCAAGATCGGATGCAACCACTTTAGATTCTGGGGTAATTTCAACAGCCAAAGTATTTTCCTTTTAATCTACTTTTTATCGTTAATTAAAAAAAAATCTTTAATTCTATTTACAGACTCAATTTTCCTGTTAGTATACGCGCCTCTTTGGAGGGGTACCCAAGCGGTCAACGGGAGCAGACTGTAAATCTGCCGGCTCAGCCTTCGCAGGTTCGAATCCTGCCCCCTCCACCACTTTTCTTTAAACGACATCCGTTTAAACTCAAATCGCAAAAATAAATTTTTCCCTGAAGGGGCCGGACGAGAAGCTGCGATCCGCAGTTCGACTATTTTGTCTGGAACAAAATAGAACATGCGCAGCATGGCCCGAAGGGCGTAGGACAGGATGTCCGAAGTCATCCTGCCCCCTCCACCACTTTTCTTTAAACGACATCCGTTTAAACTCAAATCGCAAAAATAAATTTTTCCCTGAAGGGACCGGACGAGAAGCAGCGATCCGCAGTTCGACTATTTTGTCTGTCCTTGTTGTGTAACCCAGGCAGGTAACTTTTTTATTCAATGGCTTTTTCCGCCTTACTCGGTTAAGGTGAAAGAAAGTAACGTTTCTGATGAATTTCAATCAGCTGTGAGTATTCCATGGATTATTGCCGTCCTTTTCAAAAAATAATAAAAACTGTTGGAACCTGCGTTTGCATAATTGCATTATCTGCCTGTGTGAGTAACGACAATCCCTGCGAAGAAATTTTGGAAGTTAAACAACAACATCAAGATTGTGAAAGACTGCGTAAAGTCATGCAAAAAACAGATTATCCTCAGCAAGCGCTAACGGCTAAGCTCAGATATGAAGAGGCTTGTGTTAACTTGCGTTACTATCGCGATGAGTTTGATACAATTTGCAAAAAAGATGGCACGCCCATTGGTCAAAAACCAAAAGAACAATGAGCAGATTGGACTGAGAATACGGGTGATCTACCTAATTGCCAAAAATGTGAATTAGGTAGGCCAAAGGACAGTTAATTTTAGATGATTGCATCACCTTGCCAGCTGATTATCTTCCCATCCAACCGCCATCAACTAGCAGAACAGTACCGTTGACATAACTAGACGCCTCAGAAGCTAAGAATACAGCCGGCCCTTTAAAGTCCTCAGGGGTTCCCCATCGATTTTGAGGAATGCGTTCGAGGATACTGGCAGCACGAGCTGGATCATTGCGTAGAGCTTCCGTATTGTCGGTATCGATAAAACCTGGTGCAATGGCATTAACGTTCACTCCTTTACCCGCCCATTCATTCGATAAGGCTTTAACTAATTGGCCAATGGCGCCTTTACTGGCGGCATAGCCAGGAACCGTAATGCCACCTTGAAAGGTCAATAAAGAAGCGGTAATGATGATTTTCCCTTGACCTCGAGCAACCATTTCCTTACCAATTTCACGGCTTAAAATAAATTGAGAATTTAAATTGACGTCAATTACTTTATCCCAAAGTTCATCACCATGCTCAGCGGCCGGTGCGCGTAATATCGTACCAGCATTATTCACAAGAATATCAATTTGGGGGAAGTCCGATTTAACCTCGTCGATAAATTTGTACAGTGCTTTACGGTCTGAAAAGTCACATTGATAACCTTTAAACTTTTGGCCAAGAGCATTCACTTCTTGTTCTACTTCTGAACCTTGTCGCTCTAAACTTGCTGAAACACCAATAATGTCAGCGCCAGCAGCGGCAAACCCTAACGCAATTGCTTTGCCTATTCCTCGCTTACAGCCGGTTACTAAAGCAACTTTTCCTTCTAAACTAAATTGATCTAACATTTACTCTTCCTAATAATAAATCTCATTTAAGTTAATTTTTCAGTAACCTTTTATCAAACACCATCGTAACTTGTTGTTTTAACAATTTTACCGGCTTTATCTCGTAAGATAGATATCCACCTCGCTTGGCCATGAATATCGCCGTAGGCTATTTTATTGTCACTAGAGTATAAAAAGGTTTCAACGAACTGTTTTGACGTAATTTCAACGCCAATACAGTTTTCTCCTTTAAGGGATCGTATTGAAATATCACGATTCTGGTCTGATTGAATTGCATCTTTAGGTTGGAAAACGTTCAAGAAATAGGTGTTCTTACTTTTTTCCTGATTTTCAATTAACAGAGTTTTTAAACTAATTCTTCGTATGTCGTCGGGCCGTTGAGGAGTCATGATCTCTTCAACTAACGTCTCGTCAATTTTTGTCTTACGGGCTTCCGGAAATACTGTAAACACATTCAAGGCCCCTTCTCCATTGACTATCTCAAACTGATTTTCAGCAATTTTATGGGCATACTTTTCAGAGTGAATTCGCCATGTATAGGTATGTTCCAACTGACTTTCCAATTCATCTAATAAAATGAAATACCCACACTCACTGTTAATAATATGCCTGGCGTTACGGGTAAGTTGCATTTCTGGGTAGTACATACGACTGGATTCACCAACGACATAGGTATAACCACCTTCATTAGAAAAAGCTTCCACTTGGGCAATGGCCTCTTCCGGCACATCTCGCCAAACGTTATGGATTCCTTTGCAGTTTAAATCAAAAAGTACAGGGTCACTCAAATCCCCTTCTTCCCATATTTTTTCACCTACGCAGCCGGTACCATCCACGGTCACCAGATTATGAATTTCAGCCTTAGATGTTCGATTGTAGCCTTCATCAATCACTAAAGAGGCGCCATTATGCACCAATACAAATTGATTAAAATCTACATGATAATGAGTAAGGCTACGGGTCTTCCAATCGTTCTTTTTATCCAGCTCCCAACTCATTTCCCATTGTTTATGACCTCCAGCAGGACTCGATTTAAAGGATAAATGGGTAGCATCCGTATCCCAACTTGAGCGCATCACTACCAGTCCAAGATCAGGAAAATATTTAGTGAGGGGTAAATTTTCCGGTGATTGCTGCTCTATTTCAGGGTTGTACCATATCAATTCAAGAAACGCCTCAGGCAGGATCCCAGGAAAAATTTTACTTTGATAGGCTTCTCTAAACAGAAATTTAGTCCGGACCATTTCCCCTAACCACTGCGCTTGGCCATTGTTGTACTCTGATGCAATCTTGTAATAGGCACAAATGGAATGGGAACTGCGCTTGTCGTGTACATCAGCAAAGTTAATATTTTCTTCCCAATTCGGCGCTGATTGGTACAGGCGGTAGTCAAATGTATTTTCCATAAAGCCGGTTTTAAAGTGATCCGTGCCGCCATCTTTGCGGATCAGATCAGCGGCGACTAAGAAGAAGTTCATTGCAAATCGCCAATATCCTGTACCTTCGTAGTTAGAGCCATCTTCAGGTAAATAATCAAAAACTTTGTCGAAGTTATCCTTAATTTCGTCAATCCATAGCTGTGCACCTTCATGCTCAGGGCGAATAGCATAAGCCGTGGTCAACAATCCTGAATAATTTATCCAGTTATGATTCTGCCAATAATTTGTAGACCAACAATGGCCAAGGTTTTCTTGACCATAGTCGAATATTTTATTTCCCTGTAAAATTAGTTTGTTAAGAAACTTAGTGCGCTCCTCTTCCGTTAGATGATCTTTGAGCCAGTCGTAAGATAATCCTAGTCCAAACAACATCCACGACGCACTAAGGTCAACATCCACGAGGAAACCATATCCCCATACATCGTAATCTACGGCGGTGAAAATCCAACGCTTCGCCTCAATCAGATAATGCTCCTGTTCAGTCAGCAAGTACGCCAAACTTAAATTTGCAGCGGCCATTCCCATATAGGTAATACTGGTTTTGGGATGGTCTTTTGAAAGTACCTCATCTTCATACAACCGACACTGCTCAATAAGACGAGTCAAATGCTCTTTGCGAGTGGTCTTAATCTCAGCCTTAAGGGCATCGAGTTGTTCGTTGATAAGCAAATAGTTCATGGTTTCTTCCTGTAATCAAAATTCATTTTCATAGATAAGCTGCAAGCTGTTAAATAATCATTCGCCATCAATTAACCTAAGACGGAGGGGATTTAACTTGCCTAACTGATGATCTGCCGGCTCTAAGCATTAACGCACTGATGACTCCAATAATGATTGCAAGCACCAGTATCGCGATTCTGCCTTCTAGTGGATTTGGGATAAGCAACATTAACGCGATAAACCCTGTTACTGCCGCGCCAAACTGACCTATTGCGGTTAATTGACTTAAATCATTCCCCTCTCCAATTTCTTTTTCAAAATCGATTGGTGTTTTCATGTTTTTGAAAAACAAATCAACCATTTTGCGATGTGCGGAGTTGGCATCTGGTGCAAACAACATAGAGATTAGAAAGCCAAATGTGCCTGTACCCAACACCCCAAAAAATTGCTGTTGGAAGTTCCAATCAAACCCATCGCTATAAGCTTGGGAAAATCCAAAGTAACTTAAGGGAACTTCGAAGAATGCCAAACTAGAAAATATTAACGCGCAAGCGATAGAAGACAGTGCTGCCCACCATGGTGTTTGCCGAATAAACATGCCAAGCAACAGCGGAATTGTAATGGGCATAGATAGCAGAGTGCCCACCTGTAACATGATCTCAAAAATGCCTGAACCATCTTGTTGTGCAAAATACAGAGCTAAAATAACAATTAGAAAGCCCATCACCCAAGTTAACATCCGCCCGTAGTTTAAGAGTTCCAACTCCCCTTTAGACCGCCAGCGTAATCTGCGAGCCAGTTTTGGATAGATATCTTTAATTAAAATGGCTACATTCGTATTCAAACCTGTATCCATAGAACTCATAGTTGCAGCAAGAATAGCCACGACTATCAAGCCAACCAATCCCAGCGGTAACAAGCTAATGCTAGCCACGGCGTAACTGGCCTCTGCCGGTTTAGCAATATCAAAGGCCATTACCAGTTCGGGATAGAGAAGTCGCGCGGTTATTGGTGGTAAAAACCAAATCAGACTGCCTAATAACATTAATATTGAACAAAACAAGGCCGCTTTGCGGGCTTCCTTACCATCTTTTACAGAAAAGTAACGTGGTGCAGCATTCATAGAATTAAACACAATGAATTGTTTTGCCATCATTGCACTAGCCCAGCCCCAAGTGTACGCCCCTCCAAATAAAGTCGCAGAATTGACCATGCTATATTCTTCACTGAGACCTTGTGCTTCTATTTCTGCAAATAAATTGCCCACGCCCCCAAGTGCATCCAAACACAACCAAGCAACAATTAGGGTTAAAGGCACCAAGATTAACCCTTGTAGAAAGTCGGTGGCCATTACCGCCCAGCGACCGCCCGTTGCCGAATAGAGCAATACCACAATGCCGCACACCACTATCACGTAGTTGATGTCATAGCCAAAGACGGCGGAACAAAATATGCCCAGCCCGTAAAGTGCCATTGCGGAATATAAAATACGAATGGGGACCTCGTAGTAGGCATAAAAATCCCGGGTAGTTTCACCAAAACGACTGGCAATCGCCTCTGGAAAGGTGGTCACTCGCATTTGTCGTAACCATGGCCCCATAAACAGAAAATTAACGAAGAAGCCAAGGACGTTACCAAAGAAGATAAACATGGCGGAAAAGCCAGATTCGTAAGCGATACCTGCTGCACCTGTGAACGTCCAGGCGCTAAACGCACTCATAAAGGCGCTGCTACCCACTAACCACCAAGTGCCCTTACAGCCGCCTTTAAAATAATCATCTGTATTGGCTGAAAACTTTTTGAAAACAAAACCAACGATAATAATTAACGCTAGATAACCAATAATTACCAGGTATTCAATATTAGAAATTTCCACACTTTTCCTCTCGAAACATTATCTAACATTATCAATAAGATATAAAAACTAAAAGGTTTTACTAAAACGATTTAGTTGATTAAGTTAACATATTGTTGCAAAATGTCAATATCCGACCAATTAGTACTTTTTAAAGAAATAAATAAATGGCAAAAACAAAACTTATTGATGTGGCTAAACGAGCTGGAGTGTCAAATAGTACCGTCTCTCAATATTTGAATGGTCGTTTCGATTATATGTCAGAGAAAACAAAGTTGAGGATCCAAAAAGCCATTAGCGAACTGGATTACGTCCCCAACCCCATTGCCCGCAGCCTTAAAATGAATAAGACAAAAACCATTGGTGTAATTGTTCGCGATATAACCGGTTTTTATACGAGCCGAACCATCAGAGGCATTGACGATTACTGTAAAAATAGTGAGTACAACTTATTAATTTACAACACGGATGTGGATCCAAAGGTAGAAGCAAAATCCTTAGACACCCTTAATCAATTACGAGTAGATGGGATTATTATTGCGTCATCTGGGCAGAATACAGGTTTAATTAATCGATACAGTGATAACGGCTTACCCATAGTGCATTTCCAGTTAGAACATGATGGCCAAGAAAAGAATATTATTATTTCCGATTATCGAAAAGCGGCGTTTGAAGCAACCGAATACCTTATTCAGTTAGGGCACAAGCGAATTTGCTTTGTAACCCAAGATTTCAATCAAGTTAAGTCGCGAAAAGATCGATTTCTTGGGTATGTAGATGCCTTGCAAAAGCATGCTATTCCAATGGATCAAAGCCTCATTAAATATTGGCACCGAGAAACTGGATTTGAACAATCGCCAATAGAGTATTTACACACGGAAAATCCACCTAGCGTGTTTTTTACACAACATTTGGCCATTACTACGGAATTATTATCAGTATTGAATGCTGCTAATATCGTCATCCCTGACGATGTTTCTTTGCTAGGTTTTGATGATATACCAATGGCGGAATACTTTAAGGTGCCAATCACGGTTATCACGCAAAACCCCTACGAAATTGGACGACAAGCGACTAAGTTATTGCTAAACAACATTAACAGTAAAACCCCCACTTCGGAAAAGATCATGATCCCATGTTCTTTAATAAAAAGGTTATCTTGTAAACAAGTTTAATCATTACAGTGAGTTTTCGAGGGAGTATGGTTAAACGTAAATGATGTCTACATCTTTACTATACAATTCCTTGAGTGAAGCAATTTGCCTAAACAACGGGTTTTACGACTTTACGCTTTGCTAACGCAGTCGTCATAGAGCCACACACAACGCAAGCAGCACCTAAAATCACAAATTCATTAAGGGCAATTAAACTAAATTGCTCTGGCAGTAAGTGCTGGGCAATCACCACACTTATAAATGTAAACACGGGGCCAGTTGCAATGACCGCACTCACTTTAGCGGCGCTCCATACATTTAATGCTTCGGTAAAACAACCATAGGCAATTACCGTATTTAAACAGCAAAAAAGTAACGCAAAGCATTGCAGTTGATTCAATTCGGTTATTGCGGATAAATGTATAAAAGGGGTGAGAACGAGGATACCGATTAGGTAAATTAGTAAGGTTAATTGTTTAGCAGTAAATGACCTTAAAAGAACCTTCTGCATAAGCGCATAAGCTACCCAAGAAACAGCAGCAAGCACGACTAACAATATCCCTGCGTTATAAGCATTAATTGAAGAAAACAACCGACCTAAATTAGGACTGAAAAATAAACCCAAGCCTACGAATAATATAATAGCGCCGATTATTTCAAGGCGATTTAAGTGTTCGTTATAAAACACTATGCCACCGAGCATTAATAAAATAGGCGCTATTTGCATCACCACTTGCACAGTTTCTGGATTGACGTAATCAAGACTTTTGACGTTAGATACATAGTTTACGACTAAAGCCAATGCGGCAATTAACAAGATAAATTGAGATCTTGGCAGCTGTTTCAATATATTCGGCAACGCATTGCGACTCACTAACAACACAAACACCACAAGCCCAGCGAACAGAAAACGAATCCAAGTAATAGTCATACTATCTAGGGCTTGCAGACATATTTGCAAAAATACAGGGAGAACTCCCCACAGAACAGCCGTAATCAAAGAAAGAAAAAATCCATTTAATCTTAATCTCATATTTTTAATACCGCTAACTATTCTTGATGGTTCAATTGCGCTATTTAACCCTATTGTTATCTAAACCAAAAGTGTTTATTGCTGTTTTTAATAGTTAATTGAAAAATCTATCCCAAGGGTACGTGGATCACCTGGGTAAATGGCTAAATTCCCAGTAGTTGCCGATGCGGCATATTCTTCATCCAATGCATTTTTGGCCCACAAAGCAACGTTATACTCAACCTCTGTACCCCATTTATAAGCAATACGCGCATTAAGAATATCAGTTGCTTGACGCTTAATAAGTTCAGTGGTGGCCAAATCGTTGTATTGATCATCGGTGTAAGAGTACTGCACATTGTAAATTAATTGACCATCACCAAGCTCCTTAACATAGTTAAAGTTGACCCCATAACTCACTGGTGGTGCTTGCTTTAAGTCAAAATCTTCTTCGATAAAGAACGATGCTTCTTCAGTAATAGACGTATATTTAGCTTCTAACAAACCAACAAAGGCATCAATTGTTAAGTCATCTGTAGCCTGCCAGGTGATATTTGTTTCCAAACCATATGTTTCAACGTCACCCGCATTAATACGAGTAAATCCATTAGTAGTCGAACCACTAGTTTGTAAATCGGTATAGTCATTGTAAAAAGCATTTACATTCAAACGAAACGATTTAGATAAATCACTCTTCAATCCCACTTCGTAAGCAATAACAGATTCTTCTTGTACTGGGTCAAAACTATCTGGCGACCAACCACCTGATTTAAATCCAGTTGTAATAGAAGCATATGTCATCGCATCTTCATTAACATCATATGAAATAACACCTTTCCATGACATTTTACCCCATTGCTCACTTTGCTGTCCTTGATTCGCTCTACCTAAAGAACTCCAATAATCATCGGTCGTTTCACTGTCAAAATCTTTTTGTTCCCAAGTGTAACGAAGACCACCTGTTAGGTGCAGTTTGTCAGTCACGTTATACGTATATTGTCCAAATAAACCAACTGATTCAGTCAATAGATCGATGTTAGCACCACCAAAGAAATACTCTGTGTATTGATCTGCTTTTTCTCGGAATAAATAGACGCCTGTTACCCAACTATAATCCTCTGCATCATGAGAGAATCTAAACTCCTGGCTAAATTGATTTTGATGCACATCTTGGAAAAAAGGCTGCACAACAATGGTTAACATTCGTTGGTCCAACCTTCTATACGAAGTTAACGAATCAAACGAGATTTCATCACCAAACGAACGATGAGCTTTTAAACTCGTGCCACTTTGGTAAAGATGATTATAAAAATCACCAAGTTCGGTATCTCCATTGATTAATCCAGTGATGGGAAACTCCGACTGATTAATCGTAAATATATCCCCATCATCGTCTTCTATTTTTGAAGAATATCCTGGTTCTGAGTTGTCTCGCATAAAATCAGCAGACCAAGACAAATCCCATATGTCACCATAATATGCAAGGGCAACACGTGCGCCTATTTTATCGACATCCCCAAGGTATTCACCATTATCGGTATTTTTAATAAAGCCACGACGACTTTTACTGAATACTGATACCTGACCGGCTAATTTATCCGTTAGACCTTTGTTAACCATAAGATAGCCATCAGTCAACTGATCTGAACCTAACGACATTTTTAAAATAGTTCTATCATCAATACTTGGCTGTTTAGTGGTAACTCTGATTGCACCACCATTCGAATTACGACCGTACAAAGTCCCTTGTGGCCCCCGTAATACTTCAATTGATTCGATATCCGCTAAATCTAACAAAGCACCAGTTTGACGACCAATATAGACACCATCCACATAGATACCTACCGCAGGATCCACACCAACCCGAGATTCATCTTCACCTATGCCACGCAGAAATACTTTCATTCCACTTGCTGCCCCAACGTTTTTAGCGATATAGATATTGGGCACCGCATTGCTGATCGATAACGCATCAGTCATATTTCGCAATTCAATTTCTTCTTCACTTAACGCCGTAATAGCAATTGGAACGGTTTGCAGGTCTTCCTCTTTATATTGCGCCTTAACAGTAATTCGTTCTAACTCTTGAGCACTAACATTTTGATAGCTCAACATTACGGACGAGGCCAGAAGCAGTTTCCCGATCATCAAGCAGGTATTCTTTTTATCACATATATTCATGCTACGTTCCTTGGGGTTTGGGTTTGTGATAGAGCGTGGTATAAAACATTAATGAAATATCAATGCATTGACATGTTAATAATACATTATAACGAAAGCAGCAAGTGCTTTATGTCAGCACTAAAAGATAAGTGAAGAAATTAAGCTATTAAATTAGAAGCGAAGAAATCTAGAAAGCTAAGTTATTAAACTAACCTATTTTATGGTTGCAATTGTTTGATCAGTTCTTTTTCAGCCGAGGCCACAAATAGAATGTACAAATGACTAATCGTCAATTAAGTCGTCTATATCGTCAATCAAGTCATCTAATTCATTTTGAATATGTTTAGTTTGCTTTTCAGTAAACGTGGGTTGTAGCTCCACTAATAATTGAATATAAACTCTACGATTGTGTTCACTTGCCTGCAGATATTCCGGACTTTTGAATAGATCTGGGTGCTGAAACATATAATTTACTTCTTCAGCATAATTCGGCACTTCATGCCGCGATAACATGATATTTTTAACGGATGCTTGAATACTGCGACGATACGCTATCCATTGCTCAAAGGTGGAGAGGAATTTAGTGGCATGTGTGCGGATCAGTTCTTTTTGTGAATTGGACAATTTACCCACCCATTTTTTTATTTGATCTTGGGTGTCCTCTATGGCGTCCTGCCGACGCTCTTCTTTAGATTTTTTATTCCGCTTTTCTTCTTTTTTCTGGTTCTCCTTTTCTAATGCGTCAAACATTTCATGTATTTGATCGTCACTAAGATGAATGGATAACTCAGCTAATTCGGGGCTGATTTCATTTCTAAAGCGCGCCCAGTGTTGGTTGCCGCGCTCCATATGATTCGACCATTCTTGTGAGGTTAAATAACCGGATTGAATATCCGCTTTTACATCTATTAAATGCTGACGATAATTGGCTAACTCTTGTTGGCGATGCCACTTTAACCATTTTTCAACTTTTTCATCAAGTAAGCCTTTTTGAGATTTATCTAAATCAATATAATCATCTATGTACCAATACATCATCCAATCAATATTGTTATAAGCAAATTTTGAAGTACAGCCGCTGAGCAATAGTATTGCGACTAAACAAACACTGATAACTACATGTTTAAACATCATTAAAATATTCTCTTATTTCACTATGTGGTATGCATATATTTGACATCATTGCTTACAAGACTCAGTGAGGCAAGGGTAATTCATCAATTATTACAGTTTTGCAATACCTGCTTTTTTGACCGCCTGAACCGTGCAAATCTTTATAGTTTCTTGTATAAGGACTATGTTTAACAAGGAGTTATCATTTTAGTCCAAGCAAGGAGATAATTTATATGCGTAAAATTGCGCTTCTCACGTCAGGCGGTGATGCACCGGGAATGAATGCTTGTATCCGCGCCATAGTGTTAACAAGTTTACGTTACGGACTGCAAGTTTATGGCTATCGCCATGGTTTCAATGGATTACTTGAACAAGAGTATTTAAAGTTAAGATCTACAAACATAACCAACATCATTCAACGCGGTGGCACTATTTTAAACAGTGCTAGATGTTTGAGTTTTAAAGCAGATGATGCCGCTAAAATGGCAGCTAAAAATCTTGATGCACTGGGGATTGAGGCACTAATAGTTATTGGTGGAGACGGGTCGTTTCGAGGCGCGAAGCACTTATCTCAACATTGGTCAGGACAAGTCATAGGCATTCCCGGCACTATCGACAACGACGTAAATGGAACAGACGCAACAATAGGCTACTACACGGCCATTGAAACCGCGTTAGATTCCATTGATAAAGTCAGAGATACAGCCGATGCCTTTGAACGAATATTTCTTATTGAAGTTATGGGGCGTCACGCAGGATTTATTGGCCTCAATGCTGCCATTGCCTCTACCGCAGATCATATTTTATTGCCCGAATTATCCCGTAGCTGTGAGCATGAACTAGAAAACTTAATAGACCATATTGAAGCGGTAAAAAAACGCAGGGGAAATTCTAGCTATATTGTTGTGGTAACCGAAAATTTATGGCCTCAAGGCATCACTAACCTTGCTGAAGTGCTCACAGAAAAAACCCAGATTGATTGCCGCCCAGTCATTCTTGGTTATATTCAAAGGGGCGGCTCTCCGGTGTCCCAAGACAGAGTTTTGGCCACTAAACTAGGGGCCTTTGCGGTTGAAATGGCATTAGAAGGCAAAACAGGCGTTATGGTCGGCGAGATAAATCAACAATTGGTTTGTCATGATTTAGCAACCAGTTGGCAACAAAATAAGACGTTAGATCCCTATTTAGTTAAAATCCAACAAGATTTATTCGACATATTAAAACGTCCCTAAACGCAAATTAAATTGAAATCTGTGTCATAAATGACCTATTGAGACCGACCGTCTTGATAGCATCCAGTGAACTAATGAGCCAGGGCTGCATATGACAAAGAAGCGGCACTTAAAATTGTTCATATATAAACATAAAAGAACTAGCTAGGATGTAAACTAAACTTGTTTACCCTAAGTTTTGAGTTAAGCCTAAACCCTGATCATTTCCTTCACTTTATCTCTGTGACTGCGGCTCACTTTAAGCTCAGTATCATTACTCAGCACCAGATGGTATTCGCCACTAACATGACTGACCATTTTAGTTACATACTGAATATTGACGATTGCTGAGCGATGGGCTCTAACAAATTTTCTGGGATCTAATTCTTCCTCAAGTTCTTTCATGGTACGACGCATAATGTGGGTACCATCAAGCGCATGAACACACATGTAATCCCCCGCGGCATCAATCCATTGAATATCGTTTACAGCAACTCGGGTAACTTCGGAACCGTCTTTAATTGCAAGAATTGACGGGTAACGCTTATTCTCAAGACTTTCACCTGATGCCAAACGCTGTAAAATATCCTCGCAATCATCACCGGTGAATTCTGCCACCAATTTTGCCAGTTTAATTTTCTGCTCACCTTCAGACGTTTGCCCAAATACAGCGGTTACTTTATCTATTGCTACCCGTAAACGTTTTTCATCAATGGGTTTCAACACATAATCTAAAGCATGGATATCAAAGGCTTTGATGGCATAACTATCGTAAGCTGTAACAAATACTATGATGGGAATAGGTTGCTGTAACTCTCTCAACTTATTAATCACTTGAAAACCGTTCAAGCCTGGCATTTGTATATCAAGAAACACTAAATCAGGCCGCAATTGAGGAATGGCTGAGACAGCTTCTAGACCATTTTGGCATTCTCCCAAAACGTCTATATTGTCGAACTCTTGTAACCTCACTGCCAAGCCTTTTCTGGCTAGGGGTTCATCATCTACAATCAACGCTTTAATTTTAGTTGTCACCGTCATTCACCTCAAAAGGAATTCGAATGCTCACTTTTATACCGGTTGGTTGATTGTGAGACACGACATAAGAAAAGTTATTTGAATACAATGAGCTAAGCCTTTCCTGAATGTTAGGCAGCCCGACTCCATTGCTTCGATTTAGTTGCCCATTTTCAATATTCGCACCAGGGCCGTTGTCACTTACCTCTAGCATTAAGTCTCGCCCAAAGGATTTGGCAACCACTTTTATTTTACCGCCTTTCTCCATTTTGGAAATAGCGTACTTAATCGCGTTTTCAATTATGGGTTGTAAAATAAGACTTGGAACTAAGGCATCATTGCAATCATCTTCAATATCCCATTCAACATCTAAACGCTCATCAAAGCGTACTTTTTCTATCTCTAAATACAACTCTAACGCTTGTATTTCGTGCTTAAGAGAGATTTTTTTAATGGGGTCTTTGTCTAGGGAATAGCGTAAAAAATCGCTTAAACGACTAACCATAGCCTCTGCTCTCTTATTATCTTTCACCAAGATAAGCGTGCTGATGGCGTTCAATGTGTTAAACAGGAAATGGGGATTAAGTTGGTACCTAAGCATTTTCAAATGGGCTTGATGGGCCATTGTCGATGCCTTAAGGGCATTTTGCTTTTCTTTTTGCAGCATTTGGAAGTTTTTAATTCCAAAATACAGGCCACTCCAACATACCACCATAATCAGTGAATTGATGGTATTGGTAAAATACATAAACCAAGCTTCTGGTCGATAGCCATGTTTATATATTTCCCAAAAGTTAATGTTTTTTAAAACCGCCCAGAATAAAGCGATGCAATACGCACTGCTCGCTACCGTAAGTAGCATTTTCCACGCGCTTTGCTGATGAGCCCAACGATAGATGTATCGCAAGGGGATAGTTAACAGCCAACCTGCCATAGCATTAAGTGCAATAACAAATATCCAAATGCCGCGAACGTCGTGTAAGAATGAGCCGATATAATAAACAATCGCGAATCCAAACCACCCTCCTGTATGCAGGGTCCAAAATAGTCTTTCACGATTTTCGTATAGCTTTTGCCAATTGAACAATAGTAGATCTCAAGTGAACATATTAAGCAGTGAGTATACGCCTGCTTAAATTAAAAAACTCGTTATTAATCCCAACCTTAGTTAGGTTTGTCGCAAAGGCAGGAGGGTAACCAAAGGGGACTATTAGCTTTTGTCTGTTTGACAAAGCCATATTCTACCTGCCTGGCTCACGTTATTAGATGACAAGAAAACCTAATCTAAAACAGCTACACAGCCTTTAATATTGAATGTTAAAGCGCTTTAGCCAATGCACCCACCACCACGCAGGCCCCACTAGTAAAAACTGTAAATCTTTAAAAAATGAAGGTTTCTTTCCTTCGATCTTATGGCCAACAAATTGTAAGATCCACATGATCACAAACAACGCTAAACTGAATTGCCAAACCGAAATACCTAGATAGGACAACAAGCGAACGCCGCCAAAGCACAAAATAGTCAATAATGTCATTGCTGCGCCAATAGGACCTGACAACTTAAAATAATACCAAAGTACAGGAATAGAAATCACATGAGCCCAAGTAATGTCGAAATGATTCAAAAACTCAGGGGTTGGAATAGACCAAATCAGTGCAAAAGTCACAAAGTAAATAGCCGGTACGGCTATCCCGTGAATGAGAATATTGGTTTTGTTTGTATGACTTTCACCATACTCGTTTAATAACATTTCGACTCTTCGCATAAATACCTCTTAATTGGAGCTTTAGCTCTGCACAATGTAAATTTTTTTTATTATTAATTGTGATGCCACCTAATTAGGAGTTATCCCCACGACAACGCCTATAATGTCACCCAGTAGAAAGTCACGCTATCATCAATTGATGCAGCAATCCTTCCACAACTTTCTCAGATGCTTCAAATTTTACACCTAAGTAAAACCGAATCTCATCCACTTTCTGATTCATGACTATACCAGTTAATTCGGATATTTTTCCGTCTGGATTTTTAATCGCTAACGTAATTAGAGTTTTAATCGCTAGTTTCTGCTTAACCAATTGACGATCAACCGATACACGACAACCACTGGAAGACAGATCGACAATGAGACCATCAAATAACAGTAAATCCGTTTCCTTTTCCACTACGGTCACATTTACGTGGGCCTGTGCTCGCTGTTCACTTCTGAGGGCATGACATTGAAGCGATTGTGGAAAAGTCGTAAATATATAACTCGCTGGATTATTAACTATGACACTAATCTTAACT
Source organism: Aliiglaciecola aliphaticivorans (assembly GCF_054782055.1). Classification (NCBI taxonomy): domain Bacteria; kingdom Pseudomonadati; phylum Pseudomonadota; class Gammaproteobacteria; order Alteromonadales; family Alteromonadaceae; genus Aliiglaciecola; species Aliiglaciecola aliphaticivorans. Next base: position 190,812 of record NZ_BAAGTF010000010.1, read on the forward strand.
TTAAATGCAACCACTTCACCCGCGTCGTCTTCATGAATATAACGTACGACTAAAACCGCATCAGGGTATATCACATCGCGTAAATTCCCCCAACGAGTTTCATCAGGATACTTAATTATTAAAAAGCGATTACTATCCATCCCAACAAATTCAGTCTTAATTCTGGTGACCCCCGATGCAGCCATAATTTGCAGATCTAGAGCTAATCCAGGGCGCATTGCACGTAATTTACGTAAATCCTGCCGAGTTAAGCCTGCTTTGTCTTGCGTTATTGCCACTGGTTGGAAATCTCCTATAAGTTAGCAGTTGCCTGTCTCTGAAGCCATAAATCCCTATGAATTGTATATTTTTTATCATTTAAACTTCGACTCTACAACTTTTAACTGCTGTAACAGAGAATAATATCAATGTCTTAGCTGTTTAATACTTAACTCAACACAGGCTATCGGTTATCCTTAACGACAGTCTTTTCACCAGTTGCGTATACCAAACTGGTGGTTCTTAACAATGTAAAACCATAAATAGAGCACAACTTTGCAAACATCTGAACAAGTTCATTATTCCGTTACTGTTGACTCAATTGCCGGTCACACGTTTAAAATCGTGCAAACAATTAATATCACTGATCAAGGTAATATTAAGTTCAAACTCCCCGCTTGGATCCCCGGAAGTTACATGATCCGAGACTTTGCCAAGAATGTTGTGTCCCTCAAAGCCTATGACGATGATCTACAAAGCTTGAAAATCGAAAAATTAGATAAACAAAGCTGGCAAGTCACCCCAGGCAAAGGCAAGGTTCATATTGAAAGCATTGTCTATGCATTTGATTTGTCAGTGAGAAGTGCTTACATATGCGATGAATATGCATTTTTTAATGGGACTAGTGTATTCTTTGAAGTCGAGGGCTATTCTGGTCCTTGCAGCGTCGACGTTAGCATTCCAGACGCGAAACTAGATAGCTGGTCTATTGCAACGGCAATGTTACAAACCCATACTCACAAATCAACTCAATCTTTCAAAGCGGACAACTACCAAAGTCTTATTGACCATCCGCTTATACTAGGTGAACTTGATATTGTTTATTTTTCAGTAAAAGACGTTAAATTTGAATTTATTTTAACCGGTTCTCATCAAGCTGATATGGACAGGATCTGTAGAGATTTACCGAAAATATGTGACCACCATCTATCCCTATTTGATGAAAATACTCCAGTGGAGCGTTATCTGTTTATTACCTTGCTATGTGCAGCAGGATTTGGTGGATTAGAGCATAGCCACTCAACAGTATTGCAATTCCCGCGCAATCAGCTTCCAAGCAAAGCACAACAACATAAAATGCCAGACGGTTATCGTACCTTCTTAAGTTTGTGCAGCCATGAGTTATTCCATACTTGGCACGTTAAACGCACTAAACCCGCGGAGTTTATCAATTTAGACTTGAGTCGAGAAACCTATTCTGAGCAGCTGTGGATTTACGAAGGCTTCACCAGTTATATAGATGACTTAAGCTTATTGCGTTGCGGTTTAATCGACGTCACTAGTTACTTTGAAGTATTAGGCCAAACATTAACCCGACTAAAACGCAACCCTGGTAATTTAAAACAAACCGTGACTGAATCTAGTTATGACGCCTGGACACGCTTTTATCAACAGGATGCGAGTGCTGCAAATAATATTGTCAGCTACTATGCCAAAGGAGCTGAAATCGCATTGTGTTTAGATTTATTAATCCGCAAAGAATCCAACAACAACTACAGTATTTTCGATTTATTAAAAATACTGTGGCAACGATTTGGCAGTGTCAATATTGGGACTCAGAATGATTCCATTCATAAAATTTTGAAAAACGATTTACATGTCGACCTAGATAACTTTTTAGAGCGGGCTTTGTATTCAACATTCCCTATCCCCACAGAGCAACTGCTGGCAGAGTTCGGTGTTACTTTGCATTGCAGAGCAAGAAAAGATGTTGCTGATAAAGGCGGAATGCCCGCACAAGAGACTCTGTCAGTTGATTTCGGTGCGACTTTTGAGGCCACCGCAACAGGCATTTCTATCATGCAGGTTTTAGAAGACTCAGCAGCCTATGAAGCAGGATTACAAGTTAAAGATAACCTAATAGCAATAGAAGAATGGCAAGTGAGTAAAGATTCGTTTTTCAACGTTCTGGAGAATTATCAAGATCAATCTCAGGTCAGATTGCACGTATTCCGTGACGGTAAACTAAAAACCTTCACGATGCCAATACGAAGTGCAGTGAAAGATACCCTCTATTTAACGACGTCAAATGAGCAGAAGCAGGTTCTATGGTTAAACAGCTAGTAACGGCAGTCTAAAAACCCGAAACGCCCTAGGGGCAACACACAAAGGTAAAATAAACATCTCGGTTATCTTACCTTTGTGTTTATCCAGTGCAGACACCATCCTATAAAAACGGTTCACACAAGTTCAATGCTAGAAAGCGGGTTATGGTTGTTAACCGGCAAGATGTTAGCTACCAATAACCGCCATTTTTATTCACTATTGCTGAAAGCATAAAACCGATTGTCGCACTACATAAAATCAAGCCAATGACAAAAAATGGTGTAAATTTAGCAATGGCAAAGCGCACATTTCGCCTTTCAATACTATCAATGACTTCATCTAAATCAGCTTCATCGTAATGATATCTGTTAACAATATAACGGGACGAATCCCCCACTTCAGTAAAATAAAAATGGTATTTGTCTAACAAATCTCTTAAGCGAACGGGATCCATCTTAGTTTGTTTTAAGACATCTTCGAAAGCGACACCATTGGGTTCAAAACCATCGAGTACTCGATGTATTTTCACCACTTCAGATGCTTTCATGGGTTTGATACCAATAATCGTGCTCATGGCCATGTCGTATTTCATTGCAGCAACCTTTATTTTTGACTCCATACAAAATATATCATCAAAACAAGCTACCCATGGTACAGTTTTTAGCAAAGATTTTTGATTAATTAGAAGGCCTTTGAGGAACAAGTAAAGCGGGGTCCACTCGTTGATTTTGCCAATTCATTCGCCAATCCAAGTGCGCACCAGTCACCCGACCAGTGGCACCAATTTCTGCAACCAATTGACCTTGCTGAACAATATCGCCCACTTTTACATGACCGGCATGCAGATGTAAAAATGTAGAAGAAACCCCGTGGCCGTGATCAATAATCATGGTGCCACCAGAATAATACATATCTGGCACCCAAAGGGTCACTATCCCATCAGCTGGAGCATAAACAGGAGTACCTGTAGGCGCAGCCACATCAACGCCGAAATGGGGTCTTTTGGGTTGGCCATTTAACACACGCTGACTACCATACACACCACTAATCGGCCCTTCAGCTGGCCAGATAAAGGTCTGCATGAAGTCAACGCGCGGATCACGGCGCGATCGCGCCTTAGCCACTTGTTGGTTATCTAAACGAATTCTAGCCAACACATCTTCGGGAGGCGTGACCATTTTAGGGGGTAACCCTTCAATCCGCTGAACATCATATTCACGCTTTTTTAAAATCACATCTTGTTGTTGTTTAGGTTGCTTTGGTGCCTGCCAGCTCAGTTCGTGCTTTAGCTCTGCATCCCGGCCAAAACCAAAAACGAAATAGCCTTGCTCAGATACCGTTAATGCTTTGCCATCTAACCATACTTGACTGCCACTTGGTGCCTTGCCGCGTATGAGTGCGCCCTGAGATAGCTCCCCTTCAAGTTCAATGGCGATGACGTTAACACTGATCAGCAAACTGAATAAGGTTGTAATTACGACTTTAAGCATAAGCAATAGCTCCTTTTCCTACCCCTTCAAATGCGAGCACTTTAAAGCGACTCTGTGACCTTTGCTGTTTCAATTCCATCGCCATAAACTGCGCTAAACATTCCACCGTGGAGTCGGTATCAACTATGTCACACTCAGATTTTGGAATAGCCAGTGAAAATTCACCTTGAGATGACTCATAGTTAAAAAAGAAGTGAGTTGAAAGGTCTTCAATTTGTTCCGATAAAGCACTTTGTTGACCGTCAATAATGTCTTCTTGACTACCGACGTAGATATCTTGCCAACGTTTGGCCCAATATTCCTGCCAATCTACATTCAACTTATCATTTTCATACACCACTACCTTCGACCGGTGACCGTGAGCAATGCGCTGACAGTTACCATCGTGTTTTTTGAGACCGTGGGTGTAATGATAATAGGGCGTATTGATAACTTCTGGACGTAATATTAATTCGATACCATCAACGTTACTCGGAAGGTGTGTCGCAATAACGTCTTTTAGATATTGACCGACAGACGCGATATCCACTTCTTTTGCGTAGACGAAAGCATATGCTTCAGCAGGACATAAGAGATGAATTGACTTCCCATTCGGCCTCAAAAAGTCCACTTTCACTTCGCCGCTATTGGCATCGCGCTCAATTATACTAAAAGCATGTTCTGCGGGTACAAGTAACTTGTGATCAACATATTCATCAATAAGAAACTTTAGTTCTTTTTTAACTTTTCCGAAGTCAAGCACCATGCTTTCTTCATTAAGTTCACCATCTAAAATCACATCCACAATCCAACTTTCACCAACCATTCCTCTTTGTGCACAAAGATAGGAAAAATCCATTACGGTTAAGTCGTTTACAAAAAGCTGCATAGTGTAAAGTAGTCCTGTAATTTTAATGTAGTTAATAAACTTTTTAGGTTGCTCAAGTATATCGTATTCAGATTACGACGGCATGTTTGTATTGGTTAAAACTAGTTGTTATTCCGAGTGAGCTGATCTTTTAAATTAGGTGGAATACCCTTAATCAATAAAGTATCGGAATTTGGGTCGTATTGCACTCTATCACCGTATAACACTCTGTCAAAACTCAAACTAATACCACCGCCTTGACCACTGAATTTGGCTAAGGTTTTTAACGCACTACGATCTGCTTGAAACGATGATTCCAAGGGGGTTTCAGCCTGTTGGTTAAAGTCTACAAAGTTACGTCCTTCTTCTTGAGGCAGGCTTTGCGACAACTCTTCAATCTGAATATCATCCCCTTGTTCTAACTTAGCCTTATAATAATCAGACACAATTTGTCGAGTTTGCTGCTGCTCTTCTTTGTCTAACTGCTCAGAAGCAATAAACTCATCTACGGTTTTCAACAGTTGTTTATTTTGCTGCTTAATATCGACCAGCTCTTCACAACCAATAAAATGCATGAAAAAATCTGAGACCTTTCTGCCCATGCGTCCTTTGATGAAACTGATATAACGGTTTTGTTCCGGTTGCGTCTTTAATTGGGTTAAATCTATTCTGACGGCTAATTGCATCTTTGCTAAGTCTAGATGATCGCTGTAAGTCAATTCTAAACCCTCGGTAATTTCTACGTGCTGTTTTGTGTTTAACAGCGCAATCATTAAATATTCAGTGGCTAAAAATTCATAATGACTAAAGATCACAAAACCCGTTTCTACCGTGGCCATTTCGACCATGCTTTTCTTGAGCTTTTCGCAACTGGCAACACTAAAATCAATAAAGGTATCGGGGTCCGCTATCATCGCTAATAATTCAGAACGAAACTGATCATTCGCCTCAATCGCATTTTCATCAGATGACTCATCAGAAGGTGAAGTCGGATCAATAAAACTCCCCACCCCTTTACCTGGCTTTTGGTTGAACACTTGATTAATTTGCTGTGCCAGTGTTTCAATATCAGGCGTGACGTCAAAACAAGTACTTTTGGGAACAACCGTTAACTCTTGTTGTTCATTAATCCCTAATTGATGTACCACAAAGTGTTGAATAACAGCGCTCATGAAAATCTAACCTTATAAAGTGACAAAAAATAAAAAAACCGACCATTGAATAAACAGCACCTAGTTACTATCTGTTCGAATACTTGTTACTATTTACCTAAATCGGTTTAAAGGTTCAAACATGCCGCAACAATCCAAATATTCAGACGCTCAATTTGAAGCGCTAATGAATGACATCGTATTTGCTCTGGAAAAAAATGAAGCAAATAGAGATTTATCTTTAATGGCGTTAGGAAATGTCATCACCAACATCTTTTTGCATCAAGTAAACGATAACCAGCGCGAAAAAATGGCCGCTCAGTTTACACAAATCTTGATGAAAAGTATCAATGGAAAACAAAAATAAATGATACTCTCAGAAACACCCCGTCGTATTATGTTAACCAAGTTAGTCACTTGGGGTCACTGGTTTACGCTTTCCAATATTGTCATTGCTTTAGTGATCGCAGGAATTTACGTTTTTGCATCTCCTTTACCTGAATCCTTACTGGGGATTACTTTCCTGTTAGTAAACTGGGTAAGTCATATTGGCTTTTTAACCTTTTTTGCGTTTGTCATTTTAGTGTTACCGCTGATTTATGGATTCCCAAAGTCACGTTTTATACGTGGAGCTGCGTCAACTATAGCCGCGTTGGGCTTAGCGTTATTGGCATTTGATGCACTGCTATATACTAAATATGGTTTACATCTCAACTTTGGCTCTGCTGACTTAATCAAAAGTGAAACTCAGCCGGTAATCAATGCATTTGGCTGGCAGCAATGGGGCTTTTTGCTGTTATTATTTGTCGTCTGGCTTTCGTTCCAACTTATACTGGCAAATGCCCTTTGGAAACGAATTGAACGACTTCAAAAGTTTCGCCTGGGTGTCCCTATCAGTAGTTTATTTGTTGCTTGTTTTGTATGTAGTCATGCTTTGCATATTTGGGCTGACGCAAACTTATATCAGCCCATAGTCAAACAAGATAATTTATTCCCTTTGTCATATCCAGCCACGGCTAAAGCACTCATGTCCAAATACGGCTTGTTGGACATAGAAAATTATAAACAGCGTAAAGCATTGCAATTTGATCGCAGCGTTCACGGTATTAACTACCCGGCTAAACCTGTGTATTGCAGTATTAATATTAGCAAACGTTTTGTGTTACTCATTCAAACCGATGAGCCAGAGTTAACGTTACAGAGCCCCACGCTCATCGCCTATGACAATCATTATGATTTGAGCTCCAACCATCACTCATCTCAATTTTCGAGCTTATTTGGCTTGCCAGAGATTTATACTTCTGAGCTTGAGAACAAAACTCCATTGATGTTAGAGCTGCCGCAAAAACTCGGGTTACCCGTATTTTTGTATTCTGATTTACCTCTAGAAAATGCGAAATTAGCAAAATTAAACACGGATTTTGAGACCTTTGCTAAAGCAAGTGTTTCTGATCAACCTAAACTAGCTGTTGGATTTGTATCGAGTGCAAACATTAAACAATTAATAGCTTCAGGTGTCTTAGATAACAATCAAGTGATTATCTCTAAACTTGCTGCTAACCGTGATGATATTCAACAAGTGCCCTTGTATGCGAACTTTAAACTCAACAAAACCTTATCGAGTCACTTAGACTTTCCAGCCACAGTGTTAGAAAATCTAGGCTGCCAAGCTCTTTCCGATGATTACGCCGTAGGTCAGCCAATGCAGAGCCCTCGTCGCAATTGGTTGGTTGGAACCAAAGGTAGTAAGGTCATTGTCATGCAAAATGATAATCGCATTGAAGTATTGGCCAATGGCAGCTACAAAATTTATGACCGACAGACTGGCGAAGAAAGTATTGATAGCCTCAATACAGGGTTGTTAAGTCAGGCGATTAAACACTTAATGCATTTTTATTAGGCTAAATAGGGTATATACGATTTAGACTATCAACCCATTTAAACCCAATGTTAGTGTCATCGGCCATGGGGGTGCTTGAGTAGAGGTAACGATGGGCCACCCCTGCTCGAGACGCGGCCAACATGTCGGTTTTATTATCTCCAATCATCACCGAGTGTGACATATCAATATCGAATTTTTTTTGCGCTTGTTCGAGCATGCCGGGGTTTGGCTTTCGACAAGCGCATGATTGCAGGTATTTACCTTTGGCTTTTGTGGGATGATGGGGACAATAAAAAAATTCCGTAACCTTAATGCCTCGCTTTTCAAACTCTGACTGCATCCATTTTGACAACTGATGAAAATCATCTTCTGTGTAATAACCACGACCAATCCCCGACTGATTGGTTATCACAATGATGATGTAACCTTGTTGTTGAAACCACTTACAAAGTGGAAAAATATCGCTAATAAAGTCGATTTGTTCGGGACGAGATGCATAACCATGATCAACATTAATCACACCATCTCGGTCTAAGAATAACGCTTTAGGTGTCATTACATCTTTCTCAATACTTGGATATCAAATTCCGTCTGACAATTATTTTCAGCTTGCAAAAATTGTTGTTTATTCTGTTCACTAGTATGCCAGTAGTAAGGTGTCATTTTTAACAATGCAAGTCGTTGCTCCGGTGTCTGAAAGTTCAAATCAAATGCCAATGATTCTCTGCAGTGTAACGAGAAATTTTGGCTATCTACTTGGCTCAGCGTATGGGGTTTCGATTCTGCATAGATGGATTCTTTAAGTTGCTGCAGGTGCATTGGTCCGGGATTGACTAAAATCCATAAGCCATTGGGTTTTAAGATCCGTGCCACTTCATCCTCACTAGAAGGCGCGAAAACTTGCACAACCACATCGATAGTATGATCCTCAACAGGAATTTTAAACGTACTGGCAACCGCGAATTGACAATCATTATGTGTCTTAGCCGCACGCTGAACAGCCACTTTTGATATGTCACAGCCTGATGCAGAACACTGATAACCGGCGTTTTTTAATTGCCTGCAAAGCTGCGCTAAGTAATACCCTTCGCCACAACCAGCGTCGAACAAGGCCAAATCCGGGTGTTGACCATGCAATTGAATTAACTCAGCAATACGCTCTATTAGAGGGTCGTAAAAGCCGTGTTGCAAGAATTCACGGCGGGCCAATATCATCTCTTTATTGTCGCCTGGGGCTTTGCTATTGCGCTCTTGTGCCAGTTGTAAGTTGACATACCCCTCTTTAGCGCGATCATAACAATGATTTGCGGCACAACGCCACGTACCCGCATCCAATGACAATGGAAGACGACAAGCTGGACAAATCCACATGTAATTAAGACTACCTTAAATTTGATGCCAAACTCAGTAACAGCCCGGCGATAATAGAAAGTAGGCTATTAGACCCTTGTTCCACCATCCAATTCAAGTGTCCGCCCCGTAAAATAATCATTCTCGAATATAAATTTTGCCGCGTGGCCTAATTCTTCAGCTTCCGCCAGTCGACCTACAGGTACGGTAGATAGGAATCTTTCTATCATTTCAGGCCGCATTTGCGCTGCCATGGCTGTGTTTACCAGGCCAGGAGCGATACAACCGGTACGAATATTATATCGAGCTAGTTCTTTAGCCCATGTTACCGCCATGGTTGCCACAGCTGACTTTGAAGCAGAATAATTAGTTTGCCCCATGTTGCCACCTCGGGACACAGAAGATAGATTGATAATGACGCCAGAACTATTGGTTTCTATCATGGTTGTGGCGGCTTCTCGAGCACACAAAAACGTTCCGGTGACATTCACGTCAATAACAGATTGAAACTGTTGTTTTGACATTTTATCGACGACTTTGCCGTCTTTGATTTTAAGTAACATGCCATCACGCATGATGCCAGCACTGTTAATTAAGCCGTTCAACTGACCAAAATCATGCTTAATTTGAGAAAAGACGTATTCCACATCCGACTCATCAGTCACATTAACCGCATAGCCTCTAGCGGTTACGCCTAACTCGGAAATTTGTTCCGCTGCACCTTTCACCACAATATCTTGAACGTCCAGCATGGCCACGTGAGCACCTGCATCAGCGAAGGTTTTAGCCATTGCCAAACCAAGTCCTTGCGCCGCTCCGGTAATCGCAATTACTTTATTCTTAAGTTCCATAACTCACCTTTTTAACTATAGGGTTACTACTATTTACGACTGTAAAACGTATTAAAGGATAAAGATCCCTTGCCTTCAACCTTGAAAATTCTCATTTTATCCTACGCCTTTAGAGAATTTGATTATCACTATCTGCTAATAATCGTCTTCCAATTATCATTCGCATAATTTCATTAGTGCCTTCTAAAATTTGATGTACACGTACATCCCTAACATGACGTTCCAAAGGATATTCTTGAATATAACCGTAGCCACCATGGATTTGCAGCGCTTCATTACAAACTTGAAAACCAACATCAGTGGCAAATCGTTTAGCCATAGCACAGTAAGTGGTTTTATCCGGGCTCTGACTATCTATTTTATAGGCTGCGAGTCGCACCATTTGACGAGCTGCAACGAGTTCTGTCGCCATATCTGCGAGTTTGAATTGAAGTGCTTGAAAGGCGGCTAATGGTTTACCAAATTGGGTACGTGTTTGCATATATTCAGTGGCGGTTTCCAACGCTCGCTGGGCAGTTCCAATGGAACAAGTGGCAATATTTACCCTGCCCCCATCAAGCCCCATCATAGCAAATTTAAATCCTTCACCTTCTTTGCCCAGTAAATTGTCGATGGGTATTAACACATCTTCAAAGGTAATTAATCGAGTGGGCTGGGCGTTCCAACCCATTTTTTCTTCGGCCTTACCATAAATAACACCTTCAGCATCTGCAGGGATCACGACCGCAGAGATACCAGCGGGCCCATTATCACCGGTTCTCACCATAACGACTAACACATCCGTTTCACCTGCCCCTGAGATAAACATCTTAGCGCCGTTAATGCGATAGTTGTTTCCTTCTTTTACCGCTGACGTCCGTAAAGACGCGGCATCAGATCCCGATCCGGGTTCAGTTAAGCAATAAGAGGCAAGGTGTTCGCCAGTGACTAAGGTTGGGCACCAAGCCGATTTGACCGACTCTGTTCCCCAGCTTGCAATCATCCAAGTCGCCATATTATGAATAGTCATCATTGCCGTAGTCGCAGTGCATCCACTGGCCAATTGTTCAAAAATTAGGGCGGAATCTAAGCGACTAAGCTGTAACCCTCCCGCATCTTCTGGAGTGTAAAGTGAGCAGAAGCCTAACTCTCCTGCTTTTTGAATGACTGATTTAGGAAATATATGCTCTTTATCCCAACGGGCTGCATGGGGCGCAAGTTCCTGTTCAGCAAATTGTTTTGCTGTATCAACGAAAGCGATTTGATCTTCGGTTAAATCAAAATTCATATGCTAGACACCTATAAAAACGTTCATGTTAAAGTATTGTAAATAGAATACCAAACTAATTACCTTAACGTTAACGTAAGAAAAAATAATATCACCAAAAACTGCCAACATCTGTATACAGTTTTTGTATGTCAGAGGTTTTATTGTCTTATTTTAGCCTCGATTCTCGGGTTAGCCTATTCAATCGAAATATCTTGAGCAGCATATTTTGATACTTGCATAATTAATTTGTGGTGAAATAACTATCCATAGCAATGTACATTGTTATTTTGATACTATGCTTGTTATATTGTCGTAATAAATTGATCAGAAAGAAGAAATCATTGTGGTTGTACCCAAAATCAACATCGCTGTAGTTGAAGATAATGGCATGGCCCGAATTCTTTTACGGAACCATTTACTAGAAATGGGTTACTCTAATGTCTCTTGTTTTATTCATGGTAGAGAACTCAAGAAAGCCTTGAAAGTCCGTCCATTTGATCTAATTTTAATGGACTTCCACCTTGGCAATCACAAAAATGGTGTGGAAGTCATTCAAGAATTAAGCCGTGAAAAACTATTAAAGCATACTACAGGTTTGATTTTTGTCACGTCTGACAGACTACCCCTGATAATTGGACAAATTGTTGACATTCATCCCGACGATCTAGTCATCAAACCCTATACCATTCGCATCCTCGAAAAAACCATCGCTAACACCTTGAAAGTACGCAGACAATTGATGCCTGTTTTAGCTTTGATGGATGAAAAACAGTGGGATCTCGCTCTGCTCAAACTCGAAGAAATAGCGAAAAATAATGCCTTACCAAAATCACGCACTAACCTATTAAAAATACGTGCAAGATTATTATTGAAACTTGCCAGGTATGATGAAGCGGCTGCACTGTACAGTGGCGTCTTAAAAAGTGCCGAAAATGTAATTTGGGCCAAATGGGGACTAATACATGCCCAGTATTTAGCCGGCAAAATAGAAATTAGCGAAGAATTGCTAAAAGACATGTTAGGTGCCCATTTAACCAATGACAAAGCCTGCGAATGGCTAGCCCGGATTTGCATTGGTCGAAAAGAATATGAGGTAGCTGAGGAATATATTGATTTAATCAAAGAAAGCGCGCTTTCAATGCCTGCAGCTAAATTAAAGTCTTACGTTTACCAATTACAAAACAAAATGGATAAAGCCATTGATTTGTTAGAGCGGAAACGTCTAAATGCAAAGGATATTCGAGAGAAATATGCAGAACTATCATTGGAATTGGCCCGCTGTTATCTCACGATAGCGGAGTCGAAAAAAAGCCATGAAAGAGCCAATGCTTTACAAGTGGCGCGATTTTTAATCGGTAATGCTGGACGCAATTATTTAGAAGAGAATCTCGCGATTAAACGTGATTACATGAACATTCTTGTGGCAATACTAGAAAATGATCAAGACAAAGCTTTAGCGCTTTTAACAGAAGCCGATCAAAAAGACTTTAAAGCAGCAGATGTTCCTACCATGACTGACGCCATCAAGGGGTGGCTGGGGGTGGGTGATGAGATGCGGGCAGCTCAAATCTTGTTTGATTGTGAGGAAAAAATGTTAGACACCGAAGACCTCACAGATCAAACCATCTCTTCAATGGTTATAGCTCAGCAAGAGGAAGAATTAGGGGAAAGACGACCCAGAGCCCTTAAGTTTAATAAACAAGGGTTGCATCTGCACAATCAACAGCGTTACCTAGAATCTGTAGACTATTTTTACCAAGCTTACTTACTGTTTCCCAAAGAAGCGGCATTTGGTTTAAACCTGTTACAAGGGCTATTGGAGTCGAACTTGGCAGAATACAAAAAAGCAAAAACCATCAAGTTGTTTAACGAATTAGATAGTCGCGAATTAAGTATCAGTAATCGCAAACGTTTAAATGAAATTGGTGGCAGAATTAGTGCAGATAAAGAACAATTCATTATCAACGAAAAGCCAGAATAACCTCTCTACAAATACATAACTAACTCAAACACAGCAACAACAAAGGCTCAAAGCCTCCCTTTACCTCACCTCAAGTTACCTTACTTTTCACTTCGAACTCCGGGTTGAGATACACCTTATTATCGATAATTTGTTTTAGACTTTCTAAAGCCCTAACAACATCTGAAAAGCCAATATACAAAGGTGCAAAGCCGAAGCGAAGCACGTTAGGGGCGCGAAAGTCGGCGACAACATTGCGCTTAATAAGCGCCTGACAAATAGCGAAAGCGTTAGGATGAGTGACAGCCACTTGACTGCCTCTAAGCTCTGGCTCTAGAGGTGATATACAAATTAAATCTGTGTCTAATTCTAATGCGGTTAAACCTGCAATAAAAAATTCAGTAAGTGCTTGAGACTTTTCCACTACCTGCAACATACTTAGGTTATTAAATACGTCTAATGCGGCGTCTAATATACTCATTGAAATAATGGCTGGGGTACCCGTTAAGCACTGAGAAATACTCTCATTGCTCTGGTAGTTGGGGGAAAATTGAAATGGATTACTGTGACCCATCCATCCACTTAGGGGTTGTTTAAATTGGGCTAAATGACGTTGTGCAACATACACAAAACCTGGTGCTCCTGGCCCACCATTTAAATACTTATAAGTACAACCCACGGCAAAATCCACTTCCCATTCATCTAGTTTGAGATCTAACACACCGGCACTATGGGCAAGATCACAGATAACTAAAATTCCTTTTTCATGGGCTAATTTCGTTAACTTTGCCATATTGTGAATGTAACCGGTTTTATAGTTCACTTGAGTTAATAATAACACCGCCACCTCTTCATTCAGTGACGCTTCGAGGTTATTTGAATCTACTGTTCTTAACATACAGCGCTGACTGCTTAAAAGTGATTCAACCCCCTGCACCATGTAAAGGTCTGTTGGAAAATTGTCTTGTTGTGACAGCACGACTTTTCGATTTGGACGCATGTTCAACGCGCCACACAGCAACTTAAATAAATTAACGGAAATAGAATCACAACACAGGGTTTGCGAAGGAGCTGCTCCAACTATTTTTGCAATTTTCTCGCCGACGATGAAAGGTAAATCAATCCAATTATGGGTGTTCCAACTGCTTATTAAATCTCTGCCCCATTGTTGCTCAACCACTTCCTTGGCGCGTTTTTTAGCACTAACGGGTAATACACCTAAAGAATTGCCGTCTAAATAAATACAATCATCAGGCAAGTCAAATAACGCCCCATAAGACTCAAGTTTATCTTCAGAATCTAACGTTGCAGCAGCAGTTTTTAATTCCTCTAATGAAGTGAAAGCAGAAATTTGATTTGTCATTTAGTTACTCTGTATAAGTACGTAATTTAAGTTTGGAATTAGTGTGTTTTGCCAGATTGCTGAATGTGTTCCAGCAATAATTCAAAAGCTTTCGTTTTTGGGTGTAAAAAATCGAAATGCCCGGCCCCGGGAATACGCACAACCTCAGAGCTAAAATCAGTGCTTTGTGACAGCGGAACGATCTGATCTTGCTCACCATGGAACAAAGTCACTTCAGCAACGTTTCTTGGGGTGGCATGTTTATAGTCCATGACAATGCCCTTATTTTTGCTCGTGTCCGTGTCTTCATATTGCCCTCCCATAAATTGGCTCACGGCGGTTTGACAACTATTTGACCCTTTAGAATATTGAATAATGTCAGTAATGGCAGCCAACCCAATAACCTTAATTTTAAAAGTTTCATTTACATCTGCGGCAATAACCTTGTCATTTGCTAACAAAGCTAGATGACCACCAGCAGAATGTCCGAGTAGGTATATACGTTTCGGATCGAAGTTGAGGTGTTTGTGTTGGGATAAAATAAATTGAATACCACGTTGAATATCTTCAAAGGTTCCTGGCCATCCGCCCCCCTCGTCACCAACACGTCGATATTCTAAGCTCCACACCATAAAACCGTTGTCAGCAAGGGCACTGGTTAATGCAAAACTATGGTCAATTGAATAGGCATTTAACCAACATCCTCCGTGGATAAATATAACCAGCGGTTTGGACTCATTTTCTAGGCTATTGTTCGCCAACCAGAGTTTACCGAATTGTAATTTTTCGGGTCCGTAGCTTAAGGTTTTATCGGCTTCATTATACTCTGCACCGAGCACTTGAGTGTATTGAATATTTTGTAATGTATTGGCGAAGGATTCTGTGCACCTAAGATGGGAACAGAACAAAACAATCAGGACAACAAGAAATTTCAAAATACTCATATTCACTTTTTCGTTATGGCCAAAGGGATCTCAGCATAAAGGTGATACGTTATTTTCGCTAGCAAAATTGCTTTGGGAGCTATGATATACATGGCGTTTAATCATTTCATCAATATTTTAAATAGAGATTCCTTTTCAACATTTGACCTTCCGTTAACACTATGTTAACTTTATTTCCAACTTTACGTGAACGTAAAGGTAAAGGTAAAAGTAGAGAGCGAAAAGTAAACAAAATATTGCGTTTGGCAATTCGTTGCAAAGTTAGTGGTACACCCTAGTGATACACACAGATTAAGCATTAACCCGGTTAGGATATAAAAATGAATGTTGTAAAACAAACAGATAAGTACCCCACTTCCAGACACGATAAAACTTACAGTATCGGCGAGTTATCCAAAGTATTCGATATCACCCCTAGATCTATACGTTTTTACGAAGAGCAGGGCCTTTTGTCTCCAGCGCGCTCAGGACAAACACGAATATATACAAATAAAGATAAAGTCAGACTAAAGCTGATATTGCGAGGAAAGCGTTTAGGGTTTTCTTTGGCTGAAACCCGCACCCTTTTTAACCTTTATGACAGCCATCAGAATTCAAAAGTCCAACTTCAAGCAATGTTGGAAATGACCAAAGAAAAACGAGCCTTGTTGATTCAGCAACTCGAAGACATCAATGTATTGATGATTGAGTTGGATGAGGTTGAGTCACGCTGCCAAGATGAACTTGAACAAATAAATAAATAAAGGATAAATAGCATGAATACTTCCTACCCTACTCTCAATTTTGGATTAGGCGAAGATATCGATATGCTTCGCGATCACGTCTACAACTTTGCCCAAACTGAAATTGCCCCCTTGGCAGAAAAAGCTGATGAAGATAATGCCTTCCCTAATCATTTGTGGCCTAAATTAGGCGATATGGGCTTGTTAGGAGTAACCGTAGCCGAACAATATGGTGGTTCTGATATGGGCTATCTTGCGCATACCATCGCGATGGAAGAAGTGAGCCGAGCCTCTGCGGGAATAGGATTAAGTTACGGCGCCCATTCTAACCTGTGTGTTAATCAAATCCACAAAAACGGCACTGAGGCACAAAAACAAAAGTATCTCCCCAAACTCGTATCCGGAGAACATATTGGTGCTCTGGCAATGAGTGAACCCAATGCCGGATCAGACGTCGTTAGCATGAAGCTAAGAGCTGATAAAAAAGGTGATAGATACATTCTCAATGGCAACAAAATGTGGATAACCAATGGTCCGGATGCCGATACGTTTGTTATTTATGCAAAAACCGATAGCAAAGCAGGCTCTAAAGGCATTACTGCATTTTTGGTCGAAAAATCCTTTGCAGGCTTTAGCCAAGCACAAAAACTCGACAAATTAGGCATGCGCTCCTCAAATACCTGTGAATTGGTATTCCAAGACTGTGAAGTACCTGCAGAAAACATTCTTGGCGAAGAAGGTGGCGGTGTTCGTGTATTAATGAGTGGCCTGGATTATGAACGACTGGTGCTCTCCGGTGGACCTCTTGGGATCATGCAGGCCTGTATGGATTTAGTCGTTCCCTACATTCATGACAGAAAACAATTTGGTCAATCCATAGGTGAGTTCCAATTGGTACAAGGCAAAGTTGCCGACATGTATACCCAAATGAATGCTGCCAGAGCCTATGTTTATGCGGTAGCGCGTTCCTGTGATCGCGGTGAAACTACCCGCAAAGATGCCGCTGGAGCGATTCTGTATTCTGCAGAATTGGCAACTAAAATGTCCTTAGATGCCATTCAATTGTTAGGTGGAAATGGTTATATCAATGAATTCTCAGCTGGCCGTTTGTTACGAGATGCAAAACTCTATGAAATTGGTGCAGGTACTTCGGAAATTCGTCGCATGTTGATAGGCCGCGAATTATTTAACGAAACAAACTAAATCTCCGGCTTTTGACATCTAGGTGTCATCACAGTGAGGTTAAATTTTATTAAATGGATTAGGAGCGATTGCATGCCCCCTATCGTCAGCAAGTTAAATGTTAAAAGTCAGGAATTTATCGATAACGCAGCCAACATGGCTCAGCAAGTTAACGATTTAAAAGAAGTTATCGCTAAAGTAAAACAAGGTGGCGGTGACAAAGCCAATGATCGGCATACTGCTAGAGGCAAATTATTGCCCAGAGACAGAGTCAATGCATTGTTAGACAGCGGCTCGCCATTTCTGGAATTGTCACAACTAGCCGCTTGGAACGTTTACGAAGATTATATACCTGCCGCAGGCGTCATAGCAGGTATTGGTCGGGTGTCCGGCGTAGAATGCATGATAGTGGCAAACGATGCGACGGTAAAAGGGGGAACCTACTACCCTCTTACGGTTAAAAAGCATTTGCGTGCGCAAACTATCGCAGAACAAAATAACTTACCCTGTATTTACTTAGTGGACTCTGGTGGCGCGAATCTGCCAAGGCAAGACGAGGTATTCCCAGATCGGGAACATTTTGGTCGTATTTTTTATAATCAGGCGAATTTATCCGCTCAAAACATTCCACAAATAGCGGTTGTAATGGGCTCTTGTACCGCAGGTGGTGCATATGTTCCGGCCATGGCTGATGAATCGATTATAGTCAAAAACCAAGGTACGATTTTCTTAGGAGGCCCCCCTCTTGTGCAAGCCGCGACGGGAGAAGTAGTAAGTGCTGAGGAGTTAGGTGGAGGCGATGTTCATTGTCGTACATCAGGTGTGGTCGATCACCTTGCGAATAATGATCATCATGCATTGCAACTGGCCAGAAACGCAATTGCCCGTTTAAATCGAACCAAACCCAATTATCTAGACCTCGCCGAACCCCAAGATCCTGCTTATCCAACAACGGATATATACGGTGTTATCCCTAAAGACAGTAAGCAGCCATTTGATGTTCGAGAAATCATTGCCAGAATCGTGGACGGTTCAGAATTCGATGAGTTTAAGGCCCTATTTGGCACTACCTTGGTGTGCGGTTTTGCACGAATTTTTGGATATCCCGTGGGGATAGTCGCAAACAATGGCATTTTATTTTCCGAGTCTGCTCAAAAAGGTGCACACTTTATTGAGTTGTGTTCCCAACGAAAAATTCCTTTGGTGTTTTTACAAAATATCACCGGTTTCATGGTGGGAAAACAATATGAAGCGGGAGGAATAGCCAAACACGGGGCGAAAATGGTAACTGCTGTAGCCTGTGCCAAAGTACCGAAATTCACGGTTTTAATTGGTGGCAGTTTTGGAGCTGGAAACTACGGTATGTGTGGCAGAGCCTATGATCCAAGGTTTATGTTTATGTGGCCCAATGCCCGGATCTCAGTGATGGGTGGCGAGCAAGCTGCTGGCGTGTTAGCCCAAGTTAAACGTGATCAAAAACAGCGCAACGATGAAAACTGGAGTGCTGAACAAGAAAAGGCGTTTAAACAACCTATTATTGATACTTATGAGCAACAAGGTCATCCCTATTATGCATCTGCGCGACTATGGGATGACGGCGTAATCGACCCAGCAGATACACGTTTTGTGCTTGCCCTGTCAATTTCTGCGGCACTTAATAAACCCATCGAAGAAACGCGCTTTGGCGTGTTTAGAATGTAAGGCTATTCTCGTTATGCATGATATTCCTAATTCCTTAAAAGCACATTCAGAAGATGTACTATACACCCTAGACTCTAGAGGTGTGGCAACAGTCACCTTAAACCGACCTGAGGTACACAATGCATTTGACGACACCACCATTGCATTGCTTACCCATTATTTTAATCAGGTGGCAAGGGACGACAATGCCCGCGTACTGGTCTTGCAATCCAATGGCAAAAGTTTCTGTGCCGGTGCCGATCTAAATTGGATGAAGCGCATGGCAAGCTATAGTTATGATGAGAATGTTGAAGACGCCAATGCATTAGCCAAGATGTTGCATACACTGTATACCCTTCCTAAACCTACCATCGCTAAAGTTCAAGGTGCAGCGTTTGGCGGCGCGGTGGGCTTAGTCTCTTGCTGTGATATCGCCATTGCCAGTCGGTTAAGCAAATTCTGTCTCAGTGAAGTTAAATTAGGCTTGATACCGGCCACAATTAGCCCTTATGTCATTGATGCCATTGGCGATAGAGTCGCGCGCCGCTACTTTATGAGCGCCGAAGTCTTTTCTGCCCGCAGAGCTCGTCGCTTGGGCTTAGTCAGCGAAGCTGTTACCGAAGAAGAGTTAGACTCAACGGTTAGTTTGTTGGTCACCCAGATCATCAATAATGGGCCAATTGCAGTGGCAGCGGCCAAGCAGCTCGTGTTTGATATTAAAGATGAGCCACTGGACGAGGAGCTTATCGAAAAAACCAGTTTACGTATTGCCACAATACGAGTTTCGGAAGAAGGGCAAGAAGGTTTAACTGCATTTTTGGAAAAAAGACAACCAGCATGGCGGGAAAAATTATGAGTGGGCTAAAAAAAATAGACAAACTACTGATTGCTAATCGCGGTGAAATTGCTTGTCGCATCATTAAAACAGCCAAAAAATTAGGCATTAAAACCGTCGCCGTCTATTCCGATGCAGATGCCAACGCACTGCATGTGAAAATGGCCGATGAAGCGGTAAGACTCGGCCCGGCTCCCTCTCGAGAAAGCTATTTAAAAGGTGAATTAATTATAGCTGCGGCGATAAAACTCAATGTAGACGCGATCCACCCTGGCTATGGGTTTTTGTCGGAAAATTCACAATTTTGTCGTTTATGTGAACAACATAATATTATTTTTGTGGGCCCACCCATTGGCGCAATAGAAGCCATGGGCTCTAAATCAGCGGCTAAACACATTATGGAGCAAGCAGGTGTTCCTTTAGTGCCGGGATATCACGGCGATGATCAATCACCACAGCTGTTAAAAAAACATGCCGATAACATGGGTTATCCTGTACTGTTGAAAGCAGCAGCTGGCGGCGGCGGCAAAGGGATGCGACAAGTCTCTGATAGTAAAGAGTTCTTTGATGCTCTAGATGCCGCAAAACGTGAAGCTATGTCGGGCTTTGGTGACGATATTATGTTGGTTGAAAAGTACCTCATTCAACCTCGTCACGTAGAAATCCAGGTGTTCTGTGACAGTCATGAAAATGGCGTGTATCTGTTTGAGCGTGATTGTTCTGTGCAGCGACGCCATCAAAAAGTGATAGAAGAAGCCCCAGCGCCAGGAATGACAGAAGAGCTACGTCAACAAATGGGACAAGCGGCGTTAACAGCTGCCCAAGCGATAGGCTACATTGGTGCTGGTACTGTCGAGTTTTTGTTGGATAGTAACAATCAGTTTTTCTTCATGGAAATGAATACACGATTGCAGGTAGAACACCCTGTAACGGAAATGATCACAGGTCAAGATTTGGTAGAATGGCAACTCCATGTGGCCAAAGGCGAAACGCTGCCAATGCAACAAGGGCAGCTACAAATAAATGGGCATGCCTTTGAAGCAAGAATTTATGCTGAAGATCCAAACAATCAGTTTTTGCCTTCTACAGGTACGTTAACTCGTTTAATACCCCCCGTCGAAGGCGATGAAGTCCGAGTTGATACTGGTGTGTTAGAAGGAGATGATGTTTCGCCATTTTACGACCCTATGATAGCCAAATTAATTGTCTGGGATCATGATCGTGACAAAGCCCTTGCTAAACTTGCTGACGCCTTAAGTCATTATCAAGTGGATGGCGTGACTACAAACATTGATTTCCTCTATAACTTGGCCACTCATCCCGCTTTCAAGGAAGCTCAGTTGAGCACGCATTTTATTGACGAGCATGAAACTGAGTTATTTGTGAGTGATGCGCTACAGCGAGCATTATTAACTCCGCTGGCCGTAACCTACTTACTATTGCAACGTCAGGCTTTGACCTTAACATCACAGAAGCAAACATCCACCATACAATCACCTTGGATAAAGCACAATCACTGGCGCATGAATGAACAATATTCAGAAGAGTTAAATGTGTATATTCAACAACAAAACATAGCCGTTCAGGTTGAGTATTTTTTGTGTTCGCAAACACACCAGCAAGCCTTCAAAGTGACCACACCCGAAGGATGTTTTGAGTGCGTTGGTGAACTCAAAGGTGATCATATTAGCGCCACAATAGATAAACAACAGGTAGAAGCAACCCTGCAAGTCCATCAAGGGTACACTAGCCTCTTTACCCAAGAATACGCGATTCAGTGCAAACTCAATGAACCTGACTTAGGATTACATGATGCAGATGATCACCATGGTGGTTTTGAAGCGCCCATGAATGGCACCATTGTCAGTCAAGTTGTAGAAGAGAATAGCGAAGTAGAAAAAGGACAAACGTTAATCGTAATGGAAGCAATGAAAATGGAACATGCCATCAAAGCCCCCAAAGCTGGGGTGGTCAAAAAGTTCCATTTCGTTGCCGGAGACCTTGTTGATGGCGGCGCAATCTTGCTTGACTTTGAAGCCAAGGAGTAATGCCAATGACCAGCCATTATTCTACACAGGTAAAAATTGTTGAAGTTGGCCCAAGAGATGGTTTGCAAAATGAAAAGCAACTGATCAAATTGGCGAATAAACTACAGTTGATCGATGAATTGGCGTTAGCTGGATTGAAATTTATCGAAGCTGGGAGCTTCGTATCACCTAAATGGGTTCCACAGATGGCCGACAGCGGTGCGTTATTTGACGAGTTAGATCGTCAACCCGGTGTTACCTATTCGGCCTTAACCCCTAACCTACAGGGTTATAACAGAGCCAAAGAAGTTAAGGTTGATGAGGTGGCTATATTTGGCGCGGCATCTGAAACCTTTTCGCAAAAAAATATCAATTGTTCAATTGCTGAAAGTTTAGATCGCTTTTTGCCCGTTGTAGAACAAGCCAAAAAAGATAACATACCCGTTCGAGGGTATGTTTCTTGTGTTTTAGGTTGCCCCTATGAAGGCGATATTTCGCCGCAAAGTGTGGCTGAGGTGAGTCAAAGATTGCTGGACATGGGATGTTACGAAGTGTCACTTGGCGACACTATCGGTGTGGGAACGCCGGTTAAAACCAAAAACATGTTAGAGGTAGTACAACAAGTCCTTCCCCAAGACAAAATTGCCGTGCATTTCCATGATACCTACGGACAAGCATTAGCCAATATATTAGTTGCGTTACAGTTAGGCGTAAGCACCATTGACAGCGCAGTAGCAGGTTTAGGCGGCTGCCCTTATGCCAAAGGTGCTTCAGGTAATGTTGCCACGGAAGATGTGGTATTTATGTTGAACGGTATGGGGATAGCAACCGGCATTGATCTGAATAAACTAGTGCAAGCAGGCAGCAATATCATGGCAGCACTAGGTCGACAATCAACGTCAAAGGTCGCCAACGCATTGTTATCTTAAAAACATGAGCCCATAGGGATGCATAATGGGTAACAGAGGAGCCATCGTTAATGTTGCTTCTCCAGTGCGTGTTTAAAGATTTTTTTCGCCTCTTCTTTTGCTCTCACAGGATCGTTGTTAGATTTGCCAATTCTGGCAACGATGTTGTTTAAATCCTCAGTACTCATGCAGTCGTGCAATATTTTCAGGCGATGTTCAATATCCGGGAATTTTTTCAAAACGGCTGCTGAAATTAAAGGTTGGGCTAAATAGCGAGGAAAAAACTGCTCAGTATCTTTTAAAATAATCACTTCCCCACTGGTTACTTGAGGATCGGACTCGTATCCTACGAATACTTCAGCTTCACCGCTTTCCTTTGCAGAATAGCGATCAGTCACGCTGCACGGCAATACCGATTTAAATTTAACACCGTAATCTAACAATCCCAATAAGCAATCTTTTCTGTTCATAAATTCTGGATCTGCGCTAAACGTCAACTTAGCGCCTTTGGTTTTTAAATCATTGATAGTGGTAATTTCTTCAGATTCTGCTAATTCTGGTGTCATCACCAAACAATAATCTTCGCTACAGCCAAGATTAGGCAGCCACTTAATGCCTAAGCCTTGACCATAATGATTCAATTCTTCCGTTAATTTATGGGGTGATTTGATCCCATTGTTTTCAGTTTTATGATGAATATTAAAATACTGTACACACGTACCGGTATAGTCCATGTAAATATCCAGCCATCTATATTTTAGCTCCGCAAAGTTATGCATGCTGTCACCGTTGGGAAAACGGATTTCACACTTAATATGTGGATTTTCATGGGTTATCGCTAAGGCTAAGAGTTCGGTAAAAAACATTTGTGAGAGATCGTTTTTTGCACCTATGATAATTTTAGGATTTGGCCCTTCTAATCTGTTAGACGCCAATATGTCTTCTCCGGCGAGTATTGGCCAAAATGATTGCTCAGAAGTACTGACTTGTTGTTGCACTCTTCCGATAGTTTGACTGAAATTAGATTCTAATTCATTAAGTTGAACATGAAATTCTTTATCAGACACCTTTAAAGTTAAAGACTGAATAAAACTCGGCATATTGATAATGACAAACGGCATTATCAACAGTGCAAATAGGATCAACACCTGATTGGTGGCCCTTAAATATTCATCCAGTCCAAACAGTTTTAACTCCGCGAGAAAGAACAACAGTACCGCTAAACAATAAATAATGAGTAAATAAGGAGCGGACTTTGATAGGAAACTACTGTTTTTTTTAGGTTTCATACGTTCTCCATTAGATACATTATTGCAACTGCACCGCGGTTGGCTCGAAACAATACAAGTTGGTTTTTGACGCCAATGGACCATTCAATACATTGGCAATCACTTTTTGCTGAGCAAAAATTTGAACATTATTTAAGAATAATTCGGGCCATTGCCTGACTAGCGCTTTGGTTCCCTTGGGAAAGGTATAAACCTCGTTAGGCAAACATCGAACTAATTGTCGATCATAACGTTGCCCCAACACGAGTTGTTTGCTGCCCGTTGCAACGAGTCTAACTGAATCGGCCATATCGATTTCATTGGTCACTTGGGTCAATAAACTAGTAAAGGCTTGAGGGTTGCTTTTTAAATTATTGAGAACGTCATTAAACTGATTTTTTAGGGCAAGGTTATTCGGGTTGTTTTTCGTAAACAATACGCTGTGAGGCACATAATCAATATAGTCAGCAAATCCTATTTTAGCGGATAATGTAGGCATAGACTGGGTTAATACCGACTCCCCGACTGTCTGAGATTCAATTAAAACCTTCGGTTTAGAGGAATAAGCTAACCACACTAACGCCTCAGAAATAGATAATTTACACGCTGAGGAGCCAGCTGACTTGATTTGCGTATTTAACACATTATCAGAGGTCACAATCAGGTTACTGTTTTGTATTAACTCATTAACGTTGTCTATAGGGGAATTACCGAATTGATACACATAAAAAGTCTGATCCTCTAAATGGCGATAAGTTAACGGAGCCTTAGGGGCAATTTGCAATAGTCTTTGGGATAGTTTTAACCTGATTGCCTCTGGGCTTTTTGCAACCTCATTCCATTGCCCTTGGGTGATCTTTTTAGCACTTAGCAGTAACCATTGTTGATTGCCATCTAACATCTCAAACCCCTGCTGAGTATCTTTTAATTGACAGGTGTTTTTGGGCATATATTGACGTAATCTTGGCGTATATTCATATCCCGCCAAGGTGATGACTGCATACTTTTGAAGATCAGATGGATGGCTAATGGTTGCGGCAGAAGGATTATGTTGCAAATGAAAGAAAATCCCATTGGGAACATCAATAATAGGATCACTGAAATAGAATTGGTTTTCCCTTTCAGGCGTTTTAATGTAGGGATAGGTTCCCCTAATTTGACTATTTTGCTGCGCTAATTGCGCTTTAGAATACGCCAACTCCCACGGCATAAATTGTAAGTCGACACTGTACCCCATCTGTTCAAAAACGGTTTTAACAACGACACTCGCAATACCTTTTTGCGGTAACGTTTCCCCCGAGTACGGAGCCCATTCCCCAGAAGATAAATGAATAACCTTAGGCCCTGAACTAGGTTGTGTACTCAAATACACAATGGCCGCGATTAAAAGCAACAGAGCGCCAATCAAACTAACCATAATCATAGGGTTATATTTCGTGCGAGTTGTTTCCAAAGTGTTAACCTTTCCAGCAAAGTAGATGACAATCAACCTGTTTAAACCTTATACAATTAATGGGCATTTGTCAGGTTGACTGCTATCTTAATGGCAATTATGGCAGGTATTTATGCAAACAGATTGGAAAAGATGGGTGAAACCCCTTTTAATCTATACCATTAGGCCTTAATTTAGGGTTTGGATGATTACAATGTCACGGTGAAATATTCATGCTTTTTGATGGCGTAAAACTCGCGTTCTGCGGCCTATTGTTAGTTACAAGCTTCAATGCCTCTTCCGAGGTAGTGCTGACGGAAAAGTTTGAGCACTATTCAATTGCTCCAACGAACCTTCAAGAAATAAAAAGTGAATTGCGTTTAAACTCACCCATTGTTAAAGAAAACCAATTATTTCATGGCCGCACCCAATGGCAACTAACCCCTGTTTTTGGCCTGCAATCCACGGGTAATCTTTGTCGAATAGTGGGAATAAAGATATATCTAGAAGGGATTTACACTATGCCTGAAATGACCAACCGAAAAACCGCATCACAAAGTTTAATGCATTCATTTGATAATTATTACGCAGCTTTATTGGATCATGAAAAAGGCCATCAGGCTATTTGGATTGAGGCCGGTGAAACCATTGAACGCAAACTAAAAAGCATGCCTCCCCATTTTCAATGCAGCCAATTAAAATCCCAAGCGACCAAGCAAGTCTCAGATCTAGTAAAATATTATCAACAACAGAATAAGCAATATGACCTAGAAACTGGACATGGAAAAACCCAGGGTGTATTTATATCTGGCAAATAACCCCCTGCAATACTTAGACGGAAAACGACTGGCGTTTTTTGTAATAAGGTTTCAAGCAAGGTTAAATAGTTGAATTTTCAGAGGCGCTAAAATTCCCGCCGTCAAACTTCATATGCTTATTCGATTCTATTTCCTTAATTGTCTTGGAATGATATCCAAATTTCATTGATTAAATTATTCGATGATGTTGTTCGTAAAAATCAATTATCTTTTTTGCTGCTTATTGATAATAATTCTCATTATCAAATCTAAACTATTATTGAGTACAACATTATGAAAAAGACAATTACGTTTGCATGTTTACACTTTACCGTTGCCTTCACAGTCGCTTATTTATTAACTGGCAGTGCAGTAATCGGTGGCGCAGTCGCCCTTGTAGAGCCCGCAGTTAATACAGTGGTATTCTATTTTCACGAGCGTGTTTGGAAAAAATTTGAAAGCCAGTCAGCTAATAAAATAAATGACAGTTCCGAGCAGGCTTTCTCATCAAATGATATGACATTTGTCTCTTAAGTCACCCATGTACCAAGGGTGGCTAAATAGGTTAAACGGGCATAGTTTGATTTTTACGTCCCATGTTGACTTGATGATGCTTACCGTATTTGCTTTTTAGTTCACTGAACTTAGGATTTCTGCTACTAAATTGATTTTTAGGGATGTAGGATTTCTGCTACTAAATTGATTTTTAGGGATGTAGGTGATTAAGCGGACAGAAATAGTGGGTTAAAATGTATAGCGAAGCAAACGTAACCCACTGCTATTTGTTCTGTTTAAATTACAGTTTGCACTAGCCAATGCACCACTGAATACCCACCCAAAAAGGAAGTTGTTAAAATTAGAGTAAATGTACCTAAACAGCCTCCACTTTTATTTGAAGAGTACACTTTTTCTTGCTCATGCCTGGGCCGACTTCTTAACCATTGCAAATGACAAGAGTTGCAATATAAACGAGTGAAACCTCTGTTCCAGGCACTAATAGTTCTAGAATCATATAATTCAATTTTTTTACATCGAGTACAACGAAATGAACTACTTTTTGGCTTCTTTTGACGATTTAATAAAATTAACGCAATCACCGCAGGAATAACAAATATTATCGAGCCTTCTATATTGTTTGATTTAAAATATATATATGCAGTAAATACTATAGAACTTACCAGAACAAGAATTAGGAGGTAATCAAAAAAGTTTTTGGTCTTAGGTTCAACATCGGTATTGCTCTTATAATGGTTTGTTTTAGACAAACCTTCAATTGCAACACTCGTTGCCTTTAATCTATTCTGATTATCCATTTTTTCAGTAAATACAACAATATCACCGATCTCTGGTCGTCTGCTTTTAGTAGTAAGACTAGAAATATGAAAAAAGACCTTTTGATTGTCATCTGACGTTATAAAGCCAAACCCCTTATCATCTTTCCATTGACTTATTGTTCCTTTCATATCGTCTAAAGACTCCATTCTCATTAGGTAATTTAACGTCCTGTATTTACGACACAATCTTGTTAGCCAACTACACTTAGAGAATGAGCCACAGCCATTGAGTTTGCATCAGAAAAATACGCTTGTTATTGCGCCAACCACTTCACTATCGTAGCTTTGCCGCCACAAGCAATTTACACAACAACATGTTTAAAATTATTACCCTAGACTAAACCAAACTGCCAGAAAACTGCAACTATTGATAAACATTACTGTGAACAGGTTTGTATAAAAACGATTTGAGAAGGAAGTATATTGAATTGAATAAACCACGGGGAAATTGTGGAAAAAGCAGTCGTTAACTCGGAGAAATACGGAAGATATCCGCCTTGGCGTTAGACGATAACCTGAAAGGCTTATGCAATTTAACGCCGCGCTTTGCGGAAATGTTGGATCGATAGCGAGTAAATTTTCCTTAGCAGCGCATTGTTATGCATTTCGCGCCACTTTGGTTGTATTGAAACCTTCCTTCGCCGTGGGAGCCATGAAATATTTTGTAACCTGCTCAAACATTTCTGGTGTATCAGTTGCCATTCTTTCAGGCTGTTCTTTGCGCCGTTTTTCAATCTGTTTTAAACAGATCTCATTTGACAGATCGATGTATACCAAATTATGTGGAGCTTCAATCTCGGAGAAAATACTCCGAAACCAATCTCTTTGTGACAGAGTATTTGCGGGGAAATCCATGACTACATTTGTTCCTGCAGACAACATGGATTGAACAAGCTTTTTAATTTGTGGCTTAAGTAGATTTGAATATTCGATATAGTCATTTAGTGATGAAATCTTATTTGGGTAAAGTGACGCAAGCCATTCATCTTCTGAAAGCAATACTACATTGCTTTTCTGTGCGATCTCCCTAGCTTTGGTAGATTTTCCTGCCCCCATCTTTCCACAGAAAAAGGTCAATTCTCCTTTGTTCATAGTTGCTCTCTATTTTGACGCATAGACACAATAAGTCCCTAAGAAATGTTAGCCTCCACATTTTCGTGGGTTAGCTCAAAAAACCACCGGAGTGCTGGCCGGAACTAGAATTGGTTTGTTCAAGACTAAATCAATTTGGAGGCTGGCATGAACAAACATAGCATAATTTTTTTAGGATTAGATACCCACAAAGAATTTAACGAAGTGGCTTATTGTGAAGATCAGCGAGATATAAGTGCTGCGCATTATAGTCGTGGCCTCATCACTTATCCCCAAAACACCTGGCGATGACTTTCTATTTTTAATCCAAAAGGCAAACTGAGTAAAAAACAAACGAATTTGAGGAATATAAATAAGCTTAAAAAGATTTAGGCAAGATTGTTAGGTTTCAATTGCCACGGGGACTCGTACCAAGGCCGCTATCGAAAGCCAACTGAAGTAGATATATTTTGTGGCAAAAGCGCTTAAGCGACGAAAAGCCGAATTGTCTTTTACTTGGCTTTGTCAACTTTTTACTTATTACTAGCAGGATGAGTAGTATCAGCTATTTTGCCTTGTAAAAGTGCCTCTTTTTGTTGTTCTAGATTTAACTCATCCCAATGAATGTACCCACCATCAGCGCCCTCAGGTGGAGTATCAAGATAGAATGTACCTCTTTTCTGGATTGAGAGTAATCCTACTGACTCTCCGTCCTCAAGTGTAGCCCAAGCTACCAACCGAAAATAACTGTAAGGGTCTCTGTCGCTCTTGTTCTTTTGAAAGAAGAACCAGCCGCTAGCAGGGCAAGTCATAATCACCTTTCTAGACATTGATACACTCTCCATTGAATGTTTTCTAGGGTCGAAATTCTAAGCTTACAATCAATACTACAAACCTATTATTTATGATTAGCGAAGAATGAGAAAAAAGCCAATTTTTTTGCCCATTTGATTGCCTTGTTATATTTTTCATACCATAATTAAATATATTTTGGTACTTAAGGGGTTGGATTATGGCTAAGAATACGAGCGTAACATTAGGCGAACATTTTGATAAATTCATAACTCAACAACTTAACTCCGGTCGTTATGGCTCTGCAAGTGAAGTTATTCGTGCTGGTTTAAGAGCATTAGAAGATCAGGAAACAAAAATACTTAATTTACGTAACATGCTTGTTGAAGGTGAAAATAGTGGTGTTGCCGATTATTCGTATGATTCTTTGATCTCAGAGTTGGATAGTGATAATCACTAATGTCGAAATTCCAATTATCGGGAAAAGCCAAAAGTGATCTAATAAAAATAGCCAAGTATACGCAGTTAACTTGGGGAGCTGCCCAAAGAAATGATTATTTAAAACTGTTAGATAGTACTTTCCATCAATTAGCAGCCGAACCTACGCAAGGAAATAATTGCGATTATATAAGAGAAGGTTATCGAAAACGGCCTCAAGGTAGTCACATAATTTATTACAAAGAACACGAAACAAACAAAATTTTAATTGTAAGAATATTGCACAAAAGTATGGATGCTGACCGCGCACTCTGAAAAATAATGGTGGTAGAGCGGCCCATTACTGAGGAGCCTGAGGATGTAGTGCTTCCGACAAGTTTCTTCGAATAAAGAATCGAATAAAACATCTAATGCATCATTGTTTTCCGAAGATTTTGAGCTAGTGAGATGAATCAACTCTGTAGTCAGATCGCTTCTCGCTACGAACCTTTTTCTTCATACATCAAAATCCTATGCCATGAATAATTTCCGTTTAAACACTAACTTTCCAATAACAGGTGCAGGCACGTAGGACATAATGGCGAAGCCACCCTGCATGCATGCGTCCTCGCGAACGAAGTGAGTGTGTTAAGTGGCTTGCTAGCTGCCATTAGCTTGATAATACCTTGAAAAAGCCTCTTTTCCTCGTTGATGCTTAAATAGCAGGAAGTAAACAAAACCAGTGACAATAAGATAGCCAAATAGTAGCCAACCTACAAAAATACTATTGTCAGGTATGAATAGTATTCTTGAAGCGATTAAAATTACTAACAAACTTGAGCATGATACGAGGACGTTTCTTAGCCATTTTTCGGACTTTATAAACGATATATAAGCAGAAGATAGTTTTAATTTATCATCAACTAACAAGGGTTCTTTTCTTGGCTTGGGATCTCAGACAAAAACATGTGTCAACAATTAGTCAAAGGCCCCATTCTTTAATGTGACCTTCGTTTTTTTAACGGATTAGCTAACGTCTAATCTTCCATAACCGCTTTTAAGTTATCTAAGCTCTGTTGCAGATCGGGGCCAATTAACGAGTCCATAGCTAACGCAAAATACCGATTGATAGCATTAAAACCGACGTCACCGGTTCCAGTCCAAGTCACTAACGTTTGGCCATCGCTTTGTTGAAATGTTAACTGACCTTGAGATGTCATATCAAAACCAGAGAAATAGAGTTCATAGGTCACACTTTGATTGGGCTCTAATGCGATGATCGTCATTGAACCATCGCCTTCAGTAGCACTCTTCAAAGAAGATTTCATGCCTATGCCGATGCTATCTCCTGAATATTCAACCTGCATATTGGGATCCCGTTGATACCAAACGCCCCAATCTCGCCAGTTTCTAAGATCCGCCACTTGCGGGTATATTTTATCTGCCGCTCCATTGATTGAAATACTCCGTTGCACACGGTATTCAGATGGCAAAAAGTAACCAACGACAATAAATACCGTCAATAGTATTAAAAGTGAAAATATAACTTTTTTAAGAATTGCCATGGTCAATACTCCTCGTTCAGCAGGTAAATTGTTTTAATATGTAGTTTAGAACGGCATCCTTATCCACTTTAAACGCAACATCAATATCAAAACCGTGGTCTGGATCTCGGTATGTTTGACCTGCATTCGGTTCGTCTGTCGCCACATTTAACTTAACAGGTTCAAAGGTTATCTCATCTCCTTGTAGGGCTAACACGCAAGTCGCGAGTACGTCCCACATAAAATAAGTGAATTCATAGCTAGGAATAGTATTAATTGTGGTTGCCCAAAACTGACAAGCCAAACTTGAAATAGGGTACTCTTTTTGTGCGGCCAATTGACTCAAAAAGTCAATGTTTACAGGCAAACAATTAGTGGCATCTAAACCAATTAATTTTACCACTACGCCGGAAGCGAAAAGCTTTTGACTGGCTATCGGATCCCAATAGGCATTCCATTCTGCGCTTTTATCATGGTTGTACATGGCCACATTGCCAGGCACATCCACTGCGCCCCCCATCCAGATAACGTCTTTAATTTTCTGCTTTAATTCTGGCTGCTTTTCAAAGGCGGCTACCAAGTTTGTGCATGGGCCAGTCATCAAAACACTGACGTTGTCGGCATGAGTTAAACAGGCGTTAATCAACTCTTCCGCGGATAAATCTGAAACTTGTTTTTCGTTGTAGCTTTGCGCCAACATATCCGGCAGCACATTGCATATTTTAGGTTGTGCCCGCCAGTCTGCTGGAAAGGCATTTTCACCATGAAGATTCCCTTTGCCTACAGGTATATCGGTGCGTTTGAACATAGACAATATTTTTAACGTAGATATAGTGGCATCTGATAGGTAACAATCTGCTGGCGTAATAGTAACGGCTAACAAGTCGATATGATCCATTGTTAACAACAACATTAGGGATAGTAAATCATCTACTCCCCCATCATGATCGAAAATAACTTTTTGTTTTTCTGTGGTCGAATTTTGTTGATTTTGTAATGTCATTAATTTCTCTTACTAACCTTGGTAAAACTGTTGTTGATACTCTGTTGGAGAGATACCCACAAATTTATGGAAGTTAAATCTTAAGGTGACGGTGTTATCAAAGCCGACACGAGATGCAAGTTCGTCCATCGATATATGATGGTGCTCTAATATTTCTTTGGCCAATCGAATTCGTTGTTGATTTAACCATTCTTTTGGCGGCATGCCTACTGAAGCTTTGAAGTGGCGATCAAAACTGCGTCTGGACATATTTGCGTGGTCAGCCAAATCGTCCACTTTAGAAATCTTATTTAGCTTTTTAATTGCCCATTGCAAGGTTCTCGCAAACTTGTGGTGTTTTTGCGGCAAGGGCGTTTCTACAAATTGCGCCTGCCCTCCCGCTCTATGGGGAGAAATAACTAATCGTCTGGCAACTAAGTTTGCGATCTCATGCCCGAAGTCTTGGCGCACCACCTCTAACGATAAATCGAGACCAGATGCACTGCCCGCCGCACAATATATATTATCTTGCTGAGTATAAAGCACATTGTCTATATACTCGACTAAAGGAAATCGCTGTTTAAATAATTCTGCATATCGCCAGTGAGTAGTAGCTTTACAATGATTCAATAGGCCTAATTGTGCTGGTAAAAAAGCCCCTGAACAAAAGGTAATAATACGTTTATTCAAACTATGGAAAGCAACAATTTGTTCCGCCAGGGATAATTTTATTTTACGGGAATGGGTGTCCCACCCGGGGATCAATAAAATATCGTAGTGAAGTAATTCAGTTACCTCATTGACCTGCATCAATAATCCGCTAGAAGACGCTAACAATTTGCCATCAAAACTTATAACATCGCACTTATACCACGGAGATACCTCCTGTCTTGGCAAGTGAAATACTTCCAATGCACACCCTAGCTCAAAAACTGGGAAATTATCCGTCACTAAAATGGCCATATGGTGCATTTTCGATTCCTTTTCGATACTGCAACGATAAAAACTGGCCTAATATTAGCGAATAATAATTAATTTGCCAGTGTATCCAAGAGTTAGGGGAAGTATATTTAATAATTTTTTAACATTTCAAATTGTTTTTGACTAAAGTACGTGCCAAACTCATTACATCAAAGAAAAAACTTTAGTTACAATCACTTTGAGCCAACATTCTTATTCATTGTTTGAGGAAGTCATTATATGGAAGGACAGAACCCCCGTTATATCAGTAATTTGACTCGTGATACATATGCACTAATTTTAGCTGGCGGCCGTGGTTCTAGGTTGCATGAATTAACCACTTGGCGAGCAAAACCCGCTTTATACTTTGGTGGTAAATTTCGAATAATCGATTTCCCACTTTCTAATTGTATTAACTCAGGTATTCGTCGAGTTGGTGTAGTTACACAATATAAATCTCACTCTTTAATTCGTCACCTGGTCAGAGGTTGGGGGCACTTCAAAAAAGAATTAGGCGAATCTGTGGAAATTCTACCTGCTTCTCAACGTTCTTCTGATAATTGGTATCAAGGAACGGCAGACGCAGTGTTTCAAAATATTGATATCATTCGCAATGAATTACCCAAGTATGTAATGGTGTTGTCTGGTGATCATATTTATCGTATGGATTACGGAACTTTACTCGCGCGTCATGCTGAATCAGGCGCAAAAATGACAGTCTGTTGTATGCCTGTGCCGATTGAAGAAGCCGCCGGTCAATTTGGCGTAATGTCAGTGGATGAGTCAATGCGAATTAACGGTTTTGAAGAAAAGCCTGAACATCCATCCCCTCTCCCCGGTAATCCAGATATGTGTTTAGCCTCTATGGGGAACTATGTATTTGATACCGAGTTTTTATTCGAGCAACTCAAACGAGATTCCGAGAAGTCGAATTCAGATCGGGATTTCGGAAAAGATATCATCCCTGATATTATTAAGGATCAACCCGTTTACGCTTATGCTTTTGATGAAGTTGATCAGCGTGAAGTCTACTGGCGCGATGTGGGTACATTAGACTCGTTTTGGACCGCAAATATGGAATTGGTTCAGCCTGTTCCCGCGCTAAACCTGTATGATAAACGTTGGCCAATATGGACCTATCAAGAGCAACTTCCTCCTGCTAAGTTTGTATGGGAAGAAGATAATAGAAGTGGCGCGGCAATTAATTCGGTGGTGTCAGGGGGATGTATAATCTCCGGTGCTACAGTTCGAAAGAGTGTGTGTTTCTCAAATGTACGAGTGCACTCTTATACCGTAGTGGATGAGTCGGTTATTTTACCTGATGTGGAAATCAAACGTCATTGTAGAATACGCCGTGCAATCATTGACCGTGGTTGCATTATTCCTGAAGGAACCGTTATAGGCCATAGTCGCCAAGATGATGAAGCGAGAGGCTTCCGGGTAACAGAGAAAGGCGTCACTTTGGTTACCAGAGAAATGCTAGGATTACCGGTAGGATATTAAATTTTGACAGATAAAGTAGTTTGAGTTCGACATAGTAATGTTCAAATCTCAAACTACTTTTCACCTTTAGTCTTGGGACTCCCATTGGGCGATTTTATCGTTAAGCATTGATGCAACCAACATGGGCTGTTCTAAGGGAAACATATGCCCCCCACCTTTCACCACTTGATGTTCAAGATTATTCTTTTTGACAAAGGGCGCAATAGATGAGCTCTTACAGACTTTGGTTTTCTCTCCTGTAATAATTAACCCAGGTATATGATAGGGCAATTTATAGCGGCGCAAATTTAACGGGATCGTACGAAAAATAGTGGCTTCAATATGATGGTCAAAGTCTAGTTTTAACTCATCAGGCATTTCTTTGACTGCACTACCAACATAGTCGGCAATACACTCAGGATGCATATCTCTAAATAAGGCCTTACCTTTAAAATAATTTTCGACATTTGTCTCTTTAGGCCAAGATGTGCATCTGTTCATCGCTTGTTTGGACGGCGATAATCTATCGGCAAATCCCAACTTTCGAGCACTTCCAAATAATAAACTCGTTAAGCCAGTAATTAATGGCGGATCGAGGAGCACCAATCCTTTCACCATATGCGGATGCAGACAAGCGGTTAAATATGACACCACAGCGCCAAAGGAGTGGCCCACTAAGTAACAAGGTTCCGCCTGATTTTCATGTAAAAAATGGACGATTTCGGAGACTTGATTTTGCCACCCTATATCAACCGGAAAATTTGGATTATGGGCCAACTTTTCTATGGCGATCACATCAAAATGGCTCCTCATAGAATTTAATAGAAGACGGTAACTTCCCGCTGGAAACCCATTAGCATGGGCAAAGTGAATTTTAGTTCGAGTGGTCATTATTATTTAAGCTTTCTCTTTATTATTTAGGTGACAGTAAAATCTATCTACTATCAGTACAATCTAACGACTAGCAACATAATCTAACGACTAAATAAGGGTTTTGTAAGGATTTTTTGTTTACTTTTTTAGGTATAAGTACGAATACCTAAGTATCACTTGCTAGCTTTATTTATCCACGCCGTTGTACCAAAATCAACTCAAGTTAAACAACAAACCATTCAATTGAGGTCAATATGAAAGCGCAGATTAAGCTTCTTATAACAGCCAGCGTCGCAACTTTAGGTGTTTCTACCTTTGCAAATGCATCAATTAATACCTCTATGGAAATGGTTTGTCATAACGCACATGCTTCTACGCTCAAGACCGAAAGAAAGTTATCTGAGGAAACAGTTAACTCCTCAACATTAATGTCACAACACTTTGCTGTGACGTCTTGTAACGGAAAGCAGTTGTTGTTAAATACAAAATTAGAAAATACAGGTCTTTCGTCGAAAAAATCAAACGACGAGCAACTCGTAAGTTCAGCCGATTAAACGAATTGGATAATCCAATTTAGAACCTAACCATTTCCTTTGATACTTAGTGGTACTTTCCCATCCCTTGATGGAAATCGCCGCTCCTCCCCGGAGCGGCATTTTTTTATCCGTTTCTTTGCTCCGCTAACTCCCAATCTCTATCGACCCGTCTTGACGTCCAATAGAACGCGAGAATAGACAAAATATAAGGCACGATTAACCAACTCAGTGCCAATCGTAAAGATTCTACCTCACCATAGCGTTCACTTAACATATTACTAAGAATGCCAATAAAAGTAGGTCCACCACCTAAGGCAATGATATTTAACACGAAGAAAAATAACGCCGTAGACATCGCGCGAACGCGAACCGGTGCAAGGGTTTGAGCCAACGCAAATGACGGGCCTAAATATGCTCCACTGGTAAACAGCAATATGGTTAATAACACTAACGCCACAATAGGACTACCAACTTGTAAGGCAATATACAGCGCAGGGGTGCCTACCATCAACATACCTGCAGGTACTAAACCATAGGCTTTTTTATTTTTCTTCCCTAACTTATCAACTAAAGCTCCACCAATCCAAACACCAGCGGCGTATGCCGTTCCATTACTGATCCCCATAAAAATAAGTAGATTGAAAAAGCTAAAATCAGGGTGAGCACGAACAAAGAAATCAATTACCCAGGTAGAAATGGCGTAGTTGCCGAAAGAGCCAAACGAAATACCGATACACATTCCCCACCACGACGGAATAGTGAGTAAGGTTTTAATTGCTTGCTTGAAAGGTACCGCCTGCATATCTGCATTTTTGTTGTCTCCACCGCGCACTGGCTCTTTTACTGTAAACTTTAACAGCAAGGCTAATACAACCCCCGGTAGGCCAACGCTAATCATAACCAAGCGCCAATCTGCACTACCCCCTTTGATAAGAAATGCGGTGGCAAAAAACGCTAACATAACCCCAAATGGAATACCTAATGAATAGAAGGCTAACGCACCTGCTCGTTTGTCTTTTGGAAACAGATCAGAAATCATGGAATGAGAAGGTGGACTGCCGCCAGCTTCACCAATGCCAACACCAATTCGCGCTATGGCAAGTTGAAAATAACTAGTAGCGAGTCCAGACAGCGCTGTAAAACCGCTCCAAAGAGTGAGAGAAATGGCAACGATGTTGACCCGGCTATATTTATCAGCCAACCAGGCAATTGGAATACCAACAAAGGTATATAGCAAAGCAAAGTAGATACCTTTCAACCAGCCTAGTTGAGCATCATCTAACCCAAGATCCGCTTTTATCATGGGCGATAAAATGCCGATAATTTGTCTATCAATAAAGTTAAATGCATAAACTAAGGTTAATATGACTAACACATACATTCGGTATTTACTGCTCACTTCCCCTTGCTTAACCTCGCCATTAGCATCCTTTATCCCGTTGTTCGACATGTAAACTCCCACTTAGTATTCAAAACTGTCTTCATACTAATGACCTAAGGTTAAAAATAACAAGGAAACTTGTTAACTATTTGTAAATAAAATAATTATCATCATAAAGATTGATAGTTCAGTTAATCCGCAGTATCAAAAGCAGCGAGATTGGAAATCTCTATTCCTCATATCTAGCGAGTTGCAAATTTTTAAAACCAAGCTGGACATCCGACCAGTTTGTCGTTATAAAAGCACCTCTTTTAAGGAAAAAAATATATGACAATAGATGAACTTCTCGCTCAGGCTAAAACCCATAGTCTTCATACAGAAGACCAAACCAGTTTGACAATTCCAAAAGAATGGGGCCAAGGCAGGACAGTATTTGGCGGATTATCTGCAG
The DNA here is from genome assembly GCF_054782055.1 of Aliiglaciecola aliphaticivorans. Taxonomy (NCBI): domain Bacteria; kingdom Pseudomonadati; phylum Pseudomonadota; class Gammaproteobacteria; order Alteromonadales; family Alteromonadaceae; genus Aliiglaciecola; species Aliiglaciecola aliphaticivorans. Next base: position 228,856 of record NZ_BAAGTF010000010.1, read on the forward strand.
CCATTTTATATGCGGCAATACAGGTACAGGTTGATGATGATAGAGTGATGCGCTCGTTTAATTGTAATTTTGTTGGTCCGTTACTTGTCGATACCCAATTCGAGATAGTTGTAGAGATTTTGCGTCAGGGTAAAAATGCCACTCAAGCGCTGGGACGAATTATTCAAGATGGAAAAACATGTGTTTCTTGCCAAGTTTGTTTTGGAGTCGCGAGAAAATCAAAAGTTGTGGTGAAGAACAATGATACTCACACCATGGAAAAGCCACGCAAAGGGATGTTTTTGCCGCAAATTCCAAAATTAACCCCAAAGTTTTTGCGTTACTATGATCTATCCCTTGTGGAGGGTCGAATGCCTTTCACTGGCAGTAAGAAGAGCAAAATACATGGCTGGATGCGATTTAAAAATCCACCTAAAGAAATGTCCGATGCACACTTAATCAGCTTAATTGATGCCTGGCCTCCCGCGGTACTGCAAATGTTACGTTTACCGGCCCCCGCAAGTACAATGAGTTGGAATATTGAGTTTATTCATCCTCATCAAGACTTATCACCTTCAGACTGGTTTGCCGTCAATATTATCACCAGACAAGCGGCGGATGGATATGCCCATACAGAAGGGAATATTTGGGATCAAAAGGGAGAGCTCATTGCAATCAGTCGCCAAACAGTGGGCGTGTTCGACTAACACATTAGTGGTAGTTTACATTACAGACGCAGCAGCGGGGTTAAACATCGCTAGAACGCTTAAGCTTTGCATGCCAACATGACTCAAAGCTGCATCTAGATCACTGTCTTCTAATCCTAATTTTTCGTACAACTCGACTTCTAAATTGGCGTGTCCAGAATAAATTTCTGGATTACAATTATCTAAGGCCAATATATAACTTAATTGCATTATTTGCTGTTCGACATCTGTCGCTTCATGTTGACTAAAATGTTGGTTACGTATGGGCGCAATTATCGCTTCGGGTATGCCCCACATTTTAACCAAGGTAGAGCCAATATCCGCATAAGATGCTCCACCCAATAATTTAAGTTGCAGCTCCAGTGGCGTTTCGTTTTCATTGATTTGAGCGCATTGTTTGGCGATATCAGGGTTAAACCGGATCATAATCAGCTCTCCCACATTATGCAGAAGACCAGATACAAAGATTCGCTCAGACTCCCTAAGCTTTTTACGCTCAGCAAAGTATTTACACAGTAAAGCGCAACAAACTGCATTCTCCCAATAGCGCTCTAAGTCAATCACGCTGGAATCTAGTTCAGCAAAGGTTTTGCAAATACTAAAGGCCACCACTAAGTCATATACGGAATTGGTGCCAATCACCTGAATGGCTTTAGAAACGGTTTCTATTTTGTTAGGGAATTTGTAGAGCGCGCTGTTGGCTATTTTTAAAATTTGAACAGTTAAAGCTGGATCGAAATTGATTACACTAGCAATGTCATCCATGCAGCTAGAATCATCATCGATCAATTTTCTAACCTTAATTACTGAATCAGGCAACACGAAAATGTCTTTCGCTTCAGAAGCATAGTCCAATGCATGCATCAATTACTCTCCGTTCAACCATTTCAATTTCAGTGTAGCTAATTTAACAAATTTTACCTTAAAGAGGGAACTTTTATTATCCATTCGGTGTAAAAAATACTCCAAATCGTAATTATTCATGCTTTCCTACTAAATTATACAAGTCTTCTGCAGAAAATGACTTCCTATTAGTTGCTTGATGGTTGGTTAGCCCCTTGACTAATCCAATCACTTTTTTATTTACTGGTGTATCTATACCTAAGCTTGCTCCTTGCTCCACAATGACGCCATTTAAGTAATCAATTTCCGTTTGCTTGCCATTGGCAATATCCCACCACATTGAGGTTCTCACGTTTTCGTCAATAGCCAACATTTTATTGGCGAGGATTTTAAATATACCATCAGGTAAGCTCAATACTAGTGGCAAGTATTTAGCTGCAACAGAGGTCACTTTGGGTAACACAATCCCCTTTGCATCAGTGACTAACAGTAGCTCACGCATCATTTGTGCAATCACTAACCTATACTTTCGTTGCTGGAGCATCGACTTTACTGGAATATCAGCCAATGCATTAACGCTATTTCCAAGGTTAAGTTGTAGCTTAGCCCACAATAATTCAGTCATTTGATTACAACGGGTAACGGGCAGAATTGGCGAATCAATACAAGCGACGAGCTGCTCAGTGAATTGCTCATCATCGCTACTGTCCTCGATTGTCAACATACCTTCGGAACCGCGATGATAGTGAGCATCGCCTAATACAACCACGTTAAACGGCACCATGGCGCGTAATACCCGATTATTAGGAAACGTCTGTTTGATGATATTTTCTGATCCAAGACCATTTTGACAACAAATAATAGTGGTTTGCGGCTGCACCACAGATTGTAATTGCGTCAATGCGCCTGCTACTCCCGTACATTTTACCGTTAGCCATACCACATCAAAATCCTGAGCGGATGCCTCATGGGATAACAAAAATGCTAAATTCTCAATTGTCACTTTGTGCTGAAGGTAATCGGTTAAAACTATTCCTTGAGCGAGCTTATCCATGATCTGTTGGCGGGCCAATAAAGTCACATTTTGCTTTTTGTGGGCTAAACTTCCCCCCAAATAACACCCTATTAAACCTGCACCAAAGACTAAATGTTTCGACATAACCTGTCCGTTGTTTTCTCTTTTCGACTATCTTAGGTCTTTCCCACTTTACTACATAACGTTATCATCCACGACCTCCACTAAATAGCGAAGATTAGATAGTTATATGAGCCAACCCGTTACCAACAAACCTAAACAGCTTTTAGCCATAGGATACGTATGGCCTGAACCAAATTCATCGGCTGCCGGAAAGCATATGCTAAGCTTGTTGGAAACCTTTAAAACTGCGGGTTATCAGATTTGTTTTGCCAGTCCAGCCGCCCAAGGCGAGCACAAAATTGATCTAGCTAAACTGGGAATCGAAGAAGTAAGTATTGCGTTAAATCATAGCTCTTTCGATGAGTTTATTCGTCAACTCAATCCCCAAGTAGTGCTTTTTGATCGTTTTATGATGGAAGAACAATTTTCCTGGCGCGTAGCTAAAAACTGTCCTGATGCATTACGAATTTTAGATACCGAAGATCTGCATTTCTTGCGAGATGCTCGCCATAAAGCCCATAAACAATCGCGACAAGTAACCGAGTTAGACTTAAAAAGTGATATGGCCATGCGTGAAATTGCCGCAATCTATCGTTGTGACCTAACCTTGATAATCTCAGATTATGAAATGGCGATGTTGCAGGAACAGTTCAAGGTGCCAGCAGAATTACTGCATTATTGCCCTTTTATGTTAAATCTTAGCCAACTAAAACCATCGTCAATAAGCTTTAGCCAACGCCAACATTTTATCAGTATCGGCAACTTCCGCCATGCCCCAAATTGGGATGCAGTGTTATATTTAAAACAAAGCATATGGCCGTTAATTCGCAAACAAATTCCAGCAGCGGAATTACACATATATGGTGCATATCCGCCACCTAAAGCCACCGATTTACACAGTCCTAAGACCGGTTTTTATGTAGATGGATGGGCTGAAGATGCATTCACTGTATTACAACAAAGCAAAGTCTGTATTGCGCCCTTGCGTTTTGGCGCAGGCTTAAAAGGCAAATTAGCTGATGCGATGTGGACAGGCACCCCGTCAGTGACGACAAGTGTTGGTAGTCAAGGAATGAATGATGGTTCAAAATGGCCTGGAGCTATTGCTGATGATCCACAAGAGATAGCAGCTCATGCTGTGCGTTTATACCAAGATGCTGAACAGTGGCAACTTGCCTCTGAATATGGCTATCAAGTGTTGAGTGAGCGTTTCGACTCAGACGTCATTCAAGGGCAACTCCTGGCAAAAGTAGCAAATTGCATTGAAACTTTAGCGCAGCGAAGATTAAATAATTTTACCGGGATGATGTTGCAACACCACTTTCACAAAAGTACCCAATATATGTCACAGTGGATAGAAGCGAAAAACGCCCATCCAAAGTGACCTATTGATTATCTCACATTTGCTTATTTGACTTGCTTAACGATACTTTTTTCGCCTAACCATTCTATCCGGTAGAGATCCCGCCGTTTATCTAAAAAGTTACGTACAGAACCGGTGTTTTGTAAAATTTGTAACTTATTCAAATCAACATCAACAATTAAGGTCATTTCAGTATTGGGTGTGGTTTCCGCCATTACCGCATCATGGGGGAAGGCAAAGTCAGAAGGTGAAAATACGGCGGTTTGCCCGTATTGAATATCAACGTTATCAACCTTGGGTAAGTTGCCAATACTACCTGCAATTGCCACGTAACATTCATTTTCAATGGCGCGGGCTTGAGCACAACGTTTTACCCGCAAATACCCATTTTTTGTATCTGTCCAAAATGGCACAAATAATATCTGCATTTCCTCTTCACTAAGCAAACGGGCAAGTTCAGGAAATTCCACGTCGTAACAAATCAGCACGCCAATACGACCAAAGTCAGTATCGAATAATGTCAGTCTATCGCCCCCTTCCATGGCCCAATCTTTCTTCTCTGACGGGGTTGGATGGAGTTTATATTGAGACTCAATGGTACCGTCGCGTTTACAAATGTAGGCTACGTTATACAATAAATCCTCTTCAATGAGGGGCATTGAACCGGCAATAATATTGATATTGTAGCTTACCGCCATGTGGGAAACTGCATTAAGTATTTCTTCGGTATAGGTTGATAAATGCTTAATGGCTTCAATTGAGGAGCTCTGATCACCCAGCCCCATTAACGGAGCATTAAAAAACTCAGGGAAAAGCGCCACATCACAACGATAGTCTGACAAAGCATCGACAAAATATTCGAACTGTTGTAGCAACTCCTCCACACTTTCCATTTCACGCATTTGCCACTGCACACAACCAATTCGCACTGAATCTTTTTGATGACCAAAGAGCTTACGTTCTTTAGGTTCATAATAGATATTGAACCATTCCAACAACGTTGCATACCCTTCAGACTCTTTGTCTTCAGGCATGTAACCACGCAGAACGCGTTTTACTTCAAAATCATTGGATAATTGAAAGGTTAGAATGGGATCATATAAATCTCTGCGTTTCACCGCTTCTATATATTTTTGAGGCGAAAGTTCATGGCTATGATTTTTATAGTTGGGAATACGTCCACCTAGAATAATGGCGCGTAAATTTAAACTTTGACACAACTCTTTACGCGCCTCGTAAAGCCGTCTGCCAAGTCGTAAATTTCGGTACTCTGGATCGACAAACACCTCAATTCCGTAAAGAACATCACCATTGGGATCGTGTGTAGTTAAATACGAATTCCCGGTAATTTCATCATAGGTATGTTCATCACCAAATTTATCGTAATCCACAATAACTGAAAAAGCCGCGGCCACCACTTTACCGTCATCCTCGATGCAGATTTGACCATCCCTGAAGATTTTTAGCATCGCCAAGTAACGTTTTTTGGTAATTGAGCCTCCTAAATTGGGGTAAACCTTGTTCATGATAATTTTGAGCACGTCAAAATCAGATTCGGTTAGATTTCGAGCGAGTAATTTGACTTCATTTTCTTGAGACATATATTTCCTATCATTAGGCTTCAGAATTGCTAAGCACAACTAAATCCAAGGTTTAGCCGTGTTTCTTGGCATAATCTTGGATTTTCTCAATTACCGCGGCAAGACCATTGCCACGGGATTCACTAAGGTGTCGGTCTAACTGTATCTCAGACAAATATAATTTGTAATCAAATGCTAAAACAAATTCTGCCGTTTGGTTTTGGATGGGTTCTAAAATGATAGCTAACAGCCCGCGGACTATTTTACTGCTTGCATCCACTTCAAATATTAAACGATTGGAAGGGCTGGTTTGGCAAACCAGCCATACCTGAGACTCGCAGCCAAATACTTCTGAATCAGGCGTTTTTTTGGTTTCAGCTAAACGGGCCAGAGTTTTTCCCGCCAACATAATTTGCCGAAAAACTTGATCCCATCCCCGAGCAGATTTGATGGAATCCGTTAATGGAATCGCTTGCTTAGCATCACTTAAAATAGGGCGACTCTCTGACCCTATGTTTGTTTTACGGCTATTATCTTGGTGATTTACATGGGTAGCATCAGGTTGCTGTAACTGATGAATGGCGGCTTTTAGTTGAGCAATAAAAAATTCGATTTCAGCAAAGGTATTGTAACAACTTAACGACACCCTAATGGTGCCCAAAATGTTCAGTGCTTTCATCATCGGCATGGCACAGTGATGCCCTACTCTTAGGCCTATTCCTTTTTCAGCAAGCAAAATACCAATATCCTGACTATCCTGGCCTGTTACGGTAAACGATAAGGTCGCAATTCTATTCTCTAGATCGCCATACACACTAACCTCAGGTATGGTTTTAATCTGAGTGAGTAAATAATCGATTAATGCTGTTTCATGTTGAATAATTTGGCTTCGGTGGTTATCAATAAACGCCAACGCTTCTTTGAGGGCTAAAATGCCTTCGATATGTGGGGTCCCGGCTTCGAACTTCAGAGGGCTAGGCTGATAAGTGGTTGAATGAAAGTCAACGGTTTTGACCATCTCACCGCCGGTGAGAAACACCGGTAACTTTTCAAGTGCTTTTTGTTTGCCATAGAGCACGCCTGTGCCGGTTGGAGCAAATGCCTTATGACCGCTAAACACCAAAAAGTCACAATCTAACTTAGTTACATCTATGCACAAGTGTGCAACAGCTTGTGCAGCATCAATTAAGGAAATCGCATTCAAGGCTTTGGCCTTAACTAGAAATGGTTCAATTGGTTGAATACTGCCTAGGGCATTTGACACCAATGCTAGAGCAACAATACAGGTTTTCTCCGTTAACAGAGCCAATCCTTTTTCTAGATCCCAAACCCCAGACTGATCAATGGGGATCACATCGATTTGTAAGTTCTTTTTATCTGCAAGCACTTGCCAAGGAACAATATTGGCATGATGTTCTGTGGCAGATAGTAAAATACGGCCGCCTGCAGGAAAGTCTATTTCAGCTAATGATTTAGCAACCAAATTGATGCTTTCAGTTGCACCTTTGGTAAATACAATTTGCTCTTTTTGTTGCGCCCCGATGAATTGCTGAACATAGGCCCTAGCATCTTCAAAATCAGCCGTTGTCTGATTCGCTAACGCAAATGACGAACGATGCACATTGGCATTTTTAAATACATAATAATCGTGAATATTGGCCAACACACTCTGCGGCTTCTGGGTAGTTGCAGCATTATCAAAATAGATTAGTTCAGCATTATTTGCATGTTGAAAAAACGGAAACAGATGACGTAGAGAAGTATCTTTCATAGGGGTATTATTTAGCACTAATATGGGTGAAAATCAGTTTAAATATCACCCAGAACGTTTTTCTGGGTGATATTCACAAACAAGGTGAAAACAGAAGAATAAGGAAGATAGTTTCATTCTATTTTCTGTGTCATAAATAGCTATTCCATTTGCTCCTCAAAACACTCGGTCAACTCTTTAGCATCAAGCATAATGCCTTCTTCGTCTTCACTCAGTGGAAAGACCAATATCAAAGTTCCATTTTTTTCCATTCCAGGTAACCATTGTTGTAACCAATCATCCAGCGTGATCTGTTTAGGCTTACAATCTGGAAAATCATTCTTCTCCCATGCTTTCGCAAAGGATTCACTGGGCCAAATGGGTAAACAGGCGTCTTCTTCTGCTTGAAGTAAAAGCCAACCATTTTCACCAAACAATCCCCACAACTCTTTGCTTTCAATGATTCTAGATAACGCATATTCAAAGCGTGCTTCAGGTTGTAATTTACTGATATTAATAAACTCTTCCGTAGATGGTTCTGGCATCACATTTTCCTTTTACATTGCCAAATTTCATTAACTGCAACTTATTAGACCAAAATTTAATCATTTAGCTTGCAAAATACACAATTTGATAGCTTAATTATCCTAATAGGGAAAATTATTATGCCATTGGAAACTGTGAAATCGTCTTTTGCCTCACCCAATCGAAAAACTTGGGTATATGGCGTTTTGATTCTGCTGATCTTTGCAGCATTAGGTTACTACACTCTTCTAAATCAAAAGGATCGCACCGCTAACCATGACTATTATAGAGTGCTTTATGAAGCTTCCAATGAATTTAAAGAAAATTTAAATAAATTAGACAGTATGCACCGCTACAAAGAGGGTGTTTCATCCATACGCTCATTGCTTCCGAGTTATACCCGAAAAGCCGATTCGGAACAAAACCTTTTACATGCTGATGGTTTTCAATACTCCATCGCGGGACAAACGTTACTGGTTAGCGCTGATTTAGAGACTGAGAACGAACCATTCCAAGCGGAATTATCTTTTGAAGATATTCTTCCCAATCCAAAGAGAGGATTCAGCCAGTATTTATTCGCAGATAAAGACGGTAAAGTGATTGCGACTGTGGGGGATGAAAATACCATTTCCATCGTTGAGTTACGCAGTATTAACCAACAAATACAACGGAAGAACAAGCAGTTCCAGTTTAACTTCAGTGAATCTGAGAAAGCAGGTGAAAGCTCCGATACTCCGCCCCTACCCAGTTACAGCAATCATGTAGACATGAAAATATCCTATGGTGAATTTCGCGTATTTGTATTTCCATTTGCATTAGAAATACCCTTGAAAAAAACCTCTGCTGTAGAAAAAGACGGTGATCAGAAGAAAATAGTAGAACTGGACAAGTTATATCTTGTGGGGTTACTACCACAAAGCAAACTCAGCAATAGGGAAAATAACGATTGGAACCTGTCTTTGTTGGTTGTCACCCTAGTGAGTTTATTGTTCATATGGTGCTTATTAAAGTTATTTTTACTGCCACAAAATCAATCTATTACTCGCTCATTTCGGTTATTGACAGTGGCTTCAAGTTACGCTTTTTTTGTTGTCATCATAGCCTTAGCATTGGGCTACATGCAAAAGTCATTATTGCAATTAGAAAAAGATCAAAAAGCGACTGAATACGCCCATTATTTAGACCAAAAACTACGAAAAGATATCAATGACGTTTTCACTCGATTAGAACAATATAAAACCTTTTATACGGAGATTCTGCAAACCTTAGGGACTTTTTCAGCGTTTTCGCAAGCTTATACCGACTTTACAAGTGACGACCTCAATACCTTTAACCAATCAATGAAAAAAGCGATTCTCAGTCTCAATGCAGAACATTGTATTAACGGCAAACCTGCTTATTGGCTGCCGGGTAGTGCCAGTACCCCAAATAAAACCTATGATATCAATTACGATTGCTCACTATCCCCAGATGATCCGCAATTTATGCAGTTAGCATTCGATGAGCATGCGATAAATGTGATGTTGAAAGCCTTTCGTTCAAACAAAGCTGACGATGTCACCTTAGATTTTTATTCCAATAATCAGAAGCTTGAACTTACTCCTGAAGAATCATTGAACACTTCAGTTGTAGCGCCATTTTTACAACATCAATCCCGTAGCATATTATCCTCATTCGCCATCAACAAAGAAGGCAACTCGGTGCTTCCGTCTTTGAATTTTCAAGAGAGCAATGCCTTACCGGCAACCTTTAATTTGTCACATCGAAACTATTATAAAAAAGTGCGAGATCAAAAAGGCTGGGATATTGAAAGACACGTACCCAGCGTTCAGGCGAATAATTCATCCCCACAAATTGACGAACAAGGTGTTGAGTCCACAAGTGCCTCTTCTACCCTATTCAAAAACGTTTTTATTCAGCGTTTATTAAATGTAACCAATGGTACTCGCGGTACAACAATCTCAATGCCTATCTCCCCCCTAAAAAATAGCAAAACCTATGATTATATTTTGGCTGCCGATGTACTATTGCCCTCAATGACCTTAGGTCAATCTCCGCCGTACGACTTTAATTACATGGTGGTTGATCGCAGTACTGGGAACGTGTTATTTCACAATGATTCAAGCCGTTCCTTAGTCGAAAATTTGTATTTTACCGGGGATAATCATTCAGCCCTCAGTAAATGGCTCAAAGCAGGCTTAGATCATTATCCCGAATTAGGAAAAGAACTTCTGCAAGGCACATACCATGGACAAAGTGGACGCTTTGCCATTTCCAGCACCGCCGTCGACAGGTGGGCAATTGTCGTTTTCTACCCCAACGATAGCTTACAAACCTTTATGACCAATCAATTTCTTTATGTAATGACCACATTCGCGGTGATTATTGCCTTGATGGTCATGGGAATATACGCCGTTCGCCATTTTATTTGGACCAGTACCCTTAAAGAAAAACTCAGATTACCAGCCAAACTTAATGTACGACTGGTCATGTTAGTCAGCTCTGTACTTTTTAGTGCAAGCTATTGTTTGTATTTCATCGGGCATAATATCGACTCCCTTTTTAACCACTTTGAAGGTATAAATTGGTCACTCTGGTTGCCGATTATAGGGTTATCAATTGCCACGGTCTTTGTTTATCGAGGCTGTTACAATCACTTTTGTTTCCCTTTTAATCAACTAGATACTTCGACCTTGCACTCTGCAAAACGCGGTTCAAGACAATTAATTGTGGCCGTGCTAATAGCCATAGCAATTCACTTTTTGTATCTACAAAAAACCGCGAATACCCCAGAAAAATCCATCAACTTTCACTATCAACAACTTGCTTGTAACTGGCTTAATTATGAACGTCAAGAAATCAATTCTATCGGCTTGAGCCGCTATCCCAATTCAATTACGTCAAATCGCATACCACCCGTTAACTTACTTCCAATTGACTCGAATTGGCGTCAGCACTTAACCTCTAAAGGCGGAGATTGTCAGAATCTATCAACCCAAATTCACCCAGACGATTATCCTAGTTTAAGTTCGGTGTTTAGCGCCACTTACTTATGGCAATGGATAAATATCTATATTCTAGACCGGGAACTTGCCGCTAATTATCAGCCAAACTCTGATTTTCGAACATTCGAGCACACTGAGCCTGAGGGGTTAGTCAGTTCTATCTTATTTTACATTGCGCTTTTCGCGGTAATTATCTGGGCATGGTTTCGGTTTAATACACAACTGTTGTGGAATCGCTTGTATTGCCCTGAACGCTTTTTACAGCATATCAATAGAATGACGCGTTCAGTCCAAACATTGCAGTTAGAGCAGCGCAACCACAACTTAAAAATTGAATGTGACACCATTAAATTAAATGGCATTGGATTATCTCTACTACTACGAAGTATTGCTTTACAAGAAGCGAATACTGATAAGGATCGCCCAGTAACCCATCTCCTAGCTGGGTTTGAGACCTTATTTTCAATGAGCCCCTGTTTACAAAACTTCAGTGTGGAAAATAGCTTTTTGCCTAATTTAAAACTGAATATTGTGCAAAAAGAGAGTGGCAAAATCGCCGTTGAAATTTGGGATATAGAGACCTGTCTGGAAAAAAGTAAATTTAGACAATTATTACTCGAATTAATCATGGAGATAAAATCCCTAACCCTATCAGGACAACTGGATAGTTTTACCATTTTTACGGGGTTCCACAGTCTACAACGAGTGAAAATGAAAGATCCACTAATGTTAGATCAGAGCAGCGTGCTGGATCACGCCGAATATCTATCCTGGGCAGAATGTTTGATGGACTTTATCGTTGTGATCCCCGATAGCTTTAAGCAAGGTATTGACTGGCAAATGGTCAGAGAAGAAGTCAATGGATTTCCAGAGTTGCAATTCCTGCAAGAGGAATTTGAACAAGGGGAACAACAAGACTCCTGGAACCATGTTTGGAGGCGAGATGAACAACTAAACATTGAAAGCCGCTGGAGTACTATCAACTATATTTTGCTTAATGCAGAAGCCCTTTATCGATTTAAGTGGGAATCATGTTCAAGTGCAGAGAAACTGGCGTTGCTGAATTTAGCTAAACGTCAGAAACTCAATCCTGCCAACACCCAAATGATTGAACACTTAGCATTAAATGGGTTAATTACCGTCCGTAAAGGCAATATTGAAGTCATAAACCGTAGTTTTACCCATTTCATTTTACATGCAGAGACAAAAGCAACATTGAACCAATTGGTGAAACAAGGCGAAGAAGGTTTGTGGAAAAATTATCGACTTCCCCTCGGCGTTATCATCATATTAATTATTGGCGGTATTGCCCTAACCTCTGGGGAGTCAATCTATATCATTGCAGCGTCAATGGCCGGTGTATTGGGCACGATTGCCAGTGTCACCAACAGTGCCAACCTATTGCGCGGGCAAATGCGAGAATGACGTTTCAACACCGAGGTCGTCATAAGTGGAACTGCCCCCTAATAATTTAAAAGTGACAGCACTAGTTACCGGGCTAACCGCCATGGTTACCACACTACAAGGTAACCAAGCACGGCTATAAGGGTACTAGGGATAATGAGGGCAACAGCTTATTGAGTGGATTTTTCATCTCGCTCATTTAAATGAGAAATAGGCGTATTACCTAACATTGGCACGGGAGGTTTAGGGTATTCATTCCAATAGGTAATATGCAACTCTAAGTTACTTTGCCAACTTTCATCCCCACCAGCAGGATACTGACCTTTGATTAATGCCTCAGCACTCACCCCAGGAAACTGCAATTGAGAAGGTTCAGAATCCATAATTTCCAGACCAGCAGCTTTGGCGAATTTGTGAAATTGTGCCCAATAATTATCTAATTCAGAACTCTCTAATGGTGTTCCTTGCTGTGGGAGCACTACCCCAAATTTACACGCCAGACCATATTGAAATACAGACAACCAAGGTTTTTCAGCGGCTCCTTGGGTGTGAAGTTCTTGTTGTTGCACCGGCGTACGGTAGCCTTCAATTAACTGTATAGGATTATCTTTTTGTCCAAGATGGGTAATCAATCCTTGTACTTTTTCACGCATGATAGGGTGTAAGTTGTTAAGAAGCGTATTGAGTGTCATGATTATTTTCCTTATGTTCCTGCTTTTAAAAAAACGCAAATATTGCGTTAAATTTTTATGCACTACTTTAAAAAATCACTATAAACATCATTACTTTACACTTAAACTCAATAGTTGCATATTTTTTAACCACCTTGGTTTATACTTTTAATAAAAGTTTTACGTCATCCACAAGACATTGTCATCAAAAGGAAACCTAATGAGTGTCTTTATTGCAGAGTTGAGAAGACGCAATGTATTCAATGTTATCGCAGGTTATGCGGTGGTTGGATGGTTAATTATGCAATTAGCCGTTGTACTGGAAAGTGCATTGCACTTACCTGTATGGTTTGACACAGTGGCGACCATTTTAGTTATTTTTGGCTTTCCTATTGCACTATTGCTCGCTTGGATTTTTCAGTTTACCGCCAAAGGACTGGTTCGCACTCCCAAAAACCCTGCATTAAGTAAAGGGGTCAATTCCAAAAATACCATTACTGTTTTTACGCTTACGGGAATAATTAGCGCAGGGCTGATCACCTTTATGTGGCTGCATTTGGGAAAGACCTCCTTGGTCGATGCCAATACAGAAAATCAGCAGCCTAGTCCAAAGCCACCAATCAATCCGGTTTCCAGCTCTGCCACCCAGTCAATTGCCGTATTACCCTTTGACGACTTTTCTGCAAGTAATGACCAACGCTATTTTGGTCATGGTATTTCTGAAGAGTTGCTTAATTTATTAAGCCGTATCAAAGGACTAAGAGTTGTTTCCCGCACTTCTTCTTTTGCATTTATTGACAAAGATTCAACCGTAAGTGAAATCTCCAAAGCCCTTAACGTGGCACACATCTTAGAAGGAAGCATACGAAAGTCGGGTAATACTATCCGCATTACGGCTCAACTGATTAATGGGCAAACCGATGAGCATATCTGGTCACAAACATATGATCGTCCCCTATCAGCAGAAAATTTATTTGCCGTACAAGACGAAATAGCCAGTAAAATAATTCAACAACTGAAAGGTAAATTGACGGTAGTGCCGTTAAAAGACTCCGATAAAACTCTGTCTTTAGAAGCCTATGAACTTTATTTGCAAGCCCGTGAAAGTCAAAAGTTACGCTCACCGGAAAGTTTAGCCCTAGCCGCTCAGAAATTTACCAAGGTCATTGATTTAGATCCCAATTTCGCCCCAGCCTACTCCGGTTTATCTGAAACCTATTTGTTGATGGAAGCTTACGCCGGTATGGATAAACAAGCATCCCAACAAAAGGCGACACCGCTAGTGACCCGGGCACTTGAGTTAGCGCCTAACTCTGCAGAGGTACTCTCTGGAGCAGCATACTTAGCTAAAGATAAAAATACAGCCGCTTCCATCAAACAAGCGCAACACTATGCCACCTTAGCCATTGAAGCCAATCATAATTATGCCAATGCTTATTTTCTTTTAGGCGGTATTTTGTGGGAGCAAGGTAAGTTACAGGCAGCAATAAAACAGTACAAGAAAGCAAGATTGCTGGATCCGTTGTCGAGTAATATTTTAAGTAATCTGGGCCGTATTTATTTATTCATTGACGATAAAATTAACGCCAAAATCATTGGTGACGACTTAGTTAGACTGCACCCTAATCAGCCCTTTGGCTATAGTGTTTTAGCCGATCTGGCGTTTAAAAATGGAGACTATTCCAACTCACATAACATGCTACAAAGCGCTTATGCCTTGAATCAACAAAGTACCAGCATCAACAGAAACTTAGCAAGATTGTACAATTTAGTGGGGCTATATCAGCATGCCCTCTGGTATAACGACAGCGCGACAAGCCAGGTTTGGTATGGCATTTACACAGACGACCTAGGCTTAGCAAGTAAGCAGCTAAGCAAGGTGAAAGACATGACAGATATTGCCTGGTTTTTATATTATTTGCGAGACTATGAAAAGACCAATCAAATTGTCAACGGGTATATTGAAGCTTACCAATTACTCGACAGACCGATTGAAAGCGCAGCCAGCGCGGACTTTATGATTGCTTTGGCACAAACCCGAAAAGTGTTAGGAGAAAACAACGAACAGCTGTTAAGCATGCTATCTGATTACCTGCAGGATAAACCCACTGAGCAAGTTGATAGCGTCAATGAGATTAAACAACGTACCTTATTGGCAATGCTCACCGGCAACAAACTACAAAGTTATAGATGGATTCAGCGAATGATATCTTTGGGTTATGTTATGACCTTTATCGATCCTATTTTTGATGAGGTAAGAAGTGATCCCGAATTCCAAGACACCCAAAATGCCATGGGAGCATTGAGGGATACATATCAAGGCCAAATTAAAGCCCAATTAGCGTCACCTAATCCTGTTTGGATAGTGCCTACTGGCAATATTCAAGACTCCAACAACTCGCTTTCCTTGACGTCAATGGGCGAAGACATCTAATCAGATAGCCTTTGTGCTAAGCCGCTGCTACGCAGACAGACATTATTGATACACGTTTGCAGGCTTTGTGGATCGCTATATAAGACAAAGGTTTCCCTGGCCCGCGTGAGTCCGGTATAAAATAATTCACGACTTAAGCCTTTAGCCCCAGGGTTTAATCTGACATCAGGCAAACACAGGTACACGTGATTAAATTCTGACCCCTGGCTTTTGTGAATAGTCATTGCATAAACTGGTTGATGTTCCGGTAAACGACTCAGCAGCACCCCCTTGAAACCACTTTCTGCGGTTTTAAACCAAGCTTTTTTTAATTTTGGGTTTTCAGGATCCGGCATCACAATACCGACGTCACCATTAAACAACCCTAAGTTATGGTCGTTGCGTGTTAGCATAATAGGTCTGCCTACGTAATCTTTTTCATCCTTTGAAATAAAGCCTTGGCGGTCTAACTCCAAAGTGACCTGATAATTAATATTGTCCACTCCCCACTCACCGGATTTATGGGCACACAGGATTTGCTGATTTAATAGGTGCACAAAGCCTTGCTTTAAATCCGCTTTTTTCACAGACGAAAAATAGGCATTTAATTGACTAGCATACTGACGGGCAAATATATTTATATTGCCCTCTTGATACCAACTTAAGGTTTCCTGATTACTATCCGACAGCACTGATAACACGCCATCTACGTCACCCTCAATGGTTTTCTCAGCCAACAAACCAATGCCACTATCGGATGGAAATCGATGACTTTTTTGTAGCTTAACTAAGCAATCGGCAATAGGGCTGTTCACCTTATCATCTGTTCGTTGAGGAATATGTTGCTCGCACATCTGCGTAATTTGTTGTCCGGTGTGAACTGAATATTCGGGGTTTGTTTTACCTAGCAAGGCCGCATAACAAATATCAGACAACACACTGCCAGTCTCAACGGAGGAAAGCTGGTTATGATCACCTAGTAATATTACTTTTGTTTGCTTGGGAACGGCACTAAGTAATTTGTACATTAAGGGTAAATCGACCATTGAAGCTTCATCCACAATCAATGCATCCATATGCAATAAATTTTCGGCATTATGTTTGAACTCAATTTTGCCCGTTTGTGTCCCTAACAGCCGATGAATGGTACTTGTTTGCAGATCTAGTCCTGCTTGGTAGGCTTTTGGTAGTTTTTGTCCAACAGAGACTATG
The DNA here is from genome assembly GCF_054782055.1 of Aliiglaciecola aliphaticivorans. Classification (NCBI taxonomy): domain Bacteria; kingdom Pseudomonadati; phylum Pseudomonadota; class Gammaproteobacteria; order Alteromonadales; family Alteromonadaceae; genus Aliiglaciecola; species Aliiglaciecola aliphaticivorans. The sequence goes on from NZ_BAAGTF010000010.1 coordinate 245,446, forward strand.
GATTCGGTTAAACGGGCCGCCGCTTTCCCCGTTGGCGCAACTAATTGTACTTTTAGTTCTTTCCCATCAGACCTTTGCAGGGCAAATAACAAAGCCAATAGTTTTGCCACTGTGGTGGTTTTACCGGTACCAGGTCCGCCGGTTATCAGGCTAAAATTGCGTGTTGCCGCTATGCCAACGGCCACTTTTTGCCAATCTATTTCTGTTTGTACTTGTAATAGTGAATGCTCAACCTGCTCTGTGGATGTTTTCTGATTAGGCTGTGCAAACAATTCATGAATAATCGGTTTCACAATTTCAACAGATACGTTAGTTTCTACCCTTAATTTTTGTTGAATAATATGGGTTAAGCCTAGTTCGTATTGATGATAACGCTGTAAATACACCGCATTTTGCTCAAATATGAGTGGTTTTTGAGGATCTTCATTACTAGAAGCTGAAACGCAATAGCTCTCATTAAGTGCATCAATCAGCTCGTTAATATTCGAAAAACCCAGCAATTTAAGCTGCTTATAGGAGAGTTCATTTAAGTTTAAACAGCTATGCTGTTGACTCAAACGTTGACTCACCAAACCTGCCAACAACGCGATTTTGTCATTTAAGTGCTTTTCATGCTGATAGATAAAATGCGCAAACGCACTGTCTAAATCTGACAGGCCAAGAGCGCTAATCTCACCTTTACAGCGATCAAAAAAATGCGTATTCAATAGACTATTTACCATAAATCCATCTGCTCCTGAGTACTGCTTTGCTGGGACGTTATGGACGTTTCGGGATTTCCTTGGAAAAGCCTATCTAAGGATTCAATAATACTTTTTTCTGGTTTGTAGAAATAAATTCCACTGCCCTTATGATACTCAGACATTCCACGCAAGAACCAATAATAGGCTCCACCAACGTGCCGGTCGTAATCGTAATCGATTAACTTACTTTTCAGAAAACGATGCAAAGCTAAAACATAGAGTAAAGACTGCAAGTGATAATCATGCTCGACCATGGCTCTTTGCATTTTCTCTTCGCTGTAGTCAGCATAATCTGACCCTAGGTAATTAGATTTATAGTCTGCAACGTAAAAACACCCATCAATACAAAAGGTTAAATCGATAAAACCTTTTAACATCCCATGTAATTGAGAAAATTGATATTGCCGCTTGCTGGTCTTAAATACTTTGTTGATCAATTGATTGAAAGGCTCTGCTTGAACTGATTTAAGCGGTAAATGAAACTCCATTTCTGGACAAACCTGAGCTTTGCTCAAAGATGCCAGACTAAACTCAAGATTCGCATTTTGTGTAGTAGGAAGGGCTATTCGGGTGTTTAACACCTCTGTCAGCCAGCTTTCTACAGTAGCGTTCCACTGAGGATCAATACCGAACCAACTCCCCTGTTGCTCTATCATCTGCGAAAGTTGACTGGGTTGCTGAAAATCAATATTTTCTAATACACCATGCAAAAACGAACCTGCTTGTGCGCCGCGGGTAAACTCAAATCGATTTAGACATGGTTGTTCAGCGGTTAAAGGATTGTTGCCAAGTTCTGCAACGTGATTAGGATCAATAGTATCCTCCCCTTCACTTTCATCGGTTCCAGGCTGCTCATGTTCAACGTGAAATTGGTTGCGCGCGATAGCCGAATAACTGGTAATTCGCCAATTGCCATCAATGGGAGTGTCTAGTTGATTAACTGCCAAGTGGGCTTCATCTTGGGACTTTTCTCCCCGATATTGCAATACTTCCGCGCCAACAGACACTTCTTGGTAACCGATGTCCCCAATAGTCTGCAAACTGCGAATTTGTTGCCCGATATAAGTGTTGCTTGGCTCACTGCTTGCCGAGCACAGTAATTTACCTAGTGCAGAATGAAATAAACCAGAACGAGACTGACTTTTCCCCATAGATGGATTCCACACGCCTACAAAACAATTATAAACCGCGCGGGTGAGCGCAACATATAACAGCCGAGTATCTTCGGCCAAACGTTCAAAATCTGCTTTCTCCAGATTTTCAGGGGTATTTTCAAAATCCATGGTCAAATCTAAATTTTGATCATGGAATAGTGCCTCAGTTGCAAGCTTAAAAGAGCACCCGAAAGGTACAAAGACATAAGGGAATTCTAGCCCTTTGGAAGCATGAATAGTAATGATCTGTACCAAATTACCATCGGTTTCCAAACGTAATTGATGGGATTCATTGTTATGGTCCGGCTGCTGTATCTGTTGCCCTAGCCAATACAACAGTTGATTATCACCTGGGGTGACAGCACTTTGCTGCTGCAACATTTCCACTAAATGCCTGAGATCCGTTAAACGGCGCATGCCATCATTGCAATGTGTCATCAAGCGGGTATACACATTGAAATGCTGCATAACTTGGTTTAGCGCCATCATAATGCCAAAACGCTGCCAGTTATGTTGCCAATGAACAAATGATTCCACAATCTGCTGCCATGCTGATTCATCGGTAAATAACTGATCTAGTTCATCACTGTTAAAACACATGAGTTCACTGGTCAACGCGGCTTTAATTCGTCGCTCATCAGACGGGTTTACTAAGGCATCTAGAAGTCGGTATAAATCCATGGCAATTTCAGTAGCATAAACGCTGTGGCGAACCAAAAATACGCTATCGACTCCCCGCATCGCCAATGCCTGTTTAACTAGATTGGCTTCATTTCGATCTTTCACCAGAACACAACATTCTCCGGCTTTCAGTTTGCATTTTTGCTGTTCATCTTCTATTTGTTTTACTAATTCACCCTGTTGCAACAAATCGACGATGATATTGGCTGTATGACCAGCTAACTCATTTTTAGCATCTTTGTTACTGATTATCTCTTTGGCACCCTGTAAGTGATAGAAGGTTAAACTGGCGTAGTGGCTTTCATTAGTGCGCAATTGCGTAGACGAAGATGCCGCCGCGACCGGTAAAAATGGAATGGCCTGGTCAAACAGAAAACCATTTTCACTGTTGACGAATAATTGATTGACGGCATCAACCAAGGCTTGCTGAGAGCGCCAATTGGTTGCCAAGGTAAACTGCTTTTGACTGCCAATCTGCTGCTTAGCTTGAATATAAGTGTAAATATCCGCGCCTCTGAATCCATAAATTGCCTGTTTAGGATCACCAATCATTATTAATGAATAAGCCAATTGATGGTCGTCGTGAAGTGGATAAACTTGACTGAATACACTCAATTGACAATGATCGGTATCTTGAAACTCATCAATCATGGCGGCGGGAAACTGCTGACGAATGAGCTCCCCTAACGTTGCACCATTTTCCCCCAGCAAACCATCATTTAAACGGGTAAGTAAGTCATTGGGCGATAGTTTACTGCTTCTAGCTTTAAACTCTTCTAAGTTACTTCGTACCTGTACTAACGCACTATTTTGAACGCCAATACTCAGTGTACTGATGAATGTTTGCCGCAGCGTTTCAGTGAGTTCAAATCGTTGGAAATCCAGATTTGTTAATTCAGGGCTAGCCTTAGACCGGGCCTTTGCCACTTTTTCTGGGAAAAAGTCGGTCCATCCGTTGTCGAAAGGACAAACCAAAGAGTCACTTTGGCAGAATGCGTCCATGCTGTGATAGATGTTAGGTTTGCCAAGCTTAGTATTCCCTTTAAGTTTTGCTTGCTGTAATTGCGCTGAGACATTTTCCGTCAGCCACCACTGTTTGAGGCTATTTGTTTGCTCATTGAGTTGCGCTAATAAGTCTTGGGCATCGGCGATTGTTACCTGTTTACTGGGTAAAAACTCGCGCTCCAAAATCCCTTTTAACGACTTAATTAATTGCTCGGGCCCGGACCAAATATTACGAATGTACTCAACCATGTTTTTTGACAAAGGAACAATGGCACTGCGCCAATAGTCTTCTACCGCTTGTTGTATCCAGGTCGATTGATCTAATTCCAACTGCTCATCAAACACGCTACCGCTGGCAAACGCGTGCTCCGACAACATGCGCTGACTAAAACCATGAATAGTGAAAATAGCAGCTTCATCCATTTGTCGAGACGCTAGCAACAAAGTTTCACATGCCAATTCAATATCAGAGGTATCGTCGATTAACTGCTGAATAAAGTCGTCGCTACTGCTACCTCGATAAAAATCCAAATAAGCAGTTTGTAAACGTCGACCTATGCGCTGCTTAAGCTCTGCTGTAGCAGCATTGGTAAAGGTCACCACTAAAATTTGCTCAACACCCAACCCCAGGCGTTGATGGGATTTTGCATCCCTTAACCCCTCGCATTGGTGTCCCAGCAATAAGCGTAAATACAAGTTAACGATGGTGTAAGTTTTACCCGTGCCTGCACTCGCTTCAATAAGCGATGCGCCTAAAAGTGGATAGGAATAAGTATCAAGAGGGTTCATTTCGATACCTTATAATCAAAAATTGGCGCTAAAATTGTTTCACTCAGTTGCTGAAATTCAGCAAAGTTAACGGATAAATCAGGACATACTCGATGAATATTGGTTTCTTGACCTTCACCTGTACTAAAGTTCGAGCCATTAAACTCAGCTAAGGTTTTGTCTATATCTTGGGTCTCAAACCATTTTTTCGCGCTATTAGCAAAAAACATAGGAGGTTTATTCAAACCTTCCCTATAAATCGTTAGTAAACTGGTTAACAGAGCTAATGCTTGCTTTTGGGGTACAATCGACAGCTCGAAAGGTTTTTCAATACTTAAATACCGCGCTACACCACTGTTTCGTTCAGAGGATGCGCAGTAACATAGCCATTTCAACCAAAGTTCAATGATATCTTTACCGCGCATTTTAGCCCCTCGGTATAGCACTAAATCAGTGCTATAAATTTGCTTTAACCAACCTTGAATAGTGCCGTTAGCTAACACGAGATCAACTTCCACTAAACTGGCTTTTTTAGCTTTCACATTATCAATCAATTGGCTACGAAGGGTCTCAGATGCTTGCCAAACTTGTTGAAAACTCAAAGGTGCTGCTGTACCTGTAGGTAGCTTGCCTTGTGCCAGGTAGTCTTCATAAAACTGTTGTTTAAAGGCCGCTTCATCCATATCATGTTTGAGCATTGCCTCTAACATGCTTTCATTTAACTGAAACCGGGTTAAAGAATCAATTTCAAAAGGTTCTTCATCTACCAATTCATTAAAGTACAACGATAAATTAGTTCGCCAACGTTGACGAAAGAAATACTTTGGGGGATTTTGGAAAAACGCAATCAAATCATTCAATTCTACCACTGGGCCATCATCTTCTAATTGACTGGGTAAGCTGTGATTAAAAAAGTGAGCGTTTTCACTTTCGATCATTTTCGCATTTAATACGTTTAACCAAATCGACTGATAACTTTGCAGGCTGTTGCTGTTATCAAAATACTGTTTTGAAAATGGCTGTAAACCGTGTTTTTGTAGTAAGTGGCCATTGAGTTGTTGTTGGGTTTGCTCAACTGGCAAAGCTAGCGTGTCTTCAAGACAAAATACCTGCTGGCAGTAATCTAATAACTCAGTCACCAAAATCGAAGGGTTTCGTTCTGAGTTATCGCGGCTACTATTGCCTAGAAAGCTAATATATAACTCATTACGAGCAGATAAGATTGCCTCTAAAAACAAATAACGATCGTCCATTCTTCTGGAGCGATCCCCTCTACGGATTTGGCTTTCACGCATTAAATCAAAACCGATTGGCACAGTTTGACGTGGATAGTCCTGGTCGTTCATCCCCAGTAAACAGACCAATTTAAAGGGAATACTGCGCATTGGCATTAAAGTACAGAAATTCACTTTGCCAGCTAAAAAGCGCTGCCCTACCCCTTTGTCTTGCAGGCGTTGGGATAATTCGGCCACAAAAATGTCCTGACTCACTTGTTGATTAAACTGTTTAACGTGCCCCTGAATACTCTCCAATGCTTGACGTAATTGATTTAAATAGACCTGCTCATTTTCATCAACCGCATAAATGCACTCGATAAAAGATAAACTCTGTTTTACCTTATTATCTAAGGTGTCGCTTGTTGAGCAAAAGGTGAGTATATCCTGCAGTAATAAAGCAAAACGATATAGCTTCCCTAGGGCTATGGCACGTTGTCCTTCTATATTCTTGTATGGGGCAATGGGTGGGCTATCAGATTCGGCCCGGGCAAATAGAAAGTCTCCGCTTAATGCGTAACCTGACAATAAACGTTCAAGTGCGAAAATCAGTGTGTTTTGTGGTTCCTCTGGCACCGACCAGCGGTGTTTATCCGCACCACTCAACCCCCAACGGAAACCAACTTCAATTAACCAATCGCGGATATCTTCATATTCATTGGCAGCAATATCGAAACATTTTTGGATAGCTGGGATTTCTAAAAACACCAGTGATTCAGACAGGCTGATGCGACTGTGGTGTAAACTCAATAAATTAATGAAGCTTTCTATAATGTGAGATTCTTGGGAGGCGTTGCGGTCAGAAATACCATAGGGAATAAACAACTCAGACTCCGCACTGCCAAAAACGCCATCGATATAAGGGGCGTAAGCCGCCACATCAGGCATCATTACCACAATATCCGAAGGCTTTAATTCTGCATCTTGCGAAAAATGTTGCAGTAAATGGTCGTGTAACAACTCAAGCTCTCTGACTTTCGAATGGCAACTATGAATTTGCAGCGATTTATCATTTTCTGTTATTTCAATTTTGGGGTAAGCCAGCCCATTACTCAATAACTCATCTGCATGCAATGGCGGCTGCGTATCACGCATGGTTAATTCACATATTTCATGCTGTAGCCAATCCAACAATGTATTGGGCTGCACCTCAACAAATATATCAGTGGGTTGTGCATGACTTTCCATTAGCATTTCAAAATAATCACGCCCGGGCTTTCCCCAACTCGCCAATAACGGGTTGCCCACGTCATACAATGCACTGCGCTCTGAGTGGGTGTCACCTTCTTTTAGTTTATGCCGACTCAAGGTATTTTCATCCACAATGTCGCCCCAAAAATGTTGACTGGGATTACACCAAAACAAAAATACTTCACGATGTTCAGCTAAACCTTGAAATACGTCTAGTTGTTGTTGTGGCAAGGTAGATATGCCAAACACGTACAGCGGCTTTTGCTCAGACTCCGGCTCACTTTGTGCGATTCGTTGAAGCAACTGCGCGTGCAAATTGGCACGATGATAAACAGACTCATGTAGTTTTTGGGTTTGTGCCACCAAGGCGCGCCAAAGAATGGGTTGCCAAAGGTGTGAAGTGAGCACCTTACCATCAACGCTGTTTTCTCCGGTTTCCCACAGGTTAATCCACTCGGGCCGATACACTTGATATTGATCGTACACGTCGGCGATTTTTTGACAGAGTTGATAGAACTTTAGGTCTCGGTCTCCATTTAAATAAAGATTAATTTCACTAAATTCAGGGGCGTCTAGAAAATTTTCAAGAATACTCATTAACTTCCAAACCATATTAGGTTTAGTAAATGCGGAAGTTTCAGGCAAATCATTAAAAAAGCATTTGTATTGTTGCCAGATATAACTCGACGGTAGTGGAAATTCGATGTTAGCCGCCACGCCTAGAGTTTCGGCAATGGCAATTTTAATCCATTGCGCCATACCCGGGCTCTGTACAATGATGGTGTCAGGAATAAGTAAAGCGTTCAAATTTTCGCTATACGATTGCTGTTGGAAAACGTCTGGCGACGACTTTGGTGATAACTTATCTAACAAATCAGCCAGTAACACTTCCATTTTATTTGACTGAATTAAATGTAACACACAACACCCTTTTCCATTTTATTCCACAACTTATCGGTTTATCAGAAGTTATGTTAGCGCGTTTAAACCAGTTCCAGCAATCACAAATAACCGCGTTTTCAAAACCGCTGACTATCTTTATTTTCAACTCAGTAGCTTTGTTTGTTAGAATCATCGGCAAATTTTAGTCGATGGTAGAAACATGAAATTTATTTCCTTTAATATAAACGGTATTCGAGCCAGATTGCATCAATTGCAGGCACTTATCGAAAAACATCAACCCGATGTCATAGGACTGCAAGAAATCAAGGTACATAACGACCAATTTCCTGTGGAAGATGTCACTGCAATGGGTTACCACGTTTATTTCCATGGGCAAAAAGGTCATTATGGTGTGGCGATGCTTTGCAAAGAAAAGCCTATTGACGTGCAGTATGGTTTTCCTAGCGATGAAGAAGATGCCCAACGACGAATGATCATGGTGACTTATCCATTACCCAATGGCGAGAAAGTAAGCGTTTTAAATGGTTACTTCCCCCAGGGTGAAAATCAAACCCATGAGACGAAATACCCAGCGAAACGTAAATTTTATAAAGATTTAATGGGGTATTTAAACGCAAACCATACTCCTGATGAAAATGTCATCGTAATGGGCGATGTGAATATATCCCACACAGATCTGGATATTGGCATAGGTGAAGAGAACCGTAAACGTTGGTTAAGAACGAAAAAGTGTAGCTTTTTGCCAGAAGAACGTGAATGGCTAAATACGTTATTTGATTGGGGATTCGAAGATGGTTTTAGAACATTAAATCCTGCTGGTGGCGAACAATACAGCTGGTTTGACTATCGTTCTAAGGGATTCAATGACAATCGAGGATTACGCATTGATTTAATTTTGGCCACCCCCAAACTCCATGAAAAGCTCTTAGAAGCAGGCATTGATTATGAGCTTAGAGGAATTGAAAAGCCTTCAGATCACGCGCCAATTTGGGCAACCTACGAGTTTTAAATGTTTGATTTAACCATACTTCAAAGTGCAGCTTGGCTTATTTATGTACTCGGCATTGGATTTGTTTTAACACGGGTATCTTTCGCCCAATTTAAGCAGAACAAAAAGCTACAACATTTAGTCCTTGGCTCGTCAGTGTCCGTTTTTGGTTTATGGCTTTTCCGAGTTGGCGTGGAGCCTGGACTGGATGTTCATTTTTTGTGGCTTACCGCGATGACTCTATTGCTGGGCTTACGCTGGGCACTATTAGCCGGGTTTTGCACCCTCATTGTGTCTACCGTAGCGGGTTATGACAGTTGGCACATGTTCGGGATTAATGGTGTCTTGGGGATCAGCATTCCCATCGTAACCAGTTATTTGATTTACAACTTTTCCTTTCACAAATTTCCCAGACACTTTTTTGTGTATGTGTTTGTCTGTTCGTTTTTCGCAGGTGCCGCGATGATCGCAGTAAAAATGCTACTAATGGCTGGTTATTATTATGTGGATGGTATTTATGACGCCGACACACTGTACAACTCTTACTTGCTGTTAATACCTTTATTGCTGATGTCTGAAGGTATGCTCAACGGCTGGACCATGACCATATTGGTCATCTACAAGCCTACGTGGGTGTACACTTTTTACGATAAATACTACTTACATGGCAAGTGAATCCAAAAACTAAAAAAGGGCGGATAATGCCGCCCTTTGTTCAACAAATTTGTGACTTACTCGTCAAACAAAATATCGTGAACGTTTTTTAGATCCGTTTTACCTTCAATAATTTCATCCGGTGTTAAACCTGAAATTTCATGGGGGAAAACCAACCACTCATCACTTTCATGGATGAAATAATCTGGCACCATTTCAGTTTTATTATTCTCTGGTTTGTAATACGGGCAGGCGACTCGGATATCTCCGGGCATATTCAGTCTTGAAAGCTTTTTAATTTGTTCAATGAGTGCATTTACGCTACGTCCTGAATCAAACACATCATCTACAATCAATAACCCATCGCTTGCGTTGGCATTTTCAATTAAATAATGTAGGCCGTGTACTTTGATTTCTTTAGACTGTTTATCAATCCCATAATACGAAGAAGTACGTACTGCAATATGATCAGTTTCTACTTTTTTATAATCAAAATATTCTTGCACTGCAATACCAATGGGAGCTCCCCCACGCCAAATACCGACAATAAATTGCGGACGAAATCCGTCTTGATAAACTTTTGCCGCTAAACGAAAAGAATCTTCCAACAATTTTTGTGCAGTTATATACGTTTTTTGCATTAATTAACCTTAATTTACAAAGACTCAAAAACGGTTTTGGCTAAAACCTGTTGTTTTTTTGAGTAGGATTTTTCTGTCTGTTGACAATTATAGCGAAAGCATTGGATAAAGTGTTGAGAAATCCTAGCCAATTTATCCCCTACTCGTATTTTAATGCTTCAGCAGGTTGCACCTTTAACGCTTTGTACGCTGGATAAAGGGTTGCAATAAAACACAAACCTATGGACAGTATTACCAGAGAAACAATTTGCTGCCAACGAATATCAACAGGCAAACCCTGTCCATCTCCTACCGCAATTGGTATCCCTAAAACCGTTAAAATCGCATTTAACTGGGTGACCAGTAAAATGCCCAAGATCAGACCAATAACCGTTCCTTTAATGCCGTTATATAGACCATTGATTAAAAAGATAACAATGATGCTGCTGCCGCGCATTCCCTGAGTACGTAGAATCGCAATATCGCCTTGTTTCTCAGTGACCACCATTACTAATGCCGAAACAATGTTAAACGCTGCTACAGCAATGATGAGTAGTAACATCAACGACATCATGTTTTTTTCCATTTTTACCGCGTCGAATAAAGGGCCTTGTCGCACTCGCCAATCCACAGTGGGTAGATCGATTTGCTGTTCAACTTTTTGGTATTGAAAAGCGTCTTCTAAAAATAATCGGGTTTGTTGTAACTTATCTGCCGATTTACGCAATAATTTGGCATTATCTTGGATATCAATGTACACCACTTTATCGTCTAACTGGGATGCTAAATCGAATAATCCCACTACTGTGAACAAGCGCTGGCTGGGCAATCTGCCCATGGGAGAATAAGAACTAGCACCAGCTGATATTATGCGCACTTGATCACCAGGACGGATACTGAGCTTACTGGCCAGCGCTCGGCCCAATATTATATTGTATTGCCCGGCCTTTAGTTGCCCAAACTGCCCAAAAATCATATTCTCAGCAACGATAGAATGTTGCTGCATAAAATCTGCTGAAACACCATGTATTTGCACGCCTTGGATACCCCGGCGAGATTGCACAATCCCTTCACTTTCAATAATAGCGGAAACCCCTTCTACCCCTTCAATTTCCGCCAACTGAGTGATTTTGTCAGGTGTAGCTTGACGAGTATCAACGACTATATGAGGCGTAATGCCTAACATTCTATTTTTCAATTGCAATTCAAATCCGTTCATAACGGATGAAACGGTGATCAGGGCAATGAGCCCTAACGCAATACCGACCACAGAGAACAAATTAATAAAGGCAATAAAATGACTACTTTTACTGGCTCTTGCGTATCTAAAGCCGATAAAGGTGGATACAGGATAAGACATATTTGGGTATCTAGCCTTTTTGGAAATCAATTAAACCAACATATTGAACACAATATTTAGCCTTTGGCTGTTCATTGTGAACCATAAACTGGCATAATACGTGTTTGAGATCAGCTAAACAAGAAACAAAATTAGCTCAATTTGGTAAACTATAATCAAAGACTTACAGCGACTATGGGGTTAAATTGAAGTAATTTAATAGATAACTAAATTTATCAAAACAAAGTCGTTAAAATCGAATCAAATGGGGAATACATGGATCCACTTAGTTTGGAACAAAAAATGGCTCAGTTTCATGAGTTTTTTACCATAAAACATCAACTCAGTGTGAATATGACTCCTGTCAGTGATGATTTTCAACTTCCCAATTTAGAAGATTTAGTGAGTCAAATGCCCTATGCATTTAAAATTGCTGCAGAAGTATCAAATGTTGACTCGCAAGCTATTAGGCCGTTACGTAATCTGAGTGAACATGCCAAAGATCTCACTGATTTTCTCAATCATCAAAATAAAAAAATAGATTTGATGATGTCTTATATTCTGCAGCAACAAGATGATCCAAAACATCGATATATGTCGGTGGAATTTGGCGGTGGAGGCATTATATTAAAACGAGATGCCCCCTTGGCTGAAGGCACAGTTGTAGAACTCAAAGTATTTTTAACTGAAGAGTCCGCTGCTGTTTATTGTTATTCAGAAGTCATCAAAGCTGAACCTAATGGTGACGATTACCATATTTATTTACTCTTTAGGCGAATTCGCGAAGAAGACCAAGAACTGCTAGTTAGAGCCAGTTTACATTTGCAGACACTGCAACTTCGCGCCCGCTCGAAACAACAAAACAATGATTCAAATTAATGACAATAAGTATTTTTACCCCTGAGTTACCTAAAAAATCCGGCAATATTGTGCACTGGGGCAATATGCATGGTAGTAGTTTATCATTGGCAATTGCTAATGGCGCTAAACGTAATCCTGGTTCCACTCTATTGGTTACTGCAGACACCCCAACGGCATTAAAACTGGAAAAAGAACTGCACTTTTTTCTCGCCGGTGCCGGCGACGACCAGTTAGAAGTAAAGTTGTTACCCGATTGGGAAACCTTACCTTATGATAACTTTTCTCCCCATCAGGATATTATCTCCCAACGCTTAGAAACCTTATTTGAGCTGACCCAGAATAAACGCTGCATTTTTATTGTGCCGGTAAACACCTTATTACTCAGAATGCCCCCCGTAGACTTTTTGGGGCGTTACTTGTTGATATTAAAAACTGGGCAAACCTTAGATATAGATGAGTTTAGACTCAGTTTAAACAAATCGGGGTATCAACACGTAAATCAGGTCATGGGGCATGGTGAATTCAGCATTCGAGGCAGCATTATTGATTTATTCCCCATGGGCAGCAATCAACCGTTTCGAATTGACATGTTCGATGATGAAGTTGATTCAATTCGTCACTTCGATCCAGACAATCAACGCTCTGGTGACAAAGTTGAAGGTATTAATTTATTACCAGCCAGAGAGTTTCCAACGGACAAAGAAGCCATAAAACGCTTTCGTGAAAACTACGTCAATGCTTTTGACGCCAATAACAGTAAAAATTCAATATACTACCAAGTGGGCAAAGGACTCATGCCAGGTGGTATTGAATACTATTTACCCTTGTTTTTTGATGACACAGCGACTTTGTTTGATTATCTGCACCCTAACACCTTACTCATGACCTATGGTGATTTATCTTCGGCATGTGATTTTTACTGGGCAGATTTAAATGAACGTTATGAACAACACCGTTACAACCCTGATCGTCCGCTATTGCCACCGCAACAAATATTCCAACGTTATGAAGAGCTATTTTCGGGGTTTAAACAATGGCCTCGAATCAATTTATCTAGCCAAAAATTGGAAGAAAAGGCAGGCAGAATCAATCTAGCCACGGATGATATTGGCGAAATAGCCATTAAGCATCAAAATAAAGTGCCATGGACGAGTATAAAAGAATCCGTTAAAAACTGGCAGAACAAAGGTCAAAAAGTACTGTTTTGTGCGGAATCTCAAGGGCGGCGAGAAAGTCTTTTAGAGATTTTACATAAAGCGCAAATTCAAGTTAAAGCGTTTGAAAACATTCATGATTTCTTAGCTAGCCACGAACCTATTGGTATAGCCATTGGTTTGGCAGAGAACAGTTTCCAGCTTTTAGAGGCTGATGGCGAGTTGGCATTTATCACCGAAACCCAGCTGCTAGGCCATAAGGTAAGTCAACGACGCTTACGAGAAAAACGTCAGGCTACCGATGAAAGTGCAATCATACGTAATCTTGCTGAACTGACACAAGGCCAGCCCGTTGTCCATTTAGAACATGGTGTGGGACGCTTCTTAGGTTTGCAAACCCTAGATGCCGGGGGGTTAACCACTGAATATCTGACCATCGAATATGCTAAGGAAGCGAAGCTCTATGTACCTGTTGCTTCATTACATTTAATCAGTCGATACAGTGGCGGCGATTTAGATCACGCTCCCTTGCATAACCTCGGCTCAGATGCTTGGAGCAAAGCGCGCCAAAAAGCAGCGGAAAAAGTCCGCGATGTAGCAGCGCAATTATTAGATGTGTACGCTAAAAGAGCAGCTAAACCCGGGTTTGCCTATAAAATTGACTGGCCAGAATACCAAGCTTTCGCCGATAGTTTTCCATTTGAAGAAACAGACGATCAGTTACAAGCCATCAATGCAGTCATTCAAGATATGGGGAGCCCGAATGCCATGGATAGATTGGTTTGCGGTGATGTTGGTTTTGGTAAAACAGAAGTAGCTATGCGCGCGGCTTTTCTGGCAGCGAATCAAGGTAAACAAGTTGCCATACTTGTGCCCACTACTTTGCTCGCACAGCAACATTTTGAGAACTTCAAAGATCGATTTGCGAACTGCCCTTTTCGAATTGAAGTGTTATCGCGTTTCGTTACAGGGAAAGAACAAAAGCAAGTGATCGAAGGTATTGGCAATGGCAAAGTGGATATTATTGTTGGTACCCACAAATTATTGCAGGATGATTTAAAATTTAATGATTTAGGTTTGGTTATTATTGACGAAGAACATCGATTTGGCGTGCGTCAAAAAGAAAAGTTCAAAGCCTTGCGCTCAGATGTGGATATTTTAACACTCACTGCAACGCCAATACCCAGAACCTTGAATATGGCACTCAGCGGGATGCGTGATTTATCCATTATTGCCACAGCTCCGGCTAAACGTTTGGCGATTAAAACCTTTGTTCATCAACGCAGTAAAGAGCTTCTGCGGGAAGCAATAATGCGGGAAATATTGCGCGGTGGACAGGTTTATTTTCTTCACAATGAAGTGGATACCATTGAGAAAACCGCAGCTGAAATTGCTGAGATTGTCCCCGAGGCGCGCATTGCCGTTGGACATGGACAGATGCGAGAACGTGAACTAGAGCGAGTGATGAGCGAATTTTATCACCAACGCTTTAATGTGTTGGTATGTACAACAATCATTGAAACTGGCATAGATGTGCCATCAGCGAATACCATAATTATGGATAGAGCTGATCATTTAGGCTTGGCTCAGTTGCACCAATTACGCGGTCGTGTGGGTCGTTCCCATCACCAAGCTTACGCGTATTTGCTCACTCCGCCACCCAAGCGAATGACCAAGGATGCACAAAAACGCTTAGATGCCATTGCTAACCTGGAAGATTTGGGTGCAGGATTTGCGTTAGCCACACACGATCTGGAGATTCGCGGTGCAGGAGAATTGTTAGGTGACGATCAATCTGGACAAATCGCTACCGTTGGTTTTTCTTTGTATATGGATATGCTGGAACAAGCTGTAGAAGCCCTAAAAGCTGGTAAAGAACCCTCTTTAGATGATGCTCTGTCAGCACAAACTGAAATTGAACTGCGCATACCCGCATTGTTACCTGAAGATTATATTGGGGATGTAAACACGCGATTATCTTTGTATAAAAAGCTGGCAGGATGTTCCAATTTAACCGAAATAAAAGAATTTCAAATTGAATTGATTGATCGTTTCGGTTTATTGCCCGATGCTGCTAAGAATTTAGTTAGAGTCGCGGAATTAAAACTTCAAGCTAAATCAGTGGGAATAAATAAAATAGATGCAACAATTAAAGGTGCTGTAATTGAATTTTCAGACGCCACTAAAATTGAACCTGGCTATATTATCCGTATGATTCAAACGAAACCTAATAAGTTTAAATTAGAAGGTCCAGATAAATTAAAAGTCATCATTAACAATGATTCAGCTCAAAGCCGAATAGACGTTATCGAAAACTTACTGAATGATTTTAGCCGTCAGGTAAAAGCAGCATGAAAGGTAGATTAGCAGTGTTCTGTTCTCAAAAATGTTTTAGATTAAGTCAGGCGTACATCCCTAAAGCCATGTTAGCTGGGCTATTTTTGTCAATTAGCGGTGTTGCCAGCAGTCAAGAAAAACAGTGGTGGTTTGATGTGGAAGTGATTGTCTACAAACGCAATATCGACCCATCCTCTATTGTCGAAAAATTTCCTGACAAAATAAGCACTATTACTCCCCCTGTCGGTTTTGAAAACTTACATGACTACCTATATCCTGATTTAGAACAGGTATTCGTTGGGCTTCCATTGTGTTTTTCAAAACCCTCACAGCAACAAACTATCAGTTCTGAAATCATACTCAACGACAGCTTTGGTAACTTTGTAGCATTTGATAAAGAGCAATTTATTAAGAAAGACAAAAATGAAAATCCAACAGACTCGTTGGCTTATCTGGATATCTGGCAACTTGATTTGCCGTTAGAACCCGTCAGATTACCGGACAATCTTTTATGTCGAATAGAAGGTGAAAAGCCCCTAAAACCTTTCATTGAAAAAGTCCCCAGCGTAATAAGTCATGTTGAAGATCCGGCGCTACATGCAACCCAATTACTTTCATCTGATAGCTTTGAATTAAATGAGCTGGCAAGAGACATTAATCGACAAAGAGGGTTATCAACCATTCTTCATATGGGCTGGCGACAGCAAACTGTTTTCGGCCAAGATGACGCCATAGCACTGCACTTATTTGCAGGCAAAAACTATGGTCAAGAATACGATGCCTTAACGGGTTTAAGGCTGAAAGAAGATAGCAATAATTCACCACTGACTAACTTGGCAGACAGGTTGTCAGTTGATCAGAGCGAAGGCATCACTTCATTTGGCTTAACTGCAATTGAGCAGGCACCACAAGATCAACAAACGGATTTAATTGAACACATTAAATTGGCTTTAGAAGATGACAAATTTGAATTTAAATTGCCAGCCTTAGATGTGCTCAATGAAAACCAAGTATCCTCTGACGATGCAGCGCTAAATAGTAATGATATTTGGGAATTAGATGGCACAGTGAAAGTCTTTTTGCGTTATATTCAGCGTACACCGTACCTGCATATCGATAGTGATATTGATTTCAGAGCACCGGTTTTTGACTCTCCGGCGTATCTCAGAGAAGACGCTGCAGCAAATCAGGTACAGCAATCTTTACCCCAACCAGACCGATTACAAAGCTACCCATTTAAGCAATTACGCCGCGTGATCAGCAAGCAAGTGCATTATTTTGATCATCCGTTGTTCGGCATGATTATCCAAATCAGACGTTATGATTTACCTGCTTCATTTGATAACCATTAAAATTAAAGAGCAATTAATTTGAAAATTTATACAAAAACAGGCGATACAGGTAAAACCCAAATTTATGCGGATAAAGTCGTTCGTTTGCCTAAAAACGATGATGTTTTAGAGTGCTATGGAAGCTTAGATGAACTGAATGCCAATGTAGGCCTGTTAATAAGCAATAGTCTTTGTCCGGTGATCAGCGCTGAGACTGAATTATTAACGGATATTCAAAAAAACTTGTTTCAAATCGGGTTTGCCATTTCAGACAATGCGGCTTTAAACGATAGCGCCCTTACAACCATTGAAACCCATATCGATACTTTACAGGCTCAATTAGCGCCACAAACCCACTTTATCTTACCCGGCGGTCATCCTATTGCTGCACAAGCGCAAGTTTGTCGAACTGTAGCCAGAAGAGCAGAAAGACGCTTGGTGGCTTTACTGACAAACTATCCAGTACCTGATATTTGTTTACAATACTTAAATAGATTGTCAGATTACTTATTTGTATTGGCCAGAGCGATTAACCATCACTACGTCGTCGAAGAAACAAAGGTTTCCTAGATAGCGTTTCAATTTACTTAGAAAGTCACAACACTGACACCAGTGATAACTAAAGCGGCAATGATGTTTAACATAAACCCTTCTCTGGCCATGGTTTGAATACTGAATTTACCCGTGCCATAAACGATGGCGTTTGGCGCGGTGGCTACCGGTAGCATAAAGGCACAACTGGCACTCATTGCTGCTGGCATCATTAAGAGCGCAGGATCAACACCTGCAGCGATGCCTGCTGTAGCTAAAATGGGCATCAACAAAGTCGCGGTTGCGGTATTGGATGTTATCTCCGTAAGAAAGGTCACAAAAAGGCAAATTGACAAAACTAATATAGGGACAGGAAGCGCTGACAATCCATTTAACCAGCCTCCCATTACCTCACTCAAACCAGAAGCGCTAAATGCCTTAGCGATGCAAATACCTCCGGCAAATAGCAGTAACATTCCCCATGGAATATCGTTGGCAGTAGGCCAATCCAAAAGAGTTTCCTTTTTACCGTATTTTGTTAAGTTTCCATTTGGCACTAGAAACATTAGCACTACCCCTAATAGTGCAATGGTGCTATCGCCAACAAAAGGCATATTTAACCAGCTTGTCCAATAAGGTCTTAATACCCACGCTAACGCGACAAAGGAAAAGACAATCAATACGCGTTTTTCCGCTATTTGCCAACGTCCAACTTTCGGTAAATGACAATCTTCCATGGTTTTTAAGCCACGGGTTAGCCAGATTGCCATTAGGGGAATCGCAATAATGACAACGGGCACACCTGTCTTCATCCACTGTAAAAAATCAATTTCATGCCCCTGAACTTCTTCATAAACGCTCATGAAAATAATATTTGGCGGAGTTCCTATTGGTGTACCTACCCCGCCTAAGCTTGCTGAGTAAGCGATTCCCAGCAACAAAGCAACAACGATCTTTTGCTGTTTTATGTGGGGAACAATAGCCAAAACTATGGGCAGCAACATCAAGGTTGTCGCTGTATTAGAAATCCACATACTCAAAAGAGCGGCGGTTAACATAAAACCTAATACTAAACGTCTGGGACTTTGGCTTCCCGTCATTCTTATCATATACAATGCTAATCGACTGTGGACATTAGAGCGCTCCAACGATTTTGACAACATAAAGGCCCCCATCAATAGCAAGATCACATGGCTGCCAAGTGCTGATGCGGCTTCTTTATGGGTAATCACTCCCGCCATTGGAAAGGCGAAAAATGGGATTAGTGAGGTTACCGGAATGGGCAAGGCTTCTGATACCCATAATGTGGCAATGAACAAGGTGATAGAAGCGGTAATGGCAATAAGGTGATCTTGCTGCAAAAATAAATATAAACCTGTATAAACCGCAGCAGAAATCACAAATGCAATACAAATAACCGGATAATTAAGCTTCACAAAATTCGCCTAGTGTTTTTAGTGCCTGTTGATATTTATCGGTCTTTCGTAATTGTTGGAAATCTAAAACCTTCTTCTTGCGCATGCTTTTTGCGCGTCCCGTAGAGGTATAATCACTGGGTAAACCATCGATAGCCTGAGCAGCATCTTTGGGACTATTGCAAACCAATGCCATATCACAGCCAGCATTTAAACCGGTTTTGACACGCTCTACAATTGAGCCCAATTGCACTGCCCCTTGCATCGACAGATCATCAGTAAAAACCACACCGTTAAATCCTAGTTGTTTACGTAAAATTTGACCAACCCAAGTAGGCGAAAAACCTGCGGGTAAGGCATCAACATCAGGATAAATAACATGAGCAGGCATCACTGCATCTAACAAGCCTTGTTGATTTAGCTTGTCAAAAATCGTCATATCTAGTTGAAATATTTCTTCTTTGCTACGACTATCTACCGGCATTGCCACATGGGAGTCTTCTTTTACATTCCCATGACCTGGGAAGTGCTTGCCTGTGCACTTCATACCGGCGTTGTGCATGCCTTGTATAAACGCGCCAGCAAGAGAGATCACATGTTGAGAATTTTGATGAAAGCTGCGGTCGCCAACAACGTCCGATATACCGTGTATATCCAACACTGGTGCAAAACTCATGTCAATATCAAAGGCGAGTAATTCCGCTGCCATCAGCCAACCAAAGGTTGTAGACTGGGCTAAAATCCTTTCGGTGAGATTTTCATCTTTGCTACATAAGCTGCCCATGGCTGGAATCGCACTAAATCCGTCGCGGAAACGTTGTACCCGGCCGCCCTCATGATCAACGGCAATTAACACATCATTACGGGCATTTTTGCGTAATTCAGTAACCAAGGCTTTCAGTTGTAATTGATCGTGATAATTTCGCGAAAATAAGATGATTCCGCCAACTAGTGGATGATCTAAGATGTCTTTTTCCTCGGGACTGATTTCGTACCCTTCGACATCTAGCATTATTGGTCCCATTGGGGCCTCTTAAGCAAATTGATGATATAAATAAAACTATATAAGAATGAATAACATAACGAAAGTTAAATTCACCATTCTCGATTTTCTGTTTTTCTGTTTTTCTGTTTTTCTGTTTTTCTGTTTTTCTGTTTTTCTAAGTAATGCATTCGCATATTGCTATTCAATCAAAGCACTTTAGACACAATGCCTTCATAAAAGTAACAGCAGAATATGCTATGTGTGATCTGCGGAAAGTATTTTCTTATTTTCACCCTAACCTGGCTTAGTATTAAGAGCTAGCTTAATGAATCTTTATAAACCAACTAAAATTAACGCTAATTAGCAATCAATCATTCTTTAATAATACTCAACTTACGCCATCGAGTTACTTAGCAATAGATTTTCACTCAAAGACCAGCATAATTTTTGATGGGATAATCTTTATTTCGTAAACTTTATGCTAGTTGTCTATAACCAATGTATAATTAACATTAATTCCAAGGAAAATATAATAGCATTCGAGGTTGATGCGTATCAGAACCAAAAATGTTAAATCGTCACAAAGGTCAGCCGCATTAGTCTATATCTTTTGCTAAACATTATCTGACTGGGAGTTTGTATCATGACATCGAATAAGCCTAAAAATGCTCCTCCGTTGCATCAATTTTTTGAAAAACCAAGAGAAATTGAAAAGTACTTTAATGCTGCTTTCAATATCACAGGCGACCCACTCTTTGTTAAAGACCAAGAATGCAGATTGTTACTTGTAAACGATGCATTTTGTAAGCTCTTCGGGCTGACAAGAAAAGAAGTATTAGGCAAAACACTTGAAGAAAGAGTCACGGCTAAAGAACGAGCGCATTTTTTAACCATTGACAAAGAGGTGTTAAAAACAGGAAAAGAAATTCTATGTGAAGAAACATTGACCGTAGAAGGAAACGAAGAAAAAACCATACTGACCAAAAAAAACCGCTTTACCGACTCCCATGGAAAACATTTTTTAGTCGGTATCATTCACGACATTAGCCAACGCAAACAGGCGGAGATGCGGGTAAAGTCGGGTCGTCATGTGTTGGAACTGATTTCCCGGGGCAAGCCTTTAAATGACATTTTGAACGCCATAGTTCGGGTAGTAGAACAAGAAAATCCAAAAATGCTATGTAGCATTTTATTACTTGACGAATCGCAAAAACGTTTAGTTATTGGCACCGCTAGCAGCTTACCCCAATTCTATAATGACGCACTTAACGGCATAGAGATTGGTATTGGCGTCGGATCTTGTGGAACGGCAGCGTTTACAAATAAACGGGTGATTGTAGATGATATTGAGAGCCACCCTTACTGGGCCCCATATAAAGAACTCGCAAAAGCGGCTGACGTAGGTGCATGTTGGTCAGAGCCAATACGTTCCACTAATGGGAATGTGCTTGGGACATTTGCAATCTATCACCAAAAATCCCACCGACCGACTAGCGCAGATCTGTTGCTAATCGAACAAACTGCAAATTTGGCCAGTATTGCCATAGAAAAAAAACAAGCCGAAGAAAAACTCGAACGCGCGGCAAGCGTATTTACCCATGCCCAAGAAGGCATCATGATTACCGATTCCAATGTAAAAATTATTGAAATCAACGATACCTTTACGCAGATAACTGGATATTCACTCCAAGATGTTCAAGGCCAAGACCCGAGTATTTTTCGCTCCGATCGTCACCCCGCAGATTTTTATAAAGAAGTGTGGAATACCGTCAAGACCCACGGTCATTGGCGCGGCGAAATTTGGAGTCAGCGTAAAAATGGCGAAATATATCCAGAATTAGTCACCATCAGTGCAGTAAAGAATGCCGCAGGTGAAATTCTGCATTATGTTTCATTGTCCACAGATATTACGCCGATGAAAACATATCAAGGACAACTTGAGCGCATAGCCCACTATGATGCCTTAACAAACCTACCTAATCGAGTATTGTTAGCAGATAGGTTAAAACAAGCAACAATGCAGTGTGAGCGACGCAATCAGTCGTTAGCCGTTGCATTTATGGATTTAGATGGCTTCAAGAGCGTCAATGATACCTATGGGCATAATGTAGGAGATGAACTGCTCATAGCTGTATCACAACGCATGAAGGACGCCCTTCGTGAAGGAGATACTCTGGCACGCATTGGCGGCGATGAATTTATTGCCGTAATGGTTGATTTACACCAATTTGAAGATACTGAGCTGGTGTTAAAACGGTTATTAAAGGCAGCGTCAGATCCCGTCAAAGTCGGTGATGCGTTAATGCAAGTTTCAGCCAGTATTGGCGTGACGCTTTATCCCCATGACAATGTAGATGCCGATCAACTCATTCGACATGCAGATCAAGCTATGTATATGGCTAAACAAGCCGGTAAAAATCGCTATCACCAGTTTGATATTGCCCATGATATGGCCATTAATACTCAACGTGAAAGTATAGAGAATATACAACTCGCCTTAGACAATAGTGAATTCCTATTGCATTACCAGCCCAAAATTAACATGCGAACAGGCAAGGTTATTGGCGCTGAAGCACTTATACGTTGGCAACGTAGTGACAATACTCTGATACCACCGTTAGAATTTTTACCCTTGATAGAAGGACACAGCATCAGTTTAAAGGTGGGCGAATGGGTTATTGAAAATGCGTTGTCTCAACTACACCAATGGCGAAAAATAGGTTTAGATGTGCCCATTAGTGTTAACATTAGTGCTTATCAATTACAGCAAAGTAATTTTACCTCTCGTTTAGCGACGCTATTAAGCGCCCACCCTAAAGTCAATCCAAACCGTTTAGAACTGGAGATACTTGAAACCAGTGCTTTGCACGATACTGGCCTTGTCTCAACAACAATGATCCAATGCCAAGAGCTAGGAGTTCGATTTGCCATTGACGACTTTGGCACTGGTTACTCTTCATTAACCTATCTCAAACGTTTACCCGCATATCTAATTAAGATAGATCAGAGCTTTGTGCGTGATATGTTGGAAGATAATGATGACTTAGCCATTGTTCAAGGTGTGGTAAGCCTAGCCAATGCTTTCCAGCGAAAAGTAATCGCAGAAGGTGTGGAAACCATTGCTCATGGTAAAGCGCTATTAGATCTAGGTTGTGAATTGGCCCAAGGATATGGAATCGCTAAACCTATGTTGGCGAGTAAAATACCAAATTGGATCACAAGCTGGGAAAAAGAAAAAGTTTGGAGATTTGAGGATTAAACAGCCTCACTAATTCGTTAGTGATAGTGCTATATTCTAATAATTTTGGTTTTAATATCTGCTTTTAAGGGATCTTTGACTGACGCTCTTGCCATTGTTCCTTCGCCAACTGCACATACATCTCAACCTCTTCACCACTTTCTTGCGCAAGTTGCTCTGCTAATGCCTGAATTTGTTTGTCTCTTTTGTCAATCAGTTCATCAGAACGCTCAAACAAATCTTGTGCTTCAGGATAATCACGCTTTAACTGCTGAATATCTTTGAAACTAAGGTAGTATTTCTGGAATTTATCTACAAAAAGTTGTCTACTGGCTAAAAACTGCATAAACCTCAGTCCATTATCCCCTGATATTAGCGACATTTCGGTATCGGGCAAGTTGGCTGCTTCAGCTATTTCAATAGCTCTTTTTTGTAATGATTTAGCAAGTTCCATATCGTTATTTTCAACGGCTTGCTGCATACTTTGTTTGAACTCATCATTATTCAAAATATCATTGTATGAGTATTGTTTAATTGAACTTGGCTGTTTTTCCGATTGCCCTTGTGTTGTGTCAGTCGTTGAATCTAAATCCAAATTGAAATGGTTCAATTGTGTCAACGCAATAATAGCTGCAACAATTACGATGGCAATCAGTATAAGATTTTTAGACATGGATATTACTATTTCTGTTTAATCAGCGGGTTCAGTCAACTTCCTGATTAGAAGTCAGCGACAATGAAATTTACTTGTTAGGTTTCACACCCTTATGGCGTTAAGGGTGTGACCAGTTTGCTCTAGGAGTCTGAAGGTTCCGTATTTTCAACACGGCTTTTTAGTTTTTGACCTGGTCTAAAGGTCACAACTCTGCGTGCTTTAATGGGAATATCTTCTCCAGTTTTAGGGTTTCTACCTGGACGCTCATTTTTTTCACGTAAATCAAAGTTGCCGAAGCCGGATAATTTTACTTGCTCTCCGTCTTCAAGTGCCTCTCGGACTTCCTCAAAAAATGATTCAACAAGATCTTTAGCATCCCGCTTATTAATACCCAATTTTTCGAATAAATGTTCAGCCATTTCAGCTTTGGTTAACGCCATAAAGTCATTCCCTCAATGATGCCCCGAACTTTTCTGCTAACTGGGACAGAATATCTTCAACTACCGCTTGAATGTCATTTTCTTCAAGCGTTCTTGTTTGGTCCTGTAAAATAAGAGAGATTGCCAAGCTTTTATAACCGGCCTCTATTCCCTTACCTTTGTACACATCGAATAAGTTTAGGCCAACTAGTTGATTTCCGCCAAATTTTTCGATGTAAGAAATTATCTCACCTACAACTTTATCTTCCTCTACAACGATGGCAATGTCACGTCTATTAGCAGGAAATTTTGAAATTTCTTGTGCTATAGGCAATTTTTTACCGCCGATTGCATTAAAATCAAGTTCAAATACGTAGGTTTTACCGTTTAGGCCCAAAATTTTAGTGAATTTTGGGTGAACAGCTCCCACATAGCCAACCAATTCTTGGCCACGATATATTTGC
This sequence comes from Aliiglaciecola aliphaticivorans, assembly GCF_054782055.1. Taxonomy (NCBI): domain Bacteria; kingdom Pseudomonadati; phylum Pseudomonadota; class Gammaproteobacteria; order Alteromonadales; family Alteromonadaceae; genus Aliiglaciecola; species Aliiglaciecola aliphaticivorans. Next base: position 270,156 of record NZ_BAAGTF010000010.1, read on the forward strand.
GCACTTTGACCAGGATGAAGAGCTGAGTGTTCAGCAGCCTTAAAACTAAACTCAGAAAGATTCGCTGTGGTCTGTAATAGCGCTTCTACATCTGCTTTAATATCGTAAAAGTCAACGGCGCGATCTTCCACATTCCAATGTTCATTGTTGCGGTTACCGCAGATAACACCACCGATCACGACTTCTTGCCTTACACCGGTTTTTTCACTGCTATCTGGTACAAATCGCAGCCCCGTCTCAAACAATCTAACGCGACTTTGTTGGCGTTTTTGATTATAGGACACCGACTGTAATAATCCTGTCCATAAACTAACTCGCATCGCAGACATATCCGAAGAAATTGGATGTGGCAGTTGCATGCCAATCATGTCAGGAAATAAAGCACTTTGTACCTTAGGATCCACAAACGAATACGTAATGGCTTCTTGATAATCACGCTCAACCAATGTTTGTTTTAGTCTGTCTACACTAAGGTTTTGTTCCTTATGGACTGACATTTTTAACTTCGCCGTAGGCGCTATGGTTGGAATACTGTTGTATCCGTATACTCTGGCAATCTCTTCAATCAAATCTTCTTCAATGCTGATGTCGAAACGATACGCAGGAACAACAACACTCCACTTATTGTTAGAAAAATTAACCTCTAACCCTAAGCGCATAAGGATATCTGTTACTTTCGAGTCTTCAACATGGATCCCAAGGATACGAGTAAGACGAGCAGCGCGTAATTCGATGGTCTTTTCTGCTGGTAGATGTTCTTGACTAACTGACTCAGTAATAGGGCCAGCTTTACCACCAACAATCTCAACAAGAAGTTGGGTTGCCCGCTCCATTGCCACGCGTTGTAATTGTGGGTCAACGCCACGTTCATAACGATGGGATGCATCAGTATGTAAACCATATTGACGGGCCTTACCCATAATTGCATCTGGCGCAAAAAACGCACTTTCTAAAAATATGTGTTTGGATTCAGCAGTAACACCTGATTGTAAACCACCAAAAATACCCGCCATAGCTAAGGCTTTACGTTGATCGGCTATGACCAATGTATTGGTTTTCAAAGTCGTTTCATTACCATCAAGAAGGGTTAACGTTTCTTTTTCATTTGCAAAACGGACAATGATGTCACCATCTAATTTATCCAAATCAAATGCATGCATTGGATGACCCAGTTCGAGTAACACGTAATTGGTTACGTCTACCACAGGATCAATGCTACGAATACCGCTTCGTCTAAGTTTTTCTTGCATCCACAACGGCGATGACGCATTAACATTAATATCTTTAATCACTCGTCCTAAGTATCTTGGACAAGCATCTGGAGCAGCAAGTTGGATGTCACGAGTATCGTCAATTTGACACTCAACACTTTCAATCTTTGGTGTTGTCACTTCTACCTGATTCAAAACACCCACTTCTCGCGCAACACCTCTAATTCCTAAGCAGTCCGCACGATTAGGGGTTAAATCCACCTCGATAGTAACGTCATCTAATGCTAGGTAGTCACGGATATCTTGGCCAACAGGTGCGTCACTCGGTAGTTCAATAATACCATCATGATCTTCACTAATGCCCAGTTCAGAAAAACTACACAACATGCCAAAGGAAGGCTCACCACGTAATTTGGCTTTTTTAATTTTAAAGTTCCCTGGCAGCACAGCGCCAACCGTTGCTACGGCAACCTTGATACCCTGACGACAGTTTGGCGCACCGCAAACAATATCAATTAACTCATCTTGACCGATATTAATTTTAGTTACACGTAATTTATCTGCATTGGGGTGTTGCCCACACTCGACAACCTCGCCCACTAGAACACCTGAAAACTCGCCTGCTACGGGTTCAAGTCCATCAACTTCCAAGCCGGCCATACTCAGCTGTTCTGATAATTGTTCCGTTGATACCGCTGGGTTAACCCATTCTCTCAACCACTTTTCACTGAATTTCATTTGTTCGAATACTCTTAATTAAACTGCTTAAGAAAACGAAGATCGTTCTCAAAAAAGGCTCGGAGATCGTTCACACCATAACGTAACATGGTTAGACGCTCTACCCCCATTCCAAAGGCAAATCCAGTATATTCTTCTGGGTCAATATTGACTGCTCTTAAGACATTTGGATGAACCATACCGCACCCTAACACTTCCAACCATTTGCCGTTTTGTCCCATCACATCCACTTCAGCAGAAGGCTCTGTAAATGGAAAGTAAGATGGACGGAAACGAACTTGCAAGTCGGCCTCGAAGAAGTTATTTAAAAAGTCATGTAAAACGCCTTTTAACTCAGCAAAACTGACATTTTTATCAACCATCAAGCCTTCAACCTGATGAAACATAGGCGTATGGGTTTGGTCATAGTCATTTCGGTATACGCGACCTGGAGAGATTATTCGCAGTGGCGGCTTCTCAACTTCCATAGTGCGAATTTGCACACCTGATGTTTGCGTACGAAGCATCACATCAGGATTGAAATAAAAGGTATCGTGATCAGCTCGAGCCGGGTGATTAGCCGGTATATTCAATGCGTCAAAATTATGAAAACCATCTTCTACTTCTGGTCCAGATTTCACTGTAAAACCAAGCTCTCCAAAGAAGCTTTCTATTCGACGAATAGTACGACTTACGGGGTGTAATCCACCTAAGTTTTCCGTTCTGCCGGGTAAGGTAACATCAATGGTTTCACCAGCTAGTTTTGCGTTGAGCTCAGCATCTCGCAAATATTCACCACGAACTGAAATAAGCCCTTGGATTTTTTGCTTCGCTAAGTTTATCTTTTGTCCGGCAATAGGACGCTCTTCAGCAGATAACTTTCCGAGTCCTTTGAGTAAATCAGTCATATGACCTTTTTTACCCATAAACTCTACTCTCACAGCGTCTAAAGTGGCCGCATCTTGTGCATCGTTAATTTTAATTTGTGCCTGTTCAATTATGGCGTCGAGATCCATAGCTTCCTCGGATTGGAATTTTACTTAATAAATTAAAGGCCTATCTTCACAAACCTGATAAGTGTACTTTGAAAAAGAACCGGTAATTCTACACGAAATCAGACCTTTATAGCTAGCATCAGGCTATGTTTGATCAACAATTTTTTGTATATTTAGGTGATAAGGAAGATAAATAAGGGTGAAAGCTGGCAGTTCAGTAAATTAGTGAAATTATATTTAACTAATAATGAACAATTTGAATGGCGGTAAAACAAAAAAAGTGACAATCATATTGTCACTTTTTTGTATTTTTACATGTTTCAAAAAGTCGATATCAGATGACTTAATGCTGGTTGTAATGAAGTTATACTTAAAAAATAGAATTCACTATAAAGGCCATTAAATAAGCAAGTGCCCCATAACCGACCACTAAGCCCCAGGCAATTTTTTGACTACCGGTTTCAGCTTTAATGGTTGCAACTGTAGCCACGCATTGTAAGGCAATAACATAAAAGATTAGTAAGCCCATTCCAGCACCAAAGGTTAAACCATCGTTTTGGATATTGGCAGCCAAACCAGCAATATTTTCATCTGCACCTTCAATTCCAAACAAAGTGCCTAAGGTACCCACAAATACTTCTCTGGCTAAGAAGGACATCAGAATAGCGACACCATAACGCCAATCCACACCAAGAGGTTCAAACAAAGGTTCAATAAAGTGACCAATATGACCTAAATAAGAATTTTCTAATCCCCCTTCATGGATTGGGAAATACCCCAAAAACCAGATCCCCACAGCAACCATAAAAATAACCGGAGCGGCACGACGTATAAAATACTTAGCGCTATTAAATACGCGATACATCAGTGGTTTCCAATGGGGTAAACGGTAACTGGGTAATTCCAATATAAATGGCATTTCGCTTTTATCACCGTCTGCAAAGTGCATTTTATCCATAACAAAGCTGACAATCAGTGCTGTCATGATGCCGGTCATATACAAACCAAAAAACACCATACCTTGGGTATTCACTAATCCGCCTAGATACTGAGTTTGTGGAATAAATACGGCAATTAACAAGGCATAAACGGGTAAGCGTGCAGAACATGACATGAGGGGAATCGTCATCATTGTAATCAAACGCTTACGAGGTGATTCAATTGTACGTGCCGCCATAATGGCGGGTATGGCGCAGGCATGACCCGATAAGTAAGGAATAAAACTTCGACCAGACAAACCAAAGAAACTTAAGGGTTTATGACAAATTAGCGCCGCTCTGGCTAGATAACCACTGTCTTCTAACAACCCTATGATAAAGGTTAACACCATAATCTGCGGTACAAAGACTAAGAAAGAACCCACACCGCCAAAAATTGCATCATTTAAGAAGTCATTTATAACCCCCTCTGGGAGTGCGCCACTCACAAAAGTAGCCAGTATACCTATGCCACTTTCTACTGCATCCATTAACGGCGTGGCCCAGGTAAATATACTTTGGAACAACAGGAACATAATCGCCATGAAAGCGATACCACCCAACCAATTATGCAGTAGGAATTGATCAATTCTATTTTGCTGTTTTAACACAACATTGGCGTTCATGCCGTATTTATAAGCGAGGTGGCGACTTTGTGTTATCACCTCATCATGATTTTCACACACGTTTTGTGGAGTACAGGTCTGTTGTTCGACTAAATCAGGTAATGCTTGTTGAAACTCAGATAATCCTATAAGTGTTTTTGCCGACAATGCAAAAACTGGCGAGCCTAATTCTGCGGAAAGTCCCTGTACATCAATTTCATGACCAAAACGCAATGCGTCATCGATCATATTAATTACAAACACAAAGCCTTTATTATGCTTTTTAGCTAATGCTTGAATTTGTAAACCAAATACCAAACTGCGTTCAAGGCGAGATGCATCCAAAACACAGACGATTAAACTAGTCTCATCACTATCTAAGGCTTTGTAAATTGCGTCTACTGCCACTTGCTCATCTTGAGAAAAACTGTGTAATGAATAGGTTCCCGGAAAATCAACAATGGTTAGATCTTTCATTTTTCCAGACTTCAGCTCTACTGTGACACCAGGGAAATTAGCCACTTTTTGCTGCAAGCCAGTTAATTGGTTAAACAGTAAACTTTTACCGCTATTCGGCCGCCCAATTAAAACGACCTTTTGTTGAGCACTATTATGATTATCTGAAACAGTTGAAGACACTACGGGTACCTGTTTAGTGAGAATTAGTAATGTAGAAAATAACGGTTAAATTACTTCGTCGAATTTGCGTTACATTTTTATTTTGATATTTTGTGCTATTTCTTTGTCAATTGACAAGATAGCTCCACCCAACTCCACGACCTTTGGACCATTAAACGGACATTGTTTTAGACATGAGATAGTCTCTCCGTCACAAAAGCCCATTTCTTTGAGTCGATTACTCATCGCAACCGACAATCCATTTTGTAATCCAACGATTTTAGCGGATTTTTTTGTAGGAAGTTCCCACACTGTATTTTGCAACATAATTAACTGACCACAAATGAGAACTATTTTCATTTATTATCTTATAAACTCATACTAAAAGGCAAGTTCTGAATAGCCTCTTTGCACTTTTTTTAAGGGTTTAGCTGTTTACTTTGCTTCACCTTATCCTCCGAGCTTGGCTACTGAAGACCTAAAACGAAAAAAGGCGAACCATCCTGGTTCGCCTTTTTCCGAAAGAACTTAAACTTAATTGTTAAAAAATTAAGCCAATGCGCCTTTTGCTGCATCAACCAATGCAGTAAACGCGCCTTTATCATGCACAGCGATGTCTGCAAGGATCTTACGATCGATTTCGACAGACGCTTTCTTCAAACCGTTAATGAAACGGCTATAAGACATGCCATTTTGACGTGCCGCAGCATTAATACGTGCAATCCATAATTGACGGAATTGACGCTTACGCTGACGACGGTCACGGTATGCATATTGACCTGCTTTTGTTACTGCCTGGACAGCAACGCGATAAACTCGACTACGAGCTCCGTAATAACCTTTGGCTTGCTTTAGTACCTTCTTATGACGGGCACGGGCAACTACACCACGTTTTACTCTTGCCATTTTTTAGTCTCCTGTGCTTTAAACGTAAGGTAACATGCGTTGAATCAACGCAGTGTCAGCTGAATGGGCTAATTTCTTGCCACGCAAGTGACGTTTACGCTTAGAGCTCTTCTTGGTCAAAATGTGACGCAAGTGAGACTGCTTGCTTTTGAAACGACCTGAAGCGGTTTTTTTAAAACGCTTGGCTGCTCCACTATTGGATTTCATTTTAGGCATTGCTAAAACTCCGCATTGTTAAGACCACACTTGAGGACATGCTTTGCATGACTACTCTGGGGTCGATGTTTCAACATAGTAGCAAGGTGAACTTAAGGTGCAGATCCGATTTTACGGTCCTCAGTTACTTGTAAACCTTTACTACTTCTTAATTGGGGCAAGCACCATGATCATCTGACGACCCTCTACCCTATGAGGGAAAGACTCGCAGTTGGCAATGTCTTCTAAATCCGTGCGAACACGTTTCAGTTGCTCAATGCCGATCTCTTGGTGGGCCATTTCACGTCCGCGAAAACGAATCGTTACCTTGGCCTTATCACCTCCTTCTAGAAAGCGACGCAGGTTGCGCAGTTTTACCTGGTAGTCGCCTTCATCAGTGCCAGGGCGAAATTTAATCTCCTTGACCTGAATTTGCTTTTGTTTCTTCTTCTGCTCTTTTTGAGCTTTACTCTTCTCGAAAAGGAACTTTCCGTAATCCATTACCTTACATACAGGCGGCTCAGCGTTCGGACTTATCTCTACTAGATCCAAACTAGCTTGGTCGGCGAGAGTTTGAGCTTCTCCTAGAGATACTATCCCTAGCTGTTCACCTTCTTTACCAATTAAGCGAACTTCCGTCGCTGTGATTTCTTCATTGATGTTGGCTTTATCGCCTTGAGCCTTATTATTAGCGCCTTTAATATGTCGTTCCTCCACGAAATTAATCTAATTGCTTAGATGCGACCTGTTGATTAATCAACTCCATAAACCCTTCTATTGAGAATTTACCGAGGTCATCACCCTTGCGAGAGCGCACCGCTACTTCGTTTGCTTCCATTTCTTTGTCGCCTACGACTAATAAAAATGGAACACGTCTAAGAGTGTGCTCGCGGATTTTAAAGCCTATCTTCTCATTTCTCAAGTCCGACTTCGATCTAATTCCAATTTGTTGTAATTTTTTCGCTACATTTGCCGCATATTCACCCTGTTTGTCGGTAATATTCATTACCACAACTTGTGTGGGTGCCAACCATGTTGGATACAAACCGGCGTATTCTTCTGTCAAGATACCGATAAAACGCTCTAACGAGCCTAATGTTGCACGGTGGATCATAACAGCCACTTTACGCTCACCGTCTTCGGCAACATAAGTCGCGCCTAAACGCTCAGGCATGGAGAAATCAAGCTGCACGGTACCGCATTGCCAAGCTCGATCTAAGCAATCATGTAGAGTGAATTCAATTTTAGGACCATAAAACGCCCCTTCTCCTGGCAAATATTGGAAATCAATGTTCTTTGACGTGAGTGCATCGGCCAATTTTTGTTCCGCTTTATCCCAGACTTCATCTGAACCAACCCGTTTTTCAGGACGAGTCGACAATTTCACTACAATTTTTTCAAATCCAAAGACTTTGTAGACTTCGTAAATCATTTCAATGCAACTTGCGACTTCTGCTTCAATCTGATCTTCAGTACAGAAAATATGCGCATCGTCTTGTGTAAAGCCGCGAACGCGCATTAAACCGTGCAATGCACCAGAGGGTTCATTACGGTGACAGCAACCAAATTCGGCCATACGCAACGGCAAATCGCGATAGGATTTCAAGCCTTGATTAAAAATCTGGACGTGACCCGGACAGTTCATCGGTTTGATAGCATACTCGCGCTTTTCTGACTCAGTGGTAAACATGTTTTCCGCATATTTGTCCCAATGGCCAGACTTTTCCCAAAGTACACGGTCCATCATCAAGGGCCCTTTCACTTCACCAAAGCCATATTCACGTTGTTTTTCACGGATGTACTTTTCTAGCTCGGTGTATATGCTCCAACCATCGTTGTGCCAAAACACCATACCTGGCGCTTCTTCTTGCCAATGAAATAAATCAAGGGCTTTACCAATTTTACGGTGATCACGCTTTTCCGCTTCTTCTAAACGATTGAGATAAGCTTTAAGTTGTTTTTTGTCTGCCCAAGCCGTGCCGTAAATACGTTGCAACATTTTGTTATCACTGTTGCCACGCCAGTACGCCCCAGCCACTTTCATAATTTTAAAGTGTTGGCAGAAACGCATATTAGGTACGTGAGGACCACGACACATATCGACATATTCTTCATGATGGTATAGTCCTGGACGGTCATCTTTACTGATATTTTCGTCCAAAATTTCCATTTTATAAGTCTCGCCACGGGCTTCGAAGGTATCCCGAGCTTCTTGCCAACTCACTTTCTTCTTGACTACGTCATAACTGGTTTTAGCCAGCTTCAACATGTGCTTTTCAAGTTTTAACAAATCATCTTCATTTAAAGAATGTTCCATATCGATATCGTAATAAAAACCGTTATCAATAGTTGGACCTATGGCCATTTTCACATCTGGGTAGAGTTGTTTAATGGCGTGTCCAATCAAATGCGCACAGGAATGACGAATAATTTCTAGACCTTCTTCATCTCTGGCGGTAATAATCTGTAAACTAGCATCTTCGGTGATCATGTCGACTGCATCGACCAGTTCGCCATTTATTTTGCCAGCGATGGTAGCTTTCGCTAACCCTGGTCCAATATCATTGGCTACATCTAATACAGAAATGGAATGTTCGAACTGGCGTTGACTGCCATCAGGAAGCGTAATTGTAAGCATTGAATAATCCTTTACACAGTGGTGACACCTACCAAGCGCCACTTGTGAATTATAAAGTTATTTTTCGGCTCTTAATGTATAAGCAATAAAAAACACCCAAATATGGGTGTTTAAGTAACTTAAACCGAAAAATAGATAAGTTAATAAAAAAATCAGCCCTGCTACGATCAGGGAGGAGGCTATATGATACCTAAAATGTTGCTGGCGATGCAATCACAACAGACAATTGCATACGTAAAATATGCCTTTGCCTGCTTTTCCTTGATGTTACCTATTCAAACCTTTGCTGAGCCTGCAAACGCAAAGTGGTTGTTGGTTAAACAAAAAGAACATGTCAGTCTACATACAACAAAAGACAAAAGTGGTTATGTTTGGCTTAAAGCCTCTGTTTTAGTTCATGGCCAACCCAACGATTTTTTAACCCTTCTAGACAATACAGACATAGCCGCCAGTTGGATTGATAATTGCGAAAAAGTTGAAATTCTTACCACCTCTTCAACTACTGAGAAAATAGTTAGAACCACTTTCAACGCGCCTTGGCCAGTCAAAAACCGAGAAATGATAACTCAGTCTTTCACTGAAATTGATCCTCAAAGCCAGACCATTCGGATTCGAATAGAAGATTATTCTGAGCATTATCCCCCCCGCCCTTCATATGTTCAGATGCAGAATGTGAAAGGCAATTGGCTAATACAAAGCACTGGGACTAATAAAATGAAGATTGAGTATATCGGCTATGGTGAGCCCTCAGGTAATATTCCCATTTGGCTCGCCAATAAATTAGCCCTATCTTCTATGTTTAAAACGTTTCGCAATTTAGGAGAAACCTTAGGTGCACCACCTTCACCAAATCACTAAAAGTTATAATAAGCGCATTTTAATAATTAAAAATACCTTCAATTATTTTTGCGTGTTCCATACTCAGGATTTACAGCTAAATTAAGTCAAAACTATGTGGCATTTTGTTAGCGAGCAAATTAGTCAACAATTAAACCAAGAATTTATTTGTGATGATATCCGAGAAATAACCGAAGGCGATTCTCACAGCGCCTACCGAATTTCAGACGGTCACAAACGTTTTTTTGTTAAACTCAATGATGAAGATAAAATATTAAATTTCAGTGCTGAAGCTGAGGGCTTAGAACACATTGCAAAAGCTAATATTTTCAAAACACCTAAGGTGATCTGTTATGGGGTGTCAGAAAACAAAAGTTACCTAGTATTAGAATACCTGCGGTTAGCCCAAGGAAATGAGCAGAGCTGGTATAGCTTTGGCTCTAAATTAGCTTGCATGCACCAAACTCAAACTCAGAACATGTTTGGCTGGCAAGAAGATAACTTTATTGGCCTAACTCCTCAACCTAATCCCTGGACCAAGAAGTGGCCACAATTTTTTGCCGAGCAGCGTATTGGTTACCTGCTTCAGCTTCTGGCAGAACAAGGGCATGCTCTTGCAGCAATCGATGAGGTAGTGGTTTCTGTTGAAAAACTATTACATGGCCATAATCCAGCCGCTTCTATGCTGCATGGTGATTTATGGATAGGTAATACAGGGTTTCAACATGACTTGCCGGTGATATTTGATCCGGCATTTTATTATGGCGATAGAGAAACAGATATTGCGATGACCGAACTATTCAACAAATTCCCAGGGGCATTTTATGATGGCTATAATACAGTGTGGCCACTGAGTAATGAATATGCCTACAGAAAGCCGGTATACCAGCTCTACCATATTTTAAATCACGCCTTGTTATTTGGTGGCACTTATCTGCAAACCGCGAAATCAATACTGAAAAACATGCAAGGTTAAATCATGCAGCAGGGTGCAAAGCTAAAAGCAAACTTGTACCTAAATTCTTTCCCAGATAATCTTCTCAACCATACTAACTGAAACACTAACGTAAACAATTAGGCATTATGGAAAACAAAGTCGTATTTATTACCGGAAGCGCGAAGCGTCTTGGCGCATACAGCGCAAAATTTCTACATAATTTAGGATATCGAATAGTATTGCATTGTCACCATTCAATTGAACAAGTGAAAGATTTATCCACACAATTAAATGAAAAACGTGCTGACTCAGCAAAATGGGTTCAAGGCGACCTATGCAACTTAAAAGAATTAAATAGGGTTGCCCAATCAGCAATTGACGCCTTTGGGCGCATAGATGTGTTAATTAATAACGCCTCTGCTTTCTACCCTACTCCTTTGAACAACTTCAACTCAACAGATTGGCAAGCTCTCATGGGGAGTAACGCCCAAGCACCACTATTTTTAATTCAAAAGTTGCAAAAACAACTTATACAAAATCAAGGCGTTGTAATCAATATGGTAGATATTCATGCACAACGTCCATTGTCAGGCCATACTATATATTGCATGGCGAAGGCAGCTTTAGTGACCCTGACCCAATCACTTGCACAGGAATTAGCCCCTCAAGTTCGTGTAAATGGTGTTGCTCCTGGCGCAATTTTGTGGCCAGACACTGCTCTACCTGAAAATGAGAAAAGTGCGATTCTGTCGCAGATACCTTTGCGCCGATTAGGCAGCGAAAAAGATATATCTGAAGCAATCGCATTTCTAATCTCGGCTTCATATGTCACCGGACAGATATTAGCGGTTGATGGAGGTCGTAGCATAGCGAACCCTAGTGTCGCATAGGAGAATTAATGAGTACTGAAGTATTTGAAACCGAACAAACCATTACTTGTCCAGAGTGCGGGCATCACCTGCATATAAGAGTCGATTGCAGTAATGGTGATCAAGACTTTTTTGAAGAATGTCCAAATTGTTGTCACGAGTTTCACGTTAAACTGCATATTGATGAGCTTAACCATAAACTTCAAATTAAGGTTAATTCGGATGATGAGCAGTTTTATTAGAGTAGCCATTTAAAGTAAGCTAATAATTAACATCATTTACTGCGCTTGTTTAAAGCCATAGCAGACGCGACTTTAAACAGGCCAAAAAGGGGGTTCATTTGTCAACTGTTCAGTTGCTGCTACTTTTCTGTTGCTTAATGTTAGTTAATGCGTGCGGTCAACACTCTATTCAGTCAAATTTTCGTGATTACCAAAATCAAATTAGTGACGAATTTAACATTGCAATACAGCTTAACACTGACCGCGTCGCTATTCGCTATCCCTCTTCAGAGGACATCAAAGTTATCATTCCTGAAACCACCATAAAGCTAAGTGACTTTTATGGTTTAAAACATTGCTCTGTTTCCCTGTTAATAGCACAACGAAATACGGCGCTGGGCAAGGTTCAATTGCCCTCTAAACGGTTTGCCTATGAAGTTCAATTAATACAGGGTCTTAGAGACTGCCTTCAACGCACTCATGAAAAAGATAAGCAACAACAGTTAAGGCAATGGATAGCGCAGAAACAGCAAATGCTGCCTTTGGTTTGGGCGCACATGGTCCTACACAGTAGCGAAATCAGGGGTTCTTTTACTACCAAAACAGAACTATTTAGCCAAATAGGCCAACAACAACTACACAGCTATCAAGACTCCCTAAGACTATTAGTTGCCCTTTACTCACCTACAGCATCAGATATAGAAAACTTAGAATCGGCATTAAATACTTTGCGAAAACAGTCGTTGGCGGCGCAATTATGGTACTCGCAAAGACAGTTGACGCGTTGGCTTAATGATATGAATAAGCACTTACAGCAACAGTTTAATGACGTTTCATGCACGTCTACCGCCACTTCCACTCAATTAGAAAACCTTAAAAAATTATACGACGACACTTTTATAAAGAAGATACAACCAACAACTGATCGTTTAATTGATGTTGCCAGTCTACTAACGCCTCATTTTAAAAAGTTGCAGGAAAACCCAATACTGGCGAAACCATTCACAGATTTTCTAGGACAAAGAGAGTTAGATTTTGAAGATTATATTGAGGCACTTCGTATCCATAAGAGCCTGTGGCAAGAGCTGTTTAATCGCTGTTAGTGATTCAGAAAAAATCTAGCCAAACACACAATACTGTATATAATAACAGTTATGCAGACCAGTAAAATTCGCTACTCAAAACGCACTTGTTTTGTTTATAAACAAAATCAATTGATCGGCAAGATTCAGTTTCAGCGGGACGCAAACATTGGAATTTGGCGAGTGCGCTATTTATCGTCAGATTTACCTATAAACAGTGCTGACCAGCCAAGTGAAATTCAATTAAAACTATGCAATTTAGGGCTTTCATGGCAATGGGGGAAGCTCTACCACAGTTATCAACATGATCGTCTTTGACCAACAAATGCGTAATCTAAATCGGCTACATTTTCATTAGTGTTGATGTGTAAAATCTTCCGATTTGTATGAAAAAATGCAAAAAGCTTTACCCTCAAAATATTAACAAAAAAATAAACCTGTTAATTTTCATAAACTTAACTATTGGCACTATACTCGCTTTATGAATACTGGAAAGCGAGTTTAAGCAAAATGAAGTTTTTGCGAAAACGAAAATACCCTGTTTAATTTCAGTGAGGCAACATTATGAATTTACAATCAAAAACTAAAATTATTGTTACATTAATCACCCCCCTACTCTTACTATCAGGTTGCGCCACCATAGAAGGTGCTGGTAAAGATATCGAAAGCGCAGGCGATGCAATACAAGACGCAGCCAACGATGGGGCAAACTAACGAAAAAAGGCTCAACATCTGGTGAATGTTGAGCCTTTTTAGCTAAATACAAACATGATTAAAAGTAGGTTTCGTCTATCTTGTTATATACCTTAATCAAACCAAGTTGCATTTCATCGATAAATTCGTGAAGTTTATCTTGAATAAGTAATTGCGGGTTCGCTTCCATCAATTGCTTTTCTACCATTGACGTCATTTCCACACACTGCTCGTAGTTAGGCAGTTCCCGCAAGCAATATTCAACCTGTTGCAAAGTATGAATCAGTGCTCTGGGAAAGCGGCTCTCCAACATAAGAAACTTTAAAACATCGGGGCGTCGAATTTTGAAACGCACTTCTCGACGATACATTTGATAAGCAGTCAGTGACTTTAACACGCTCATCCATTGCAGGTTTTCTAAAGCGGATTGTTCTGTTTCCATATCTTGCACTAAGGATGCCGAACGCACATCAATGATCCGCGTTGTCATATCGGCTCTTTCCAAATTGCGACCTATACGCAAAAATTGATAAGCTTCATCGCGGGTCATTGTGCTAACAAGTATGCCGGTTATTTTCTGATTTGACTCAATAATTTCCGTCAAATATTCATAGCGAGAACGTCGAGCGATGGCTTTTTGACGATTGCTGTGGGCAAACAAATACAACTCATTAATTTGTTCCCAAGCCTCTCTAGGAATAATTTCACGGATAGTTCTAGCGTTTTCTCGTGCAGCATTTAATGAGCTCACAATAGACCCTAAATTTTTAGTATCCCCCACCATAAAATTCAAAACACTACGCTCATTGGCTTCTTGGTATTTAGCGTAAAACTCGTCTCGATTAGAGACAATATCAACTAGGGGCTCCCAACCTAGAACAATACTTTTCGGGAGATCTAATAGTAAATTAAAGTTAACATTAATTAGTCTTGCGGTGTTTTCCGCACGTTCCAGATAACGCCCCATCCAACACAAATTACTGGCTACACGTGACAACATATTAATCGCCCTCCATATCAACAATCCATGTATCTTTGCTACCACCACCTTGGGATGAATTAACCACTGTAGAGCCCTTAGTCATTGCAACTCTGGTTAACCCTCCCATGGTAACTTTAATATCTTGCCCGCTTAAAATGAATGGCCTTAAATCCAAATGACGACCTTCCGCTTTGTTATCTATCAAAGTGGGTGCCGTTGACAGCAGTAACATGGGTTGTGCCACATAATTGCGTGGATCTTTTTTTATTAATTGGCGAAATTTCTGATGTTCTCTTTTCGATGCATGTGGACCAATCAACATGCCATAACCCCCGGATTCATTTGCCGGTTTGACCACCATTTGTTCAATATTTTCTAAAACATACTCACGTTCATCGGGGTTAATACAACGATAGGTTGGAACGTTCGGCAGTAATGCCTCTTCATTTAAATAGTATTTGATAATGTCTGGAACATAGCTATAAACAACTTTGTCATCGGCAACCCCGGAACCTGGTGCATTGGCTAAACCTACATTGCCTTTTTTCCATGCTCGCATGATCCCAGGAACACCTAATTGAGAATCTGGGTGGAATACTTCCGGATCTATGTACCAATCATCGATTCGACGATAAATCACGTCTACACGACTCAATCCGTTAATGGTTCTCATGTAAACGCAATCATCATCCTTAACCACTAAGTCATCACCGGTAACTAATTCAGCCCCCATTTGTTGGGCCAAATAAGCATGCTCAAAATAAGCTGAATTATAAATTCCAGGGGTGAGTACGACAATTTCAGGCTCTTTTACATCCCGTGGCGACAGACTTGCCAACATGTCATATAAGTCTGAAGGGTAATTATCGATAGGAAGAATATTGTACTTTTCAAACATTTCAGGGAAAACACGTTTCATTACCTGGCGATTTTCAAGCATGTATGAAACACCTGACGGAACACGTAAATTGTCTTCTAGAACGTAAAAAGTGCCATTGTGGTCCCTTACCAAATCAGAGCCACAAATATGCGCCCATATCCCCTGCGGTGGTTTTACGCCAATACAATCTTTTAAAAAGTTTTTCGATTTCTTTAATAAGTCGGCTGGAAACACTCCATCTTTTATTATGTTCTGATCATTGTAGAGATCATCAATAAACATATTCAGGGCTTTCACTCGTTGTTTAAGGCCCAGTTCAATTTGTTGCCATTCTTTGAGTTCAATAAGGCGTGGAACAATATCGAAAGGCCAAGCTCGGTCAATCGATCCCTCTTCATCATTATATACTCTGAAGGTAATTCCCATGACTTGAATAGCAGAATCAGAGGCCGCTTTATACTCTTTTATTTCGTTATCGGATAACCCTTTGAGATAATCACACAAATCTTTTGCATGTTTTCTGGGTTTAGAACGCCCCTGTATCAGCTCATCGTAGAATTGACCTATTGCATAGTTTCCCCATCTAATCGCCATAGATCCTCCGCGCTGATTTATTGTTGTTTTATATCAGTATACTCAACTAGTTATGATTTGATAGATGCTATATTTAAAATTCTATTGTTTTTAATTTCACCAGAGTTCAAAATATCGAAAAAGAGTTATAAGAACAAGATTTTGTCGATAACCAAAGGTTTTTAACCACCACAACATCAAAAGGAAGCCAATTGACTTACTGTTTAGCCATTGCCTTGAATAAAGGTTTAGTTTTTGCCTCTGACTCTCGCACAAACGCAGGGGTAGATTACGTTGCCACTTACAGTAAAATGACGACCTTCGTGTTTCCAGATAATCGCACA
This sequence comes from Aliiglaciecola aliphaticivorans, assembly GCF_054782055.1. Taxonomy (NCBI): domain Bacteria; kingdom Pseudomonadati; phylum Pseudomonadota; class Gammaproteobacteria; order Alteromonadales; family Alteromonadaceae; genus Aliiglaciecola; species Aliiglaciecola aliphaticivorans. The sequence goes on from NZ_BAAGTF010000010.1 coordinate 286,436, forward strand.
ATAGTGTTAACCACCTCTGGCAGTTTAGCCACTTCTCAAGCGGTGATTAACGCCATAAAGCGCGACTTAGCAAATCCCAACGCTGACTTTGATATCAGTCGAGGAAACTATCTTCATGAAGTAGCCCAGTATATTGGTGACTTGAGTCAACAGGAACAAAATCGCCATGCGGACGCCATGGAGAAGTCAAAGACCAGCAATGAATCTAGCTTTTTATTAGGGGGCCAAATTAAAGGGAATAAAAGTGAGATTTTCCTAATCTACCCCCAAGGAAACTATATTTCTGCCTCAGATGAAACACCGTATTTGCAAATAGGCGAAAATAAATATGGAAAACCTATTTTAGACCGTATTATTACCCCTAGTACTTCTTTAGAAGACGCAGCTAGATGTGCAATCGTTTCATTAGACTCCACAATCCGCAGTAACATTTCTGTTGGGCCACCAATTGAAATAGCGATTCATCGCAATGACCATATTGAAGAGCCTTATCACAACGTATTGACCACAAATAGTAACATGTACAGATCAGTGCAGAAGCAGTGGAACGAAGGGCTAAAGAAAGCGTTTGAGAACCTCCCCCGTTTCGATTGGGAGAAGTAACTTCTCCCCTAGGGTGTCATTAGGCAAAGACCGAAGATATACGGGGTTAGAAGAAACAATGGTAATTTCAGTTGAATCACTGATTCATCATCAGTTTATCAAAAAGTGAAGGTACAGATACAAAAGCGCCCCGAGTTCAAGCGGCCCCTTCTGTTAATTTAAGCATATCAGTATCTAATACTACTTCATGAATGAATCGCAGTTTATCTAGGGCAGATATAGAAATAACAAAAGGATAAGCATCATCTAAGCCCATACTTCTATTCAGAGCATTCAATACCTTAGTCAATTGACACCAATCATTAAACAAGTGGGTGAACGAGGTTGAAGTATAAATTTGGTCGATGACGCTATCGGTATTCGGTATCGGGCTGGCTATTTTATTACCTGAAATCGAAAAATCGTAATCATTTGCAGTTTCAAGGGTATCTAGCATATGTAAATAGTGTGCCCAGGTTTCGGCCCAATCTTCCCAGGGGTGCATGCTGGCATAGGCACTTATCCAGACACTCTGCCAATTTTCGCTAGGGCCATTTTGATAGTAACTTTCCATAGATTGCACGTAATCTAATCGTTCGTCACCAAACAACCTGCGAAATTCATCTATTTTATCTGTGCCGGATATCAATCTATCCCAATAATAATGCCCTGATTCATGTCGAAAATGGCCAAGCAGTGTGCGATATCGCTCATTCATTTTCTCGCGCATATCCACGCGAGCCGAATCATCTGCTTCATTTAGATTAATGGTGATCAATCCATTTGCATGGCCTGTGGTCACAAAGCTTTTCACCGTCAATTCATTGCCAAATGAATCTTGAGTTTTGTCTCTTAAAAATGCAAAGCCTAATCCATTGGTTGGATCCTGCACACGATCAACAAGGGGTAAATTGAGTTTTAATAAGGTGTACAACAAACGTCTTTTTGACTGTTCCATTTTCGCCCATAAGGCTTTATTTTCAGGATCATTTAAATCAGGAATTGCCTCATTGAGTCGACAGGAAACGCAATAATCATGATCATCTTCGAGGGGAACCATCCAGTTGCAAACATTGTGCTCAGAATAATTTTTACACTGTTTATATAACTTACCATTGCTGGAGGCTTGTAAATTACCATACTGATTAGTGGTAAAAGCACTCAGCCTGTTTTCTTGCGGAATAAAACCCAACATTAAACCACACGATACGCATTGAACGTTCGCGAAATGTAATGTATTCCCACATTGGCATGTAAATGTTTTCAAAAATGCGTCCTGATACAACTTCAACCTAAAATGAAAAGTTCACTTTAGTACAATATCTAAAGCCGCATATTAGAACCCGCATTTCCCTTAATAGCAATCCTTCCAGCACAAAGTAGCGATAACAGACCCAATAAGTAAGTTCAACGAGGAATTAAAATCCACACATAATATTCAATAAAAGCATGACCTTAAACAAGCTAGAAAAAATATATCAGCTTCAGCAAAAGGCACTCTCAATCTTAAGAGAGACGCTTTTTTGTTATTCAACACCTTGAATCTTAAAAAGTTATTAAATTAATGCAATTGAGAAACTAACATATTGTCAAAATAACCATGATTTTCTTGTAAATTCGAATTTGCTTCTAGTAAAGCCGTTTCACAATGTCTAAAAAACGCCACTTTAGCAGAATAACCTTCGGCACAATTAATTGCTCTATTTAATTTTTGGCGAATTTTGCGTATAAAGATACCCGCTTTATCTGTTTGCCCTAAAGCAGAATATGAATTGGCTAACATAATGGCAATAGCTGTCATTTTTGTCGTCAATTGCGGCGATTCCAACCGGCTATCGAAAATAATTTCAGTTGTCTCTAACGCGGTACCTAAAAATGGAATCACATTTTGGTATTGGCCTTTTTGAAACAGAAGTTCCGCATAATCTGTTAACTCGTTTACTTTTTGAAATGCTTCTTTGGGATGGTCTTCTACCCAATTTTGGTGACTCGGACAAACAAACTGAAAATTTGACATGCAAAAACCTCGCGATGTTGATTATTTACGTGGTGGATTATAAGAAAATATGTGAGGTACACAGGCTTTTAAATCGGTTGTATCTGCTCCCTGTGTATAAGCAATAAAATAATTATGAAGCAGACTAATTTGCGCCATTTTTCGTTGGTATTGACGCTTATCTAGTATCTCAAATAACAGCGGTTTCAGACGTTGAACCATGCGATAACAATATTTACGCCATGATGTGGATAGCAAGCTATCGCATACTACATGCAATAAGGTATCAAGGATCCGCAAGTGCGCAGTTTTAGTCTCTTTGCTATTGCCCATTGCTTTAGCTCTTTCTAAACCCGCGTGTACATATCGATTTATGAGTTCCAGTTCGGCGTCTTCAGAAGGATTTTTAACCGCCATTTCCAAACACGAAAAAGTATAACAATACATGCCAACAAACCTTATTGATAATCATTATCATTTAGATTAGACAATTACACTACTAAGGTCAACGCTAAATTCAAAATTATTTGCTTAATTTTAATTCTTGTTTCAAAGCATTTGAAAAGTATGATTTTTTATTCACAACGAGGCGTATTTGGAAATGTGATTAAGCTGACAAAGCACGATGACATAATATTAAGAATGGGTAGTCTTTGCCGTTAAAGGTTTAACAACAACTTCCCTACTCACTTATGCTTTTAGTTTGTCTTTTGTTATTCAGCAAATGCATTAGATTAAAAAGGATTTAGAACACCCAATAGCATTCAAATTTGACTGAATAGACCCTATTGAAGCCAGGTTTAAGTTTCCCAAATTGGCGGACTGGCAATTTTTTCAATTAGAAAGTCAATGAATACCCTAACTTTAGAAGTCAGAACGTTGGATTTTGGATAGACAAGCCAAATAGCAGCATGATCATCAATTTGGTAGTCTGGCAGTACCTTTACTAAGCTACCTTGCTTTAATTCAGTATGAATATTCCAGATGGAACTCATACAAATTCCTCCACCAGCAATGGCTGCTATTCGCATACTAGCACCATCGTCACACACGACACGAGATAGACTCTTTGCAGGAGGAAACGAGTATTCCTGTTTACCGGTTAAAGATATTAACCTTCTTGGTTTGGAGTTCATAAAGATCAACAATTGATGATGATTCAAATCGTCGGGGCTGTGGGGTATACCGTTTCTTTCTAGATAATCCGGTGACGCGCATAATACTCGGGTATCTTTTGCCAGCCTTCTGCCAATTAAACTGCTGTCTTCTACTGCATAATTACGTAGCGCTAAATCAAAACCACCATCAATTAGATTCACCTGGGTATCCGAGAGTTTTAGCTCAACATTTACATCTGGATAGCGTTGTAAAAACTCAGGCAGTATTGGCACGATATAACGCTGAGCAAAGGTACTGGAAGATGCGAATCTGAGCGTACCGCTTACATTAGAATTACCCCGACCTAGGGCCGCATAAGCGGCATCCTCTTGGGCAATTATTTCTCTGGCGAATGGAAGAAACTCTGCCCCTTCTATGGATAAACTGACCTTACGGGTTGATCGGTGAAATAAATCTGCCTTTAATTGAATTTCAAGTTTAGATAGTCGTGCACTAGCAACAGACGGTGCTAGCCCTAACTTGCGACCTGCAGCACTGATATTGAGCATATCTGCTGCCAAAACGAAGAGTCGAACGCCACTTGTGTCCACTTATTATATCCAAAAACAGAATTCTGATTACTTATATTAGCCATTTATACATCATATCAAAACCAATAACATAAGTTCATCAAATTATTCAGGATCATTCTGATCCTCTACTTTAAGGAGTCACTTTGTTAGTTCAAGCTAAATACAATGAAACTGCTTTTCCTAGCATTAACCGAGGCTTCAATAGTGTATTCAAACTAGGCAAGCTATCTATCGGCCTGGTGGTTCCCATTGAGAATTATGCAACAAGTTCTGTACCTTCAATGCATGCTCATGTGGAACGGGTTCAATTAGCTGAAAAATTAGGATTCTCAGCGGTGTGGTTGCGTGATGTACCCTTTAACGTCCCATCTTTTGGTGATGCCGGGCAGTTACTCGATCCCTTTGTATATCTTGGCTTACTGGCTGGACAAACTTCACACATAGCCCTTGGCGTTGCCAGTTTGATTTTACCCCTTAGGCATCCCGCACATGTTGCAAAGGCAGCGGCTTCTGTTGACCAACTCTCTGGAGGACGGCTGATTTTAGGGATCGCCAGTGGTGATCGTCCAGAAGAATATCCGGCCATGAATGTGTCATATCATGACCGTGGAAAACTATTTCGAGAAAGTTATGAGTATATTCGTCGTCTGGCAGATTCTAATCCAAAATTTGATAATACATTTGGAAAAGCGGCAGGAAATATCGACATGCTGCCTAAACCTCAAAATCGTCGTTTACCTTTGCTGATAACTGGCTCATCCCAGCAATCTCCAAGTTGGTTAGCAGAACATGGTGACGGGTGGATTACCTACCCTAGAGCACAACAACTGCAGCAGCAATTTATTCAGCAACTAAGGGACAATAGTCAAAACCAAAGTAGCGCCCCCCGTCCAGTTATGGAGCCTCTTTATATTGATTTAGACAAAAACCCTGACAGTTTACCCCAACCAATTCACCTGGGTTATAAGCTAGGCATTAATCAACTGTGTAAATACCTCAAAACTAGAGAAGAGATTGGCGTCAATCACATAGCCTTAAACCTGCGCTTTAACAAGCGAAATACCGAAGAAACCCTAGCGGAAATAGCAGACGTTGTGCTTCGGGCATTCAAGCAAAAGGACTAGATAAATGAAAAAAACAATTTTACTTACAGGTGCAACCGACGGTATTGGTTTGCAAACCGCTAAAGTGTTTGCTACTCAAGGTCATACCTTATTGCTACACGGTCGCAATGGCGCAAAACTCGCGCAGACTAAAGAAACGCTTTTAAAACTTAACCCAAACACGTCTATCGAGTTGTTCAAATCAGACTTGGCAAATTTATCGGATGTGGAAAAAATGGCATCTGATATACAACAAAAGGTCAGTGCTATTGATGTATTGATAAACAACGCTGGTGTTTTCAAAGTACCTAATCCAATAACAGACGAAGGCTACGATATTCGTTTTGTGGTAAATACCCTCGCCCCTTATTTATTAACTCGAAAAATATTACCACTGTTCAATGCTAGTGGCCGGGTTATCAACCTTTCTTCCGCCGCTCAAGCCCCCGTCAATCTGAAAGCCATACAGGGCGAACAGTCTCTATCAGATAGCGATGCATATGCACAAAGTAAACTGGCGCTAACAATGTGGACATTCCAATTAGCGAAAGAAAACAGCAGCAACGCACCGGCTTTTATTGCTATCAACCCTGCGTCTTTCCTGGGCAGCAAAATGGTTAAAGAAGCTTATGGTTCAAAGGGAAAAGACTTGCAAATTGGCGCGGACATTTTAGTACGAGCTGCATTGAGTGACGAGTTTGCCTCTGCCTCAGGCAAATATTTTGATAACGATATTGGCAATTGGTCACAACCCCATCCCGATGCACTTGATCTCGCCAAAAATACAGCTTTGCTATCCGCCATGGAAGATGTGCTGGCTCGACTCGGCGTCAAAGCCTAGTCGCAATAAAGTAGCAGAATACACTCATCTCTTTATTTTAAATTAAACAGCAAATGTACTTAGGGTAATAAAACATGAAAGCAATGATCGTAAACAACTTTGGCGATTCTGATGTATTTGAATCAATAGAACTCCCTAAACCAGCACTAAAGCCGGGGCATGTGCGAGTTAAAATTGAGGCGACCAGCGTCAATACCGTAGACACAATGATCCGTCAGATGGGACCAGAGTTACCTCTTTCACCCGCTGCACCTGCATTATTAGGGATGGATTTTGCTGGGGTTATTGAAGAAGTTGGCGAAAACGTAAGCGAATACAATATTGGCGATGAAGTCTATGGTTGTGCCGGAGGACTAGCCGATCTTCCAGGGACGCTTGCCGAGTATATTGTCGCAGACGCCAATCTAATTGCACTCAAACCGAAAAATCTGAACATGCGAGAAGCAGCAGCGTTACCGCTAGTCGCGATTACCGCTTATGAAGGTTTACAACGGGCAGGAATAAAAGCAGGTCAAAATGTATTGGTTCACGGTGGATCGGGTGGTGTAGGCCACGTCGCCATTCAGCTTGCACGCCATTTTGGCGCTAATGTATTTTCAACAGGTGGCGGCAATGTGCAGCTAGAAATGATTCAACAGCTCGGTGCGACCCCCATAAACTATGTCACAGAATCAGTTGAAGATTACGTACAAAAACACACCAATGGTGCCGGTTTCGACCTTGTATTTGACTCAGTCGGTGGCGCAAATATGGCCAAATCTTTTGAAGCTGCAGCACTCAACGGCCAAGTTGCATCTACTGTCTCCATGGTTGAACTTGATTTAACCACTGCTCACTTCAAAGGACTGTCTTTACACGTGGTATTCATGTTAATTCCCATGTTACATGACTTCCATCGTGAAAAGCATGGCGCTATTTTGAAAGCCTTAACAAGCATAGTTGAAGCCGGTGATCTAAAGCCCGTACTCGACGATTCAGTTTTCTTTTTGGCAGATGTAGGCAAAGCACACAAGCGTTTAGAAAGTGGCAAAGCAATGGGTAAAGTGGTTATCAATATTTAATTTATTATTGCAACAATCAACAGTCACCGAATTCGCGATTTAATGTAACAAACGTAATTAAAATAGAAACACATTTAAAGGTACATACGATGAACATGTCTATACGACGCGCAGCGCTGATCATAAGCCTCGTTATTTTCAGCTCCACAAGCATGGCACAGAGCCCTAAAAATCAATCGAAAGTGATTGATGCTGCAGAGATTAAATGGGGTTATTTGAACCCATTACGCGGCGATAAGAGTCCTGGAGCAGCGGATTTATGGGGAGACAGAACGAAAAATGTCGCTACCGGTATGTTGGTAAAATTCAACAAAGGATTTTCTTCACCGCCGCATATTCACAACATCTCCTATCGGGGAATTGTGATCCAAGGTTTAATGCACAATGATGACCCCAACGCAGACCACATGTGGCTACCCAAAACCTCATTCTGGACACAACCGGCAGGAGAAAACCACATTACCGCGGCCAATGGAGAATCAAATTTAATCTATTTGGAAATTGACAGTGGTCCATACTTAGTTAAATCAGTTGACGAGCAATATGACAATGGCGAGAGACCCATTAATGTTCACTCTTCTAATTTAGTGTGGTTAACACAAAGAGAAACAAATTTAATTGACGGCGATAACGTACAGCTTGCAAACCTTTGGAAAAGCCACAAATCGGAGCAACTTAGCGGAAGCCTAATAAAACTTCCTGCGAACTTTAGCGGAAAAATCAGCAGTAAAACCACTGAGTTCAAGGCAGTTGTCATCCAGGGTAACGTTAATTATGATTCCATAGAGATGCGCCAATCCAAGGATCTACAGGCTGGTTCAATGTTCAGTTCATCTGGCAATTTCAGCCACAATATAGCCACCACAAATGAAAGCATTCTCTATGTGCGCTCAAAAGGAACATTTAAGATCGTTGCAAATTAACACACCTAGAGTCATTAACTTATATGATGCAACAGCCTGAACTAGCTAGCATAGGCTAGTACAGGCTAGTACAGGCTGGATTTAACTGTTTACAGTGATATAAATTGCTCACCCCCTCTGTATTTTTTAACAACGCGATAATGTTTACTTAGGCAACAATATGTAGAGCGTTCTTATAAGTAAGTATTGGGGATCTAAAATGACAATCATCCTTTGCAGTTATACCACTGGGAATTAGTAGAATGTCAACCCAGAGTACGTTTCCAGCGGTTTCACAGACTTTCTAGCAAAATATATACTATGTAGATAAAGATGTACTTTCAGGATAATCTAAGAAAATGGTGCGTCCGAGTAGACTCGAACTACCGACCCCTACCATGTCAAGGTAGTGCTCTAACCAACTGAGCTACGGACGCACTGTATATTTGAGGCTTAACACGAATGTCTCAAGCGGCGCGTATAATAACGATGCTTATCGTTATCTTCAAGGAGTTTTTCAGCTTTGTTTGCTCGTATGCGTGATTTTTCGCCATAAGTAGTCAAACGCAAAGGGTTTGATCCTATTTGCCACATCATTATCTTGAGTAAGATTGGCAAACGCCTCCCCTAACCTATCACTTTGCTCAATCACCGTTTGCCAATATCCTATGCGTTGTTGCGCTGGCATTGTTTCAAAGTCTTTTCTGTCTGGTATTTTCTGATAAGGCAATGAAGCGATAAACTCATCAGATGGGACAGCCATTACCACTTTGTCATAGCTACTTTTGTGGGGTAGTCGAGTCTTTAATGATTTATCAAACCAGCCAGGGATCGGCTTTGAGTAAAAGTGTGGATAAAATATCAATCCATCATGGGGTCCCAGATTTAGATCAAAATGGTAATCAATTATACCACCATCTCGATACATCCCTTTCGGTGCACCATTTATATTCTGTACGCCCTCGATCACTAGGGGAATTGAACCCGAGGCCATCAGTGCCTGAGCCAAATTGTGCTTTGACAAAGGGACATAACGAGTTGGCATCTTATTCGGATCCGATATTTGTAATTCACTCGTGGGTGAAGCAAAAACATAACGCTCATAAAATCGTTGTAAAAACCGCCTTTGCACCGCGTTAGCGCCGGCACTCGCCAACAGACCGGTCAATTGCAAGGGTTTGGCTTCGAATTGAGTCAGCCCTTTGCAACGCGCAACAATGAAATGCGCTTTAATAATGGGATTTTGGATAATTTCCTCAACACCATTGTCCCCTAATACATAATCTAATAATTCTAACCCAGATAGTGTGATCTCTTTCGCGCTGGGTTTGTCGCTGTACTCTGTGCGTGAATAGCGTTCAGCTAAGCGATTGATCGCAGCTAAAGGGTCTTGTTGGGCAAAACACGCAAAGCGAAAAGCGCCAGCTGATGAACCTATAATCTGCAATGGCGTTGTACGCTTAGCAAAAAAAGTAGAGAAGACATATCTATCTAAGCCTGCTAACACGAACCACTTTGGGCCCCCAGAAGCCCCCAGCATGTAATCGAACATCTGTTGTCTCAATCCATGCTGCTGAATTTCCTTCAAAGCAGTTGGACCTGCATATAAATCAAGTACTTGCACTAACTTTTAACCGGTTGAATAGGATAAGTTTAATGTAACAATCAAGGGGCTATTTGCAAGTATCTGAAGTATTTTAGTTTTTAATAGTTATCAACAACCCCGTCAATTAGGTGTTTTCTTCAAACAAGGCACACACCGCCCCAGCGGGATCTTGAATAATGATATAGCGGCTTTGTGAACCATAATGCTTAATTTTAGATAATAACTTTCCACCTCCCGCCTCGGTTTGAGCAATTGATTCGTCTAAGTTTGCCACTTTAAAATACAACAACCACTGTGCAGGCAACCCCGCGTTATCTCCCTTTGCATGGCAAATACCTACAACATCCTGGTTATTGCTGGGCAACTGCATACTATAATCATCATAATCCCCCATGCTAACTGGGTTTGCTTGCCAGCCTATGACTTGTGCATAAAACGCTTTCACATCGTCTGCATTTTTAACAGTAAGGTCCGTCCAAACCACCGAGCCAATTGGTGCTGTTGACATAATTTAGTCCTCTAATAATAAAACGCTTTAATTTTAGCCAAAATCAGTTCTTGGTGGATTTCTGGACAACCAAATATACACCTTACATTTCAACTAGTTAAGTGACATATAAAGTTTCCTCAACAAGGTTATCCACAGAAACAGTGGATAACATTTTAATAAGATACTTTGTTAGTAACACTTGACTTACAGCATAGCTAAAGCACAATAAAAAAGCGCTTTTAAAGGAAAAAAAATGGTTAATCAGACATTAGTAGCTCAGCCTGACACTTTTACCATCCTTAACCTTTCGCCAAACACGCAGGTTTGAAATCGAGAATTTAAAATGCTTATGTATAAGATGATAGCGGCTATAGAAGCGCAAATTAATACTATATTGGTCAAAGTGAACATTAGAATATTGGCTGTTTCTGGTTTTAAATCAGATTATTTTCTTTTCAAGTATCAAGCTAGCGAAAATGCGCCTCTTGGATCCATGAAAAACTACGGCGAACTAGTATTATAATGCGCCTTTTCAATCAGTTATTAGACGCTAAAAACCTTCCAGAATTTAAACATAAAATTGATATTTTGAGCCCCGTAAGTGGCAATATGAATATGCTTGATACTGCCAACCCCCTTATTTTTAAACAACGATTATTTGGTGAAGGTGCTGTTATAAACCCTATCGGTTTTCAAATCTTAGCGCCTTTTGATGGGATTGTTTTAGACATCAGTGAAACGGCACATCGTATCCGTATAAAAGACAGGCATGGATTAAAACTGCAAATCCACTGCGGTTGGGAGGCGCAAAAGCTAAATGGGGATGGCTTTAAACGTAAAGTGACAGTGGGTCAAAAACTGGCATTGGGGCAACCTATATTAGATTTCGACGCTAGAAAGTTGAAACTAGCTTTAAACGACAACGCATTTTACATAACCCTTCTCAATAGTGATAAAGTAAAAGGACTACTGATTAATCCTCGAAAGGTGACTGCATGTGAAGATCATATATTTTCTGTGTTGATCTAAACTTTCAGGGTTGGTAAAACATCATTTATGCAGCAATGATATTATTTACCTTATTAATAATATGCATTTATTTTTCATTTCAAAATTAACAAACAAGAACTCTTTTTATGACTCAAATGTTCGGCATCAAAAATTGCGATACCATTAAAAAAGCTAAAAAATGGCTAGAAGAAAACCAGATAGAATATACCTTCCACGATTATCGTGTTGACGGATTAGACCGTGAGTGGCTAGAGAAAACAGAATCTCAGTTAGGTTGGCAAAAATTGTTAAATCAGCGTGGAACCACTTTTCGTCAATTACCAGATGAACAAAAACAAGATTTAAACAGTGAAAAAGCCATTGAGTTAATGCTGGCATCTCCTGCGATGATAAAACGTCCTGTTTTAATTCATAACGACAACTATATTTTAGGTTTTAAACCGGCAGATTATGAGGTGGTTTTTAACTAATGATGGACTCAATTGCTCTGACTAAAGAACTGATCAACCGTCAATCTGTTACCCCTGAAGATGCCGGTTGTCAGCAGTTAATGGCTGATATTTTAGCCCCCTTAGGGTTCGATATAGAATCAATGGTATTTGAAGACACGACGAATATGTGGGCAAGGAAAGGCAAGCAAGGTCCACTATTTTGTTTCGCCGGACACACAGATGTTGTGCCATCTGGCCCCGCTGAAAAATGGCAAACCCCGCCTTTTGAAGCCACCCAAGTTGGCGAGTACCTGCACGGTCGTGGCGCTGCGGATATGAAAGGAAGCTTGGCAGCCATGTTAGTGGCAACCCACAGGTTTGTTACTGCCCACCCTAACCACAAAGGTGACATTGCATTTCTGATCACCAGTGACGAGGAAGGACCATTTATTAATGGTACAACTAAGGTGATTGATACCTTAGAAGCTCGCAATGAGAAAATTGACTGGTGTTTAGTGGGTGAACCTTCTAGCACTGAAGTGGTAGGCGATGTGGTAAAAAATGGTAGACGAGGATCACTTACCGGCGATTTAATTGTGAAAGGGATTCAAGGCCATGTGGCCTACCCGCACTTAGCCAAAAACCCTATTCATGTTGCTTCACCAGCTCTGGCTGAATTAGCCAAAACTCACTGGGACGATGGCAACCGATATTTCCCTCCCACCAGCTTCCAAGTATCCAATATTAATGGAGGCACAGGAGCTGGAAATGTAATACCTGGTGAGCTTCATGTCTGTTTCAATTTTCGATTTTCAACCGAAGTCACTGACAAACAGTTAATCGAAAGAGTTTATGAAGTTCTTGACCGTCATGGTTTGGATTATGATATTAAATGGACATTTAACGGACAACCTTTCTTAACAGATGAAGGACCATTAGTTGAGGCAACACAACAAGCAATTAAATCAGTAACAGGAAAGGAAACTGAGTTATCCACTGCCGGAGGTACCTCAGATGGTCGATTTATTGCGCCAACAGGAGCTCAGGTGATTGAACTGGGGCCAGTAAACGCAACTATTCATAAAATAGATGAAAAAGTGAAGTCTGCTGATTTAGAAATACTCACCGATATATATCACGATATATTGTGTCGACTGCTGCTCTAATGTCGACAACGAAAATGCCTGCATCTTGCTGGATGGGTCTAAATGATTGCCACATCCAGCCATTTAATCAACACCACGGTTTAGTAGCAGCGGCCAAAACCGCGTTTGAAGCTATGCAGTTAGCTGCTCAACAAGACAATATAGATATTCAATTGGCTAGCAGTTTCCGCAGTTTCGATCGTCAATTAGCTATTTGGCAAAAAAAATGGTCAGGGGTATTACCCATCAATGATATCCATAGCCAACCGTTAGATACCTCAGAGTTGACTGAATTAGAAAAAATTCATGCCATTATGACCTGGTCTGCCCTGCCTGGTGCAAGTCGTCACCACTGGGGCACCGACTTAGACGTATTTGATAAAAAAGCGGTTGAGGCCAGCGGACAGTCTTTGCAATTGATAAGTGCTGAATATGAAAAATCAGGCCCTTGTTATCCATTGCATTGCTGGTTAGAAGATAATGCCGACAAGTTCGGCTTTTATCGTCCGTACAAATTTTATAATGGTGGAGTTGCTCCTGAAGCTTGGCATTTGAGTTATTCCCCTATCTCAAAATCAATTATAAAACAACTTCACTTGAGTGAACTCAGCAAGCAATTAGCCAGTGTAAATATCGGTGGAAAACAAACAATATTAACCCATCTGAATGAGCTTTTTGAGCGTTATACATTAAATGGAATTGTGCAATGAATATCTGGCTAATTGTAACCTTGTTGATTGCATTGGGTTTGGTAGTGGGAAATATTTTATTATTGAAAATGAGTGCTAAAATGACATTCGAAAAAACCGAAGCAAAACCTGAAGATGAGGTTCACCCATCTCATTCAAATAAAAAAGAACGCTCATCAACAGTGCGAGAAAATACCGATAAACCCTAGCTGGAGTTGTTAAAAGTGCGGATAACTATTCTTGCCAATCGAGATTTAGCTAGCAATATAGCGATAAATCTATTGCTCCAAAAAATGCCTGAGCATCAATATTGTATTTTCCTGTCTGCTAAAGTAGGTAAATCAGATAACACACCTGAGCCACTGAAAAATTTAGCGTTTATTGAGCAAACATTATTTAATCAAATAGTTTTTCCACTTATTGATACTCATCAAGAAGTAGCCAATTTTACCAATCCACCAGCACTCTCCGGGTTACATTTTAAAAGCTTTCAGCAAATAGCAGCTCAAGGCATAGCGGTTAAAGATATTCAAAACATTAATAGCTCCTGTGGATATCAAGACATCGTTAAGCAAGACCCCGAGTTGATCATCTCAATTCGATTTGGTCAAATTCTGCAAGAGCCTATTATTCGTATGCCTAAACTAGGCGTAATAAACCTTCATTCTGGTGAATTACCGAATTTTAGAGGGGTGATGGCGACATTTTGGGCGATGTTAAACAATCAAAAGAAAATTGGCACCACCTTACATTTTATCGACTCAAGTAAGATTGATGCCGGAAAAGTCATCGCTAACACTCAGCAAGATGTGGATTACCAGCACTCTTATCTTTACAACGTATTGAGCCTGTACCCACAAGGTGTAGATACCCTAGTCTGTGCCGTCAACCAATTAATCCGAGGTGAAGCCTTGAAAACGCGAAGTATGGATTTGTCGAGGGGGCAGTACTTTAGTTTTCCAGATGAAATAGCCCTGAATCAGTTTACTAGACAAGGAAAACGGCTTTACGACTATGATGAAATTACGGAATGGGTTGCCAAATACCGCTTACCTTAGAATGATAAACAAAGCACTGAATAGACCTATTTTATTGACTTTCACTCAAAAAACATCTTCTGTGAAGAAGCCCTGAATGAATTACTTCAGGGGTGATTTTAGATTTAGCCCTTCACTCATATACAAATCATCGTATTTCAGACCTCCATTACCATAAGGTTGCTTTTTAGGCCCAGTATTACAATTCATTAAAAAATGCGTGAGAGGCTGTTCCCGTTGCATTCTAAAAGTGGCATGGGAATAGACTTTTTGTTGTTCAGGGAACTCACTTCCTCCCTTCACATACACATCGTACGTTTGACCACCATGGTTGGTTTTGCGGTTATCCACCACATACCATATTTCGTACCACTGACCAGGTACAAGAGGCTGTGCATCTTGTCCTGTTTGATTATTTTGGATGTTAGCGTAGCCATCTTTAGTCTTAACCATTAACACACCAGTATTTTTAAGGCCATTTGACTCTGTTTTATCGGTTACTCTCAAAGTCGCTTCGAACGCATTGTAGTCGTTTAACTCAATATCCTTTGGGCCCATATTGCTAATACCAAAGGCATGGTTATTCGGAAAGGACTCCACATTGATCCGGGTATAAAATGTGTATACATCCCCAACGTCGACACTTGTGGGAAGAGCTGCATAAGTTAATGCTTTGCGATTTCCTACCACCCCCTCTGCTGCAGGCTTTTTAATTAAATAAACATTCTCAGAATGCCCTAAGACTTCTTTTCTGCGCTCACTAATTTGTGGATTGTGAACCTTTGGATATGTGTCGTTTTTAGTATCTGCCTTTGTCCACTTATCTAAACTGTTAGCTGCTTCAAAATTATCTATTAATATCCAATCGGCGGCACCACTTGCAAGGCTCGAAGGCATGTGAAAAATCATCACAAAACTGATTAAAACGAACCGCTTTTTGCGCCACAAGCCCCCTGCTATTTTGGCCCAACTAACGATATTATCAATTTCAGATTTACTGTTACTTTGAACCATTTTGACCCTCACAGGTTAGATGTCAATCGACTGTATTCATCGCATAAGCATATAGCAATAAAAACAGTCGTTTCAATCAAATTCGATAGCATGATTGAAAACAGGTATAGCTACAATCCAGGCCATGCTAAATCGTTCAAAAAGTCGTTAAAATTGCAAAACATACATTTGGCTAGTATCGAACTGACCACTTAAACCATCTAAATATATCCTTTGAATGGCATCAATACCTTTAATATTAGTGGTGCCTAATAGTGATTCCATATGCTGGGAAAATCCGCCCCATGCAACGGCGTAGCGCTGCATAAACCCCTTACCTCCCCACTCTTGCATGCGTTTGTTAACTTGAGTGGGAGCAAAAAAGAACTCTCCTTGCAATTCGCCAGCGTATGATTTTGCTTGAGATTCAACATCCGTTACGCCGATATAGATCATCTTTTGTAAACTCGCACTTAAATGTGCCTGAAGATCCAATAATAAGGGTTTATTGCCAGAGAAATCCAATACGATTGTCTTATCACTTTTATCTAATGTAGAAAATGCTTGGTAGTCTAATACCTGATCATAACAGGCAGTCTTCTGGGTAAAAGCCTTGTTGTGCTTAGATGTCAGGCCAACAACGTTATAATTCAGCCCTCGACTCTTACAATGCTTTTTCAACAGGTACGCTGCACCATAGGCAGTCTTACTAGAAGCACTAGTTAACACTATATTGGTTGTGTCTGGCGTTGCAATTTCACCAATAAAATCGTCTAACACAAAAGAGGTCATAAACAATGGTCGAAAATTGAGTTGCCAGTCCTCTTTTTTGGGATCGTAGGCGGGGTCGGCATTACAACGAACATACTGATCGTAGACGCTGGAAATACTTTTACGCACAGGACTAACATCGTAAAAATCATTGGCCGTTATTTTACCTGCCGTAATCACCAGATGAGTAGCAAATGGCAAGTAACCAAATACCTTTTCACCGACTACAAGATCCGGATTATTAGAGTATTCAATGGTAGCAAAACCCCAAATAGGCATAATGCCAAATCCCTCTTGAGCGGGAAAAAAGCCCCAATACCCCATTTTTTCCCCAAATAACGCATAGGTAATATTATTCGCTGAAAAACCAAATGAGTCGATTTTAAGGACGACTTCGTCCTTAGCTAAGAAATCGGTATTAATTGAATCTTTAACAACTGCGAGTTTGCTTAGATTGGATTTATTGGTTTGAATTTGTTGACGAGTGAGCACCGGCATTGACAATTCCCTTAGCGTTTAAAGTCAAATTAATGTTAATTTAACTTATAGTAACGCTAGCGAGGTGCTTAATGCATCATCCTTTTGAATAGACAAAAATAACAGCTCAAAATACTTAAAGTTTGCAGGATCTTTTATTACCAAGCTTTTAGATCGTCAAAAGATTGATGCAATAATGGAATAAACCAACTTTCAAATAACTTCACTTTTTGCCACTCAAAATTCTGCTCAGGCGCGACCAAATATAATGAATATGGACTAGGACTACTAAACTCTAATAAGGTTAGTAAAGATCCATTATGTAAATGATCTGCAACTAAACTCTTGTTCACCAATGTAAACCCACGCCCAGCGAGTGCATTTTCAATTAGCAAGACTGAATTACTTGCACGAATTGACGGGGTTAACTCTTGTACATTCACTGCGTAGGTTTTACACAGGTTTTCAAAAACTGGGACGATATCCGCACTGGTATCTTCAATCCAAGGTAACGTAAATACCATCGATGGGTTATTTGTTTGCTGTCTGCTAATAATATCTGGGCTAGCCACTAAAATAAGTTGGTCACTAACCAGTTTCTTTTCCGCCAATCCTTTATATCCACCAGCGCCCATACGAATCGCCAAATCGATGTCACCTCGATTAAAATCCACTAAATCATTACTGGGTGCTAACTGAATCATGAGTTCCGGATGCAACTTTTGAAACTGTGGTAATCGAGGCATTAGCCAAAGTGAAGTAAATGAATGAATAGTCGATATTCTCAATATATTTGGATTTGCGTCACCAGATATAGCTCTCAAGCCCGATTGAAATTGCGTGAATCCCTGTTGGATGTATGGAAGCAACAATTCACCAGAAAGGGTTAACTGAGTTTGTCGATTAGAACGTTCAAACAATTTTTGCTCTAAAAAGTCTTCAAGTAGTTTTATTTGCTGACTCACTGCAGCTTGGGTGACAAATAGTTTTTCAGCGGCTAATTTAAAACTCGACAACTCAGCGGCCACCATAAAGAACCGCAGAGATTTAAGAGGAGGTAGTGGTTGCTCCATTTTCTTTCCTACTTTTCTGAATTTCTTCAATTAAGATTTTCTAAAGTGTAGTTAAATTTTAATCGTTTGTTCAAGTTGTATTTCAACACTAATCTAAAGTTGAACTTTCAACAAACAAGGAATTAACATGCAATACATTACTGCTTTAACTATATTTTTATTGAGCTTTACTCTAAACGCCACAACCAATGACAAATTTGAAACTAAGTATTCTTATCAAGGATATCCGTACAAAATACTCATTGACCGATCCGACTCAATAAAGATTTTATTTACCGAGAAAAAAGCAACGATTAACTGTGCAGTGGAATTTAATCATGGAGAGTCTGTGCGTAAAACGGCTTATTTAGAGGTCGAAAAAGCAGACTTTGATAATGAACCGCTTGCCAGCTGTTTACCTAGACATACAGCGAAAGCTTGGCTGAAAGATACGTTTGAATAATGCTTAGATGGAATAAAGAGAACAAATTAGCTAAATATAAATGTCTAAGTGCTTTCTACCCTGTTCATCCACGGATGGAAGTTCAGGATCTACTGGCTCTTTGTCATTTTGTTGTTTTTCAGCGGTTTGTTTTTTGTCTGTTTCCTTTTCTGCGTCTTTGTCCTTTTCTTCCTCAGAAGACTTGTTATGGTACTTTTCCCGTGCATCCCTTTCTTCTGTATTTAGGGCTTTTTCTTCGTCGTTTAATTCACGAAGTTTTGCCTCTTTTTCAACTTGTTTAACTTTGAGCTCATCTTTTTCAATGGCAACTTTACCTTCACGGGGTAAAACTGAAAATATTAAATCACTGCTCATAGGATTGACTCACTTTTGTTTTATTTGGAAAATGAATTGCGCCCAACTTATGGACAAGCTATCCATTTCCATCATTAATTAGCTATCGTATTGATTTTGACTTACTTTAACACTTTTCGTTCATTTTTTGAGCGACAGTGTGGAATTCCTTTGTGCTAATGCCTTTTAGTTTTAACTAATACAATCTTAAATCATTACTTTTAGGTGTTTGTACTTGCATTCTCTTTGTGGTTTGGATAATGTTCTGCGCATCAACACGATAAACCAAAACGAACAAGAAAAGCATATGATTTTTTTCACCAATAAAAGCGACCTAAACTGGCATCATCATATAGCATAACCTTTCAGGTTCGTGCTGGAAGGTTAATTGTCCTTCCAGTGGTACAGAATTTTTCTAAACCCCCGGAAGGAAACTTCTGGGGGTTTTTCGTTGTAATGGCAACGATTTGAAATTTAACTTTATATTGAGGCAACAACATGAGCGAGAGTAAACGATTACGCATAGCGGTACAAAAGAAAGGGCGATTGAGTGATGATAGCATTAGCTTACTCAAAGCTATCGGCATTAAATTACAAATTCGTGATCGCCTTTTAATTGCTCATTCCACCAACCAACCCATTGATCTATTGTTGGTGCGTGATGACGATATTCCAGGCTTGGTTATGGATGGTGTGGTCGATATGGGCTTTATTGGCGAAAATGAACTTGAAGAAAAGATGCTAGAACGCCAGCAAGCAGGAAAACCCCACGAATTTAAAACTCTGCGTCGTCTAGATTACGGCGGTTGCCAATTATCCATTGCTGTCCCTACTGAGTTTGATTATCAAGGGTTAGAATCTATAAACGGTTTAAAAGTAGCAACGACCTACCCGTTCCTATTGGAACGATTCTTTAAAAATAATAATATTGATGCTCAGTCCGTTATGTTAACTGGCTCGGTGGAAGTTGCCCCACGCGCAGGTGTAGCAGACGCCATTTGTGACCTAGTTTCCACAGGAGCAACCTTGGAAGCAAACGGTTTACGAGAAGAAGCCGTCATTTTCAAATCTAAGGCCGTTTTAATTCAACGTGCTGGCGAATTAAGCGATGACAAACAAGCCTTGATTAATCGCCTATTGCCTCGCGTAGACGGTGTGATGCAGGCTAAAGAAAGCAAATACATAATGTTGCACGCCCCAAAAGCTTATTTAGAACAAGTAAAAAGCTTATTACCCGGTGCTGAAAACCCAACTGTTTTGCCCCTCGCAAATAATGATGAAACTGTGGCTATCCATGTAGTTAGCTCAGAAACATTGTTCTGGGAAACCATGGAAAAGCTGAAATCTCTGGGTTGTAGCTCTATATTAGTTATGCCAATCGAAAAAATGATGGGCTAATAAAATGACTACGCAAATTCAAGACTGGGCAAAGTTGTCAGACACTCAAAAACAACAGATTTTGAGTCGCCCAGCACAGGCAGACAACGAAAAATTGCGTAATATTGTTGGAGATATTTTACAACAAGTAAAAGAGCACGGTGATGATGCTGTTAGGGAGTTAACCGAACAGTTTGACGGTATTCGATTGGCAACATTACGTTTAGACAGCGAAAGCCTAAACAACGCAGCGACGGAAATCACTGATAAAGTGCGAAGCGCTATCGATTTGGCCTATGCAAATATTAAAGCCTTTCATCAGGCTCAGTATCCTTCGGACGTAAAAATAGAAACCCAACCCGGTGTGCTATGTGAGCTCAAGCATTCTGCCATTGATTCTGTTGGTTTATATATTCCTGGTGGCAGCGCGCCGTTACCATCCACGGTACTGATGCTTGGAGCGACGGCTCAAGTGGCCGGTTGTGAACGCAAAATTTTATGCACACCTCCTGATGCAAATGGCAACATAGCAGCAGAGATCCGCTATGCAGCAAGTCTCTGTGGTATCGATGAGATCTATCTGATTGGTGGTGCCCAGGCGATTGCAGCCATGGCTTACGGTACCGCTTCAATAGCAAAAGTAGATAAAATATTTGGTCCCGGCAATAGTTTCGTCACCGAAGCCAAACAACAAGTTAGTACTCAAGCAAACGGAGCGGCTATTGATATGCCAGCCGGCCCTTCAGAAGTTTTAGTGATTGCTGATGAATCCGCCGAGCCGAGTTTTGTTGCCTCTGATTTACTGTCTCAAGCAGAGCACGGTGCAGACTCCCAAGCCGTTTTAGTGAGTAGCAGCCAAACGCTAATAGAAGCCGTTCAACTAGCGGTAGAGCAACAATTACAACAACTATCGCGCAAAGATATTGCCGAAAAAGCCATGCAACATGGGCGATATATTTTAACTACTGATGTTAACCAGTCTATTTTAGTCAGCAATCAATATGCTCCTGAACACCTCATTGTACAGGTTAAAAATGCGCGAGATTTGCTGCCAAAACTTAAGTATGCGGGTTCAATATTTGTCGGTAAGTGGTCGCCAGAATCTGCTGGGGATTACGCCAGTGGAACCAATCACGTGTTACCCACATACGGATATTCTAGAAACTATTCCAGTTTAGGCTTGGCAGATTTTATGCGCCGCTTCACAGTTCAAGAACTGACTTACCAAGGACTTTCCAATATAGGTAATGCAATTATGGATCTTGCTGATGCCGAAGGTTTAGATGCCCATAAACGAGCAGTTTCAATTCGATTGCAAGGAGATGAAGCATGAGCAATTTAGTGGAAAAGCTATTATGCAATAACGTAAAAAGCTTAAAACCTTATGAATCGGCTCGCCGACTCTTTGCTGCTGGTACGGGTGAAACTCAACAAACTTGGTTAAATGCTAACGAATCTCCCTATGCTAATGAATATGACATCGAAAGTGAGCGTTTTAATCGCTATCCAGACTGCCAACCTACCGCAGTAATCAATTCTTATGCAGCCTACTCTGGTGTTGCCCCAGAAAACACCTTAGTTAGTCGAGGAGCTGACGAAGGTATTGAATTGCTGATTAGAGCATTTTGTACGCCAGCAAAAGATGCTATTTTGATTTGTCCTCCAACATACGGAATGTATGCAATTAGCGCAGAAACATTTAACGTTGACGTACACAAAGCCCCGCTAAACCATGATTTTAGTCTAGATGTGGAAAGTATTTGTGCACACAAAGGTAAAGTGAAATTGGTGTTCATCTGTTCACCAAATAACCCCACTGGAACCACTGTCGATTCAAACCAGCTACAACAAGTTGTTGAGCATTTTGCTGATTCAGCTTTAGTGGTTGTTGATGAAGCGTACATCGAGTTTGATTGGCAGAGCAGTTGGGCGGCTCAGTTAGCAACTTACCCCAATTTAGTTATTTTACGCACGCTTTCTAAAGCCTTTGCTTTAGCTGGAATACGATGCGGTTTTACCTTGGCTGCTCCGGCAGTGATACAAGCTTTGTTAAAAGTAATTGCCCCCTACCCGATTCCAGAGCCCGTTGCGCAAATCGCTTGCCAAGCGCTTAAGGCTTCAGGTATCGATAGGATGCAATATCAGGTCACTGAGTTAAACGGCCAAAGAAGCATATTAAAACAACAATTAACTACCATCTCAGATGTTGAATTAGTTGGTGATGATAAAGCCAATTTTATTTTGTTTCGGTGCAAACAAAAACAGCAACTGATGCAGTATTTAGTGGATAATCATATTTTGATTCGCGATCAATCTAAGCAAATAAATCTGCAAAACTGCCTACGCATAACAGTAGGGACTGCTGAACAAAATCAACAGCTAATGGATTTAATCTTTTCATTTTTTAAACAACAGGAATCGGCCCAATGAGCGCCTTACCGATTTTATTTATAGATAGAGACGGCACCTTAGTAGAAGAGCCACCTATTGATAAGCAACTCGATCGTTTAGACAAATTAGTATTTGAACCCAATGTCATTCCCGTACTATTGAAACTGCAGCATGCAGGTTACCATTTAGTCATGGTGTCGAATCAAGATGGTTTAGGGACAGATTCATTTCCCCAAGCCGATTTCGATGCCCCACATAATATGATGATGGATATTTTTTCCTCACAAGGGGTGAAATTTGATGATGTGTTAATTTGTCCTCACTTCGAAGAACAGCAATGCAGTTGCCGCAAGCCTAAGTTGGGGTTGGTAAAAGAGTATCTTCAGCAAGGAAAAGTCGACTTTACGCGTTCTTTGGTGATTGGCGATCGTCAAACCGACATCGGGTTAGCAGATAACATGGGGTTAAAATCTCAGCTGTATAACCGTGAAACTAACGATTGGCTGGCAATCCAAAAAACCATACTTAGTTCAAGCAGAACAGCAACGGTAACCCGTAATACGTCCGAGACTCAAATTAACGTGTTTGTTGATTTAGACAGTAGCGCTAAATCTACTATCGAAACAGGTATCGGCTTTTTCGACCATATGCTAGACCAAATATCGACTCACGGTGGTTTTGAGCTGCGTTTATCTGTCAATGGAGATTTGCACATTGATGATCACCACAGTGTTGAAGACACAGCGCTCGCTTTAGGTGAGGCCCTGAAACAGGCCTTAGGTGATAAACGTGGCATCGGTCGCTTCGGTTTTGCCCTGCCTATGGATGAATGTCGAGCTGAATGTATCATGGATATTTCAAATCGGCCTCACCTAAAATTTGAAGCTGAATTTAGTCGCGATACTGTTGGTGAAATGGCAACAGAAATGGTGCCACATTTTTTCTATTCCATAGCTCAGGCAATGGGATTATCTCTACACTTGTCAACCACAGAAGGTAATGCCCATCATCAGGTAGAAAGCCTGTTTAAAGTGTTTGGGCGAGCGTTACGTCAAGCCATTACGAAACAAGGGGATACCTTACCCAGCAGTAAAGGAGCACTATAAGCATGTCTGTGGTAAGTTCTTCTCAACACACGGTGATTATTAATACTGGTTGCGCAAATATTTCGTCGGTGAAATTTGCTCTGCAAAGGTTGACGCAAAATGTAACCGTATCTGATGATCCAAAGGTTATTTGTGCCGCTGACAAACTAATTTTACCAGGCGTAGGCAGTGCTAATTCAGCAATGGAAAGTATTGAAAAAAAGCAGCTAGCAAGTTGTATTCAATCTTTAGCTCAACCTGTGTTAGGGGTATGTTTGGGCATGCAATTAATGGTGACCGACTCCCAAGAAAAAGCCCATCAAAGTGATCTTGGCAATACCCCCTGTTTGAATTTAATACCCGGTCAAGTGAAGCGTATGCAAGTAGGTGATTTACGTTTACCACACATGGGGTGGAATACGGTTGAAGCCGTTGAACAAACTTCGTTATTTAAAGGGATCCCACAAGGAACCTATTTCTATTTTGTACATAGTTTTGCGGTCGAAGTGTATTCCCATACGTTGGCGTCCAGCCAATATGACATGCCTTTTTCTGCAGCCATTCACAGAGACAATTTTTATGGTGTGCAATTTCACCCTGAACGTTCTGGAGATGCCGGAGCAACCCTACTGGAGAACTTTTTAAACTTATGATTATTCCAGCAATAGATTTAATTGACGGTGCGGTTGTACGTTTATATCAAGGCGATTATGACCAAAAAACCCAATACAAACTTGACCCTGTAGAAGTAGTACATAACTACGCGGATCAAGGCGCTAAATGGTTGCATATTGTGGATTTAACCGGAGCTAAGGATACCAACAAACGTCAACTTGAATTGATTAAACGTATGGTAGATACCCAACGTATGCAGTTTCAAGCCGGTGGCGGAATTCGCTCTGAAGCAGATGTAGCGCAGCTTTTGGAAATCGGTGTTAAACGCATTGTGATTGGCTCATTAGCCGTCAAACAGCCAGAGACCGTAAAACAATGGGTGACTAAATACGGATCTGAATCCATTGTCCTAGCCTTGGATGTGAATATTGACGAAAACGGCAACAAATATATTGCTACCCATGGTTGGCAGGAAAGCTCTGGAGTAGCCCTTGAAGGATTGCTTGATGATTTTTTAAGTGTCGGCGCTAAACACGTGTTATGTACTGACATCAGTAGAGATGGCACCTTACAAGGCGCTAACCATCAGCTTTATACAGAAATGAAACAGCGTTTTCCAAATGTCGTTTGGCAGGCATCCGGTGGTATCGGTTCCCTGGCAGATATTGAAGCATTAAAACCCAGCCATGTAGATGGGGTCATTTTAGGACGCGCTCTATTAGAAGGTAAGTTTACCCTTGAGGAGGCTATCCAATGTTGGCAAGGAGAATAATTCCCTGTTTGGATGTTCGAGATGGCAAGGTTGTCAAAGGGGTTAAGTTTCGCAATCACGAAATCATCGGTGACATCGTTCCTTTAGCCGAACAATATGCCCAGCAAGGCGCTGACGAGTTGGTATTTTACGATATCACTGCTTCTAGCGATCAACGGGTAGTCGACAAAAGCTGGGTAAGCCGCATAGCGCAAGTCATAGATATCCCATTTTGTGTTGCTGGCGGCATTAAGTCTGTTGAAGATGCTGGCCGAATTTTAGAAATGGGAGCAGATAAAATATCGGTTAACTCTCCAGCCCTAGCCGACCCAGAGTTGATCACCCGATTACATGATACCTACGGACAACAATGTGTGGTTATCGGCATTGATAGTTATTTCAATAAGCAAAGCCAGCAATTCGAAGTGTATCAATTTACTGGTGACGAAAAACGGACCCAAAACACTGGCCGACTTACCGTTGATTGGGTTAAAGAAGTACAGCAACGTGGCGCAGGTGAAATTGTTCTCAATTGTATGAACCAAGACGGTGTCCGCCAAGGTTACGATATTGCTCAACTAAGCCTTGTACGCGATGCCTGCACAGTGCCTTTAATTGCATCTGGTGGTGCAGGTGAAAAGCACCATTTTTACGATGTTTTCAAACAAGCCGATGTGGATGGCGCACTGGCTGCATCAGTATTCCATAAGGGGATAATTCCCATTCCGGAGTTGAAAGATTTTTTACGAGCACAAGGCGTGGTAATTCGCGAAGACTTTGTGCCCACAACATCCTAAGAGTAAAACGGATAAAACAGAGAATTCCATGATTATCAATCGACAAACAATAGACCAACTAGGTTGGGATAAAATGCAGGGATTAATCCCTTGTATCGTGCAAAACGCCATAAGTGGTAAAGTGTTAATGCAAGGCTATATGGATCAAGCGGCGATTATGACAACCTTAGATAGTGGTCACGTCACTTTTTATAGTCGTTCTAAACAGCGTTTGTGGACCAAAGGTGAAACCTCCGGTCATACCCTTGATTTAGTTGAACTAACGGCCGATTGTGACAAAGACTCAATCTTAGCCTTAGTAAAACCAAATGGACCTACTTGTCATTTAGGCACTGAATCCTGTTGGGCATCCAGTACAGACGCTGATTTTACCTTTATCGCCGAACTTGAAACTATTTTAGCTGCGAGAAAAACAGCAGATCCTGAGTCTAGTTATACCGCAAGTTTGTATAGCAAAGGTATTAAACGCATTGCGCAAAAAGTGGGTGAAGAAGGGGTTGAAACAGCCCTAGCTGCTACCGTTAAAGACTTGGAAGAGTTGAAAAATGAATCTGCAGACCTACTCTACCATCTAATTGTTTTATTGCAGGCTTCAGATCTTTGCCTAAGCGATGTGGTGGATGTACTAAAATCTCGTCATAATAAAAAATAAATAAATGATTTGGCTTGGCGTTGTGAATGCCAAGCCAAACTGATTTAATATCACAACAACCTGTATTTCTTTCAATCCTGTGTTTCTTTCAATAAAGAACCGTCCTAAAGGTCAGGTTATTTTACTTACTTCTTGCTAGACTAATCACTTCATTCCTAAAAAACTTGTTAAAATGAAAGGACGCTTACACTATGCAATCTTCTCGTTTCAGTTTAATCATTGGCGCAGCCTTAATCATTAGCACTGCTGTCCTAGGATACTTTCTACAGCAGTCTGTAGAACGTTTTCGCGCATTTGAGCGAACAATTACGGTAAAAGGCCTATCCGAACATGAAGTGCCTGCCGATACAGCCATCTGGCCCATTCAATACAGTGTGATAAGCGATGATCTTGCAGGTTTGTATCAGCAACTGGAAAGTCAACAACAAGTCGTCGAGCAGTTTTTGTTAGAAAATGATTTTTCCGAAGATGAAATAAGCGCTTCAACTCCGACAATTAATGATAAAAAAGCGCAAAATTACGGAAATTACAATGCAAATGACATTCGTTTTACTGCCACTCAAACTTTCACTGTTTATAGTGAAAAAATCGATTCAGTATTGCAAGCTCAAACCAAATTATTGGAGTTAGGCAAACGAGGGTTAGTACTCAATGGTAACAGTTATGAGAATCGAACCCAGTTTTTATATTCGGGTTTAAATCAAATAAAACCTCAAATGATTGAAGATGCCACCCAAAAAGCCCGTGAAGTCGCTGAAAAATTTGCCGCCGACAGCAACAGTCAATTAGGTAAAATAAAACAAGCCCGACAAGGACAATTTAGTATTTCGGATAGAGACAGTAACACTCCCTATATCAAACAAGTTAGAGTGGTATCCACCATAGAATATTACTTAATTGACTAGGAAATATTAATGCGCACAATCGGCTTAATAGGCGGTATGAGTTGGGAATCTACCGTCAGTTATTATCAAAGTATCAACCGACAAATTAAACAGCGTTTAGGTGGATTACATTCCGCTAAAATCATTTTACACAGCGTCGATTTTGCACAAATTGAACAATTGCAGCATCAACATAGATGGCCAGAATTAGCTAAAATTTTAGCTGAGGCTGCCCAAGGTCTAGAAAAAGCAGGTGCTGAATGTGTGGTGATTTGTACCAATACCATGCATAAATTCGCCGATATAGTGCAACAAGCAACATCTCTCCCCTTACTCCATATTGCTGATGCAACGGCAAAATCCTTAGTAGCAGATGAGATTCGAAAAGTTGGGTTACTTGGCACCCGCTTCACCATGGAACAAGAGTTTTACCGGCAAAGATTAGAGGACAAATTCGCAATCGAAGTTTTAATTCCTGAACACTCAGAAAGAGAACTAGTGCACCGAGTGATTTATGAGGAGTTGTGCTTAGGGAAAGTCAAAACTTCATCACGAAATAACTACTTAAACATTATGGCTAACTTACATCAACGAGGTGCTCAAGCAGTGATTCTTGGCTGTACTGAAATTGCACTGTTAATTAGTCAAATGGATACAAATATTCCGCTGTATAACACCACGGACATTCATGCATTAGCCGCGGTAGATTTTGCCTTGAAAAATAGCTTACAGAGCTAATGACACAAATCATTACAATCTAAGTTTGAACCTTGCTTGCTCAAGGTATCAAATAACTAATCTAAAACCTTAATAACGATAGTTAAATTAGGAGCGTTGTGATGAAACAAACAATAGTTAACCTATGCAAAGAGAACTGGGGCTTTATTTTGTTTATTTGCTTAATGTTCGCATCAAGAAGTAGTTTAGCTGACTGGTATCATGTTCCTTCTGGATCAATGTTACCCACAATAGAAGTCGGTGATCGCATTTTAGTCAATAAGATGGCCTATCGCATAGAGTTACCTTTTACCGATATCCCTTTGGTACAAACAGGTTCTCCCGAACGAGGAGATATCGTTACCATTAACTCGATTGCAGCCCAAGAAAGATTGGTTAAACGCATTGTTGGATTGCCGGGTGATCAAATTTCAATGCTCAACAATCAATTAATAATTAACGGGCAACGAATTCAATATGCAAAGGCACGACAAAGTCACTTCTACACTGAGGATTTATTAGGCGTTAATCATTTAGTGCAATTTGAATCTGTTCCGCACAGTAAAGACAGTTTTGCTAATATGGAAATTCCGCAAGGCTACTATTTTGTAATGGGTGACAATCGAAATAACAGTCGTGATTCTCGCTATTTTGGTTTCGTAAGTGCTCAAGAATTACAAGGGAAAGCGACAAAGGTGATCGCTTCTTTGGATAAAGACAACTATTACCTACCGAAAGCCAATAGAAATCTTATAGATTTAAATTGATAAAAATCAGATAGTTATAAATTATTTTTAATTTTTTTAAATTTTTCCTATTGAAAATCTATTGCTCCACCACATATTTAAGTTGTCGGCGCCGAAAGGGTCGACAACTAATACCGCCGCCGAAGATTCGGGGCACAATTTAAAATTTAACATATTGCTTAATAGCGAGGATATGACTATGCGTAACATCGACTTATCACCACTTTATCGTTCTTTTATCGGTTTTGATCACTTAGCATCTATGATTGATGCTGCTTCACAAAGTGAAAAACAAACAACCTATCCGCCATACAATATCGAGTTGTTAGAAGAAGACAAGTATCGAATTACTATGGCAGTGGCAGGATTTTCCCAAGAAAATATTACCATTGAGACTCAGGAAAATACCTTAAAAGTCTCAGGTACACTTCCAGGAAAAGAAAGCGATCGTAAGTTCCTTCACAAGGGTATTTCAGAGCGAAACTTTGAAAGAAAATTCCAGCTTGGAGATCATGTGAAAGTACTATCCGCGGATATGCAAAATGGTCTGTTGCATATTGAGCTTGAACGCGTAATTCCGGAAGCGAAAAAGCCTAGAAAAATTGAAATAGGCAGTAAAGAAAACAGCTATATCGAAAATAAATCTGAATAGTTAGTTTTCAATTCAAAAAATTAAAACGGCGTCTTTGGACGCCGTTTTTTATGAGCTCTACTACGTTTAAATAATTTAAAATCGACTAATACAAGGTTAAAATATTCAATACAGATGCACCAACAAGCGCTGCAAAAGTCATTAGCATTCCCCACAAGCGTTGCCAGCTCACACCCACGTGATGTCGTAGGCCATAAGCATGGATGATTCGCCCTAACAACAACAAGGTTCCGATACTGTGCAATATAAGATGATGGGCCTGGTTAAGCTCAGCGACTAAGAGCAAAATAAGTATTAATGGAACATATTCAGCGAAATTGCCATGTGCTCTGATAATACCTAAAAAATGACTGTCACCACCATCCCCTAAACTCACCTTACGACCGCGACGTTGTTGAATAACCAAAATAGAAAGATAAAAAAATGTGATCCCTAATAGACCAGCATAAAACGCGGTAATTGGTGTACTCATATCCTTTCCTAAATTAAAAAAGCCCACAATATTGTGGGCTTTAAGTCTAAACTATTTTACTACAGTTTCCAGTGCGGGATTACCCTAGCTTTGCAGCCAGCTGTTCACGCACGGCTTCAACAGCTTGCGTACCATCGATTTTGATGTATTCACAGTTTCCTGACTGAGCTTCAGCGGAATAATAATCAACCAATGGCTTGGTTTGCTCATGATAAACAGTCAAACGTTTACGTACCGTTTGTTCTTCATCGTCAGGTCTAATGACTAGATCCTCACCCGTAACATCATCTTTACCTTCAGTTTTAGGAGGATTATATGAGACGTGATACACACGACCTGAACCAGGATGAACTCGTCTCCCAGCCATTCTTTCTACGATTACATCATCAGCTACATCAAACTCTATGCAAAAATCGACTTTAATACCAGCCTGTTTCATAGCATCAGCTTGTGGAATAGTGCGAGGGAAACCGTCTAATAAAAAACCGCGTTCGCAATCAGGTTGGGTAATGCGCTCTTTCACTAACCCTATAATCAGTTCATCAGAAACTAATTTACCTTCGTCCATAACTTTCTTTGCAGCGAGACCTAGCTCGGTTCCTGCTTTTATAGCTGCTCTGAGCATATCGCCTGTTGAGATTTGTGGAATCCCATACTTACCCATCAAAAATTGGGCTTGTGTGCCTTTACCAGCACCAGGCGCGCCTAGAAGAATAATGCGCATGCCGTGTCCTCTCATAGTTAAAATTCAATCCAACCGCAACTCTACACATTCATTTGCTGGTATACAAGAATATCAAAGCAGACTCCCCCTAAAGTCTTATAAAAATTAGAAATAAGTATGTAAGTTTTTTGCTTGAACAACTTATTAGGGGATAAACGGTTGAATTTTAACCTTTTGCCTCTATTAATTTTAACCAGTGGGGCAAAATTCCGATTTGTGCAATTGTCAGTTTAATGCACACCAAAATGGGGACTGCTAATAACACACCTAATATTCCCCATAACCATCCCAGCGTGAGTAGCCATAATATAATCACCAGAGGGTTTACTTGCATATTACGTCCAAGAACCGCTGGGGTAATGAATTGCGATTCAATAATATTTAGAGTGAGGAAGACCCCACTTGGCATTAACGCAACCAATTCAAAACCATATTGAACTGTACCTGCCAAACATAAAATAATTAAACTAATAACAGAGCCCACGTAAGGTACAAAGTTAAGCAGCGCGACTAAAGCCCCCCACAATAACGCGTCTTGTACCCCTAAAAAATATAGAATAGCTGCAGTAGACAGACCTAATGCCGAATTGATAATACTAATAGTCACAATATATTGAGACAAAGTTTGCTGAATTTTTGTAACCAAATATACGGTTCGTTTTTTGTTTTTGACGATAGGGAAATCATTGATGAAAACAGAAAATAAAGACGGACCAAAAATAAGTAAAAACAAAATCAATATTAGGCTTGCCAATAATTGACCTATAAATGTAGGCGTTGCTCCCAAAACAGACAACAGCATCTCGATACCGCCTTGTTTTATATGTTCTTTTACAACACTTTGCTCAAGGTCTGTTGTAGGTTTAGGTGTCTCGCTTTTAAACCAGTCAAAAAAGCTAAAACCGCTACCTTCCTTACTTTCATCCGCCTGCTTTTTAGCCAGGGTTTCATGTTTAGAAAATGCTTCATTCATACTGTCTATCTGTTCGCTTAACTGAACTGAGAGTTTTGGTACTAGCTGAGCCCACCTTTGCGCAGGTTCAGCTAGTTGTGAACCTAGGAAGCTAAAAGGTGCCACTAACATCACTAATAATACAATTGCAGAAATAGGACGAGGAATATGTAGTTTTTTAAAAAAGTTTACCAAAGGGCTCAGTAGCAAAGCCGTGAGCACTGTAAAGACAATGGGGATTAGTAAAGATTGGGCAAAATATAAAGTATAAAAGACCGCTAGAATTAACAACCACTGCAATGATTTCATCGCCGTTGGAGTTTTTAGATTAGCGCCTCCATCTAACACTTGTTGATTATCAGAAGTATCTGTCACAGAGCAACCTTAATTGTGTTAATTTACACTTAGCGTGTTTACTCGCCGTCAGCAATTTTGACCGCGTTTACTTAGGTGCAGAAAATAAAATTGTACCATCAAATCCTCAAGGCTAGCTATTTAGTATTAATTCCCTTTGCATCTTGTAAACATCAAAAAATCCGGTGAGAAAGACTCACCGGATTCTTTAAAGCGTAATAATCTGTAGAATAGTGCAAGCTTAGACGTCAGCTTGCACTAAACTTA
This sequence comes from Aliiglaciecola aliphaticivorans, assembly GCF_054782055.1. Classification (NCBI taxonomy): domain Bacteria; kingdom Pseudomonadati; phylum Pseudomonadota; class Gammaproteobacteria; order Alteromonadales; family Alteromonadaceae; genus Aliiglaciecola; species Aliiglaciecola aliphaticivorans. Next base: position 318,546 of record NZ_BAAGTF010000010.1, read on the forward strand.
AATATTACTTAGCTAGATCAATCAATAACTTATTCAAGTTTTGAACAAAGCTTGCTGGATCTTTTAGACTGCCCTGCTCTGACAACGCAGCTTGGTCATATAACACCTCAACCCATTGTTCAAATTGACCTTCATCTTGCAAATCAGCGAGTAACTTCACTAATTGATGTTCAGGGTTCAACTCAAAATGATACTTCGCTTCAGGTACCGGCTGACCTGCTGCCTGCATTAGCTTAATCATTTGAGTAGACATTCCCTGTTCATCAGTCACGATACAAGCTGGTGAATCAGTGAGTCGATGAGTAAATTTAACATCAACCACTTTGTCGCCTAAGGCAGTCTTCACACGTTCTAATACGCCTTCAACTTCTTTTTCAGCTTGTTCTTGCTCTTTTTTACTCTCTTCATCTTCCAAATCACCCAAATCTAGCGCACCGCGGGCGACAGATTGGAAGGATTTTTCATTAAATTCGGTTAAGTGCGACATCAACCATTCATCAATACGGTCGCCCATTAACAAGACTTCAATACCTTTTTTACGGAAGATTTCCAAGTGCGGACTAGATTTGGCCGCTTGATAGCTATCTGCTGTAATAAAGTAAATTTTATCCTGACCTTCTTTCATTCGGCCAATATAATCTTCTAAAGAAACTGTTTGCGCATCACTGTCGTTATGAGTCGATGCAAAACGCAATAAACCAGCAATTTTATCTTTATTAGCATGATCTTCTGCAGGGCCTTCTTTTAGCACACCGCCAAATTCTTTCCAGAATAACTGATACTTGTCTGCATCATTTTTCGATAAACGCTCTAACATTTGCAGAACACGTTTAGTACAACCCTGACGAATAGCCTGAGTTATTTTGTTGTCTTGAAGAATTTCACGAGATACATTCAATGGTAAATCGTTTGAATCTAGTAAACCTTTCACAAAACGCAGGTAAACAGGCATAAATTGCTCTGCATCATCCATAATAAAGACGCGCTGAACATAGAGTTTCAAACCATGGTTTTGATCACGATTCCACATATCGAAAGGCGCTTTTGACGGAATATAAAGCAAACTAGTGTATTCTGTTTTACCTTCAACTTTGTTATGAGAATGCAACAAAGGATCTGTGAAGTCATGAGAAACGTGCTTATAAAACTCATTGTATTCTTCGTCACTTATTTCTGACTTATCTCGTGTCCAAAGCGCACTAGCCTTGTTTACGGCTTCCCACTCACCAGGTTGAGCAGGAATTTTTTCACCATCGGGACCTTCTGACTCAGCAACTTCTTCTTTCCACATTTTTACAGGAATACCAATGTGTTCTGAGTACTTAGTGACAATTGAGCGAAGTCGCCAGTCATCTGCGAATTCTTTTTCTTCATCACGTAAATGCAGAATGATTTCGGTTCCACGGTCGGCCTTTTCGATGTCTTTAACGGTGAATTCACCTTCACCTGCAGATTGCCATTCAACACCTTTGTCTGCGCTGTCACCAGCAGCTCGGCTACGTACAACAACGTTATCAGCTACAATAAAAGCTGAATAGAACCCAACACCGAATTGACCAATTAACTGTGAGTCTTTTGACTGGTCACCGGACAAATTATTAAAGAATTCTTTGGTGCCCGATTTAGCGATGGTACCTAGATGTTCAATCACATCTTCTTTATTCATACCAATTCCATTATCTGAAATTGTGATAGTACCCGCTTCTTTATCTGCACTGAGTTTAACGCAAAGATCACTGTCATTTTCGTAAAGTGACGAATCTGAAAGGACTTTAAATCTCAATTTATCTGCAGCATCAGCAGCGTTTGAAACTAATTCACGAAGGAATATTTCTTTGTTGGAATAAAGTGAATGAATCATCAATTGAAGTAATTGCTTTACTTCAGTTTGAAAACCATGAGTTTCTTGGTGAGCTGTTTCAGCCATAAACAAATTTCTCCTATAAACCGTTTTGCTTCTAGGCTTAGGAGATAAGGTCGTTTACTTTCTTTTCAAGCAAACAATACAATTTATTATCAAGAAATTTGTAAAATGTCGCAGAATATTTAAAAGTGGGCATTTCTAGAGGGATGAAAGACGCGAGTAAGTAAAACAATCTAATTTGAGTCAGATTAATAACAATAGCTTAAATAACTCGCCTACCCGTAAATGCGTGCATCAAGGTATTTCCATCGACATACTCAAGCTCCCCCCCCACGGGCATACCATGAGCCAAACGAGTAGCAGAAATACCGTTAGTCTTACACATTTGAGCAATAAAATGAGCAGTAGCTTCCCCCTCAACAGTGGGGTTTGTCGCTAGGATAACTTCTTTAAACTTTCCAGAGTTAAGCAACACTTCTAATTCGTTCAAGCCAATTTCATTCGGGCCTATTCCGTCTATTGGCGACAAATGCCCCATCAAAACAAAATAACGCCCTTTAAACTCGGAGGTTTGTTCAACCGCAATCACATCTTGCGGTGACTCGACAATACACAATTGCCCAACTTCTTCACGAATTGGGTTACTACAAATGTCGCATAAACTGGCCTCAGTAAAAGTACGACACGACTGACAATGCTGAACATGCTCCATTGCATTATGAAGCACGTTACTAAGCTCTAAGGCGCCTTCTCGATTGCGCTCTAACAAATGAAACGCCATCCGTTGAGCACTTTTTTTGCCCACGCCAGGAAGATGAGTCAAAGCCGCGATTAGTTCAGTTATTAGTGGGCTGTATTGCATCTATTTTTTCTTAAAACGGCATCTTAAAGCCAGGCGGTAAAGGCATTCCACCTGTTACATCACCCATTTTTTCTTTTGTGGTTTCCTGCACACGACGAACAGCATCATTAATGGCAGCCGCGACAAGATCTTCGATCATTTCTTTATCATCTTCCATTAAGGATGGATCGATATCGACACGTCTAACGTTGTGATTACAGGTCATAGTAACTTTAACCAAACCTGCGCCAGACTCACCAGTGACTTCAATTGAAGCTAATTCTTCTTGTGATTTTTGCATGCGCTCTTGCATTTGTTGCGCTTGCTTCATGATATTTCCCATACCACCTTTAAACATAAATATTCTCTCTCATTAGTAAATTAAATTAGCGAGGTTTGATACTAGATTCTATCACCTGCGCAGAAAATGTATTTTTTAACCTATTTATCTCAGGGTTGGTTTCCGCAACATTTTTCGCGTGCTGCATTCTTACCTGATTAATGGTTTGTTGCACCGCAAATGGCGTACTTATTGGCTGACTATGCTCAATGTGTAGCTCAATCTGTTGTTGAAAAAGATTACTTAAAGCCAGTTGTAACTGACTTCTAGCAGTTTCAGTATCTAGATGTGGTTTCGAATCTAACAACTTCAAGGTCACACGGTTATCATTTTTTTCATAAGAAGAATGTAACGCTAGTTGTTTAGTTAACGCAGTAACCTGCATTTGTTCAATGAGTTGACTCCATGTATCCAGTTGCTTGGAATGTGTCACCTTTTCCCCATTTTCAAGAAATGCAGGAACGTCAAAGTCAACATTCACTTCTATGGGCTCATTAAGGTGTGCCATGGGATCGAACTCATCTTCGGGCTCTAGGTCAGTTTGCTGGCTTTGTAGGTTTTGTTCACTGCTATTATCAGATTGTACAAAGTCGGAGTTTTCGTGTTCCCAAGGTGGAGAATCTTGAAATTGTACTTCATTAGAAACACTTTCCACTTTAGTTTTATCATTACTGTTATCCGGAGCATTGCTAGCAGCATCTGCGTTGTTAGGGTCTTGTATGTTGCTACTAGATTTAGGCTCAAATGTATCAGGGGCTTTATATGTATTGCCTGCCATTGACTCAGTTTCGACCTGAGCACCTGCTTGTACATTAGGATTTGGTGCATCTGAAACCTGGTTATTCGGTTGCTTTAATTCTGTGACTTGCGGTGTAGAAGTCTCTTGTTTTTTATCGGTAATTTGAGCTTCAGCACCGGTTTCGCTGGTTTGAGGTTTAAACCGCGAGGGTATAAAATCTTCTGTCGACTTATTTTCTTTTTTTTCCTCTTCCTGTGAAGCCACTTCTAACTTAGAAAGCTTTTGCTTTAAGGCGATAAGGTTTTCCGTCGCTGATAAGGAATTGGTAGATAAAGGAACATTAGAGTTTTGCGCTTCAGATTGCAAAGCACCAGTGTCAGCATTGACTACACTATTAACCTCACCTTCATACAAACGTTGGGCGCTGTTGTCTTCATGAAAATCAGCTAAATTGCTTTGTTCTTGTAAAAACTCTTGATGATAGACATCTGAATTTTCATAGGGGTATTGGCTTGATTGGGTATCGGGATCTATAGCTTTGTCGTCATGTTCTAGGTCAGTATTACTTCTTTGCTTGATAGCCTCTTCTGCAACTACTCTAGTGGTAGAATCTTGCTGGGGTGATCCTATTGGTTTGCTATGCTCGCTATCTGGGCATTTTGTATGCTCTGGTTGCGGTGCGCCTAAACTATTAGCTTGGCGAATGATATCAACTTGTTGAGCTGAAAGCCCCTCCACTACCTCTTTATTGTTAGAGTCGACATTTTCAACCGTTTTTTTTTCATCTAGGCCGCTATTCACGGGTAAAGATGTTAAATTTTCTTGGGTAGCTAGGTTGTTAGTCTCTCCAATCGATAATGAAATTGGTGCAGGATTAAATGCTAACATCCGTAACAGAGTCATTTCCAAACCAATGCGCGCATCTGCTGCATGTATAATATCTTTCTTTCCTTGCAACGCAATTTGATAAGCTAGTTGAACCTGTTCTGGAGGTAACATTTTTGCCAACTGATAAACTGCTCGCGCTGATACCGTTTCCAGTTTACAGGCCTCTGGCACAAACTGAGTTAGCGCAACTTGATGCAACAAACTCATTAACTCTGCTAGCACTTGTTCATAATTAACAGATTGCTGTGACATTGATTCGACTTGCGCCATGACTTGAGGTGGCTCATTGTTAAAAACTGTATGTAGAAGTTTAACAATCTGGCCCTTGTCCATTAGACCTAGCATATCAGTCACTATGGTATTTGTTACCTTACCATCTCCTTGCGCTATGGCTTGGTCAGTCAAACTCAACGCATCACGCATGCTCCCTTGTGCTGCTCGCGCCAATTGCGATAATGCTTGTGGTTCACTAACAATATCTTCTTCAGAAAGTATATAACTTAGCTGTTGAGTAATTTGCTCCCGAGATAACGCTTTCAGATTAAATTGTAAACAGCGGGACAGTATAGTTACAGGTAGCTTTTGCGGATCTGTTGTTGCGAGTAAAAACTTTACGTGTGGAGGCGGCTCTTCTAGGGTTTTTAAAAGTGCATTGAAACTATGTTTAGACAACATATGCACTTCATCGATTAAATATACCTTAAACTGCCCACGTGTTGGTTTATATTGAACATTATCGAGTAACTCTCGCGTATCTTCTACTTTTGTTCTAGATGCAGCGTCGATTTCCAACAAATCAACGTAACGACCACTTTCAATGTCCAAACAAGTATGGCATTCCCCGCACGGGTTAGCGCTTAATCCCGTTTCACAATTCAGACTTTTAGAAAATATGCGTGCTATTGTGGTTTTACCGACCCCACGAGTCCCGGTAAAAAGATATGCGTGATGGAGTCTATTATTATCTAAGGCATTCGATATTGCTGTGACAACATGTTCTTGTCCGACTAATTCCGAAAAACGATTAGGTCGCCATTTACGCGCAAGAACTTGATAAGCCATTAGACGTTATTCACCATCAAAATCACACAAAGAATGACATTGAACGCCATGGGCATTTAGTTTTTCTTCGCCTCCCAAATCAGGAAGAGAAATAATAAAACCGGCATGTTCAACGATTCCACCGAGTTTACGAATCAAATTCGCTGTTGCAACCATGGTACCGCCAGTAGCAAGCAGATCATCTATCATCAAAACTTTTTCACCTGGTTTAATTGCATCAGAATGGATCTCAAGCATGTCCATTCCATATTCCAATTCGTATGATTCTGAAATAGTTTCACGCGGTAATTTATTTGGTTTGCGGACAGGGATAAAACCTATTCCCATTTCAATGGCTAGTGGCGCTCCAAACAAAAAACCACGGGCTTCAGTTCCTGCAATTTTATCAAACTTAAGTGGTTCGAACTTTTCAAGTAACAAAGCAATACTGCTGGAAAATGCAGTGTGATCTTCTAATACTGATGTTACGTCACGAAATAATATCCCCGGTTTAGGATAATCAGGGACGGTTTTTACGATTGATTTTATATATTCAGCTGACACAAACTTCCTCTTAGTGGCTCGCTTAGTTCTTGGATTTATAAGTAAAACGTAAGCCAACCAGCAATCGCAGGTAAAAGAGGAAGTGCCAGTAGGACAACAAGCGCCACCAATAAATATGTCCAACTAAAGGGGTCTTTCTCAAAACTTTGATCTTGCATTTATAAACTCCAATTAATCCTAATTTAGAAGCGCTAAATAGTAATGCAAACTAGCCTAAATTAATAGGGCTAATCGACTTAGAGCGGCAATTGTTGAATCATAATCAAACGCTTAATTGATAACCCTATCCCTCTGTAGTTTTTAGAAGTACCGCCTTTGTATATTACTATATTATCTCCGTTATGTTTTCCACGGGCTGAAGCCTGTAGGCTCCCCACATTTTTTATACACATATTGTTTCCTTGAGTAGCGCATTTTGCGCTGCTAGGAGCATTGCTGCTGTGACTTTAAAACGTTTATGTAGCAATATCCGTTGAGCTAAAAA